>JAHAAN010000136.1 GCA_018376855.1 Clostridiales bacterium | reverse complement strand
CTTGATCCTCCACGAACGAAATCTTTGCCTATGGGCGGCATACGCTTCACTTTCCTACATACACCGAATTCTGATTGCCCACTATGCGCTCGGCAAATACTCCGCTTTGAAAACACAAAAGCTCACAGGCATCAGTTTTCAAAAAATGTACGCAGAATCAGCAGCTGCCATTCAAATTCTCCGCCGCTTACTGAACAAGTCCTTATTGAAAAAAGTAAATTCCCAATTGTTATGGCTAAGCAAACATGATATAATACAATAAGTATATCATACTGATAAATTCGGGAAGGGAACGGCAAAACATGCTTGCCAAAAGAAAAAAGATGCTGATATGGCTTCTCATTGCCGCGCTGCTGCTTACTGCTCTCTGCATCGCAGCGCTTGATTATCGGATTTCCGCGCCCGTATACGCGGAGCATTCTGAAAAGATCTCCTCCAGCGTGCGCATCGCGCTGATTTCAGACCATCACAGCAGCAATTACGGCAAGGATCAGCAGGAGCTGATGCAGGCGATCCGCGCGCAGCAGCCCGATCTGATCCTGCTGATCGGCGATATTTTCGACGATGCTCCCCCGCACGACAATGCGCTGACATTGCTGCGGCAAATCGGCGCCGAATATCCATGCTTTTATGTAGCTGGCAATCATGAATTCTGGTCCGGCGAAATCAATGTATTAAAAGAAAAAATCCGCGCCTGCGGGATCACCGTGCTGGAAGGCTCCGGCGAGCATGTGCGCGTCAACGGGCAGGAGCTGTACATCTGCGGCATAGACGATCCTGAATGCTCCAAGCATACCGATGAAGGCATTGCCGATTGGAACACGCAGTTTGAACGCTGCCGCAAAGAGCTTCCGCAGGGCATTTATTCAATCCTGCTTTCCCACCGGCCGGAGCTGACTAACCGATACCAAAACAGCAGCTTTGATTTAGTGCTTGCCGGCCACGCACACGGCGGACAGGTACGCATTCCCGGCATCCTGAACGGCCTGTTTTCCCCTGGGGAAGGCTTTTTCCCCAAATATGCAGGAGGCCGTTACGAATTAGAGGGCAATGTTACCATGATCGTCAGCCGCGGACTGGCAAAGAGCGCGCTGCCCCGCGTTTTCAACCCGCCTGAGCTTGCGATTGTGGATCTTCTGCCAGCAGAATAAAAACAGCTTTGCAGAAAACTCTTTACAAAAGAAGCATGCTAAAAAACAACCAAACATATAAATCTATTTTTTCGTGAAAAACAGATTAAAATAAAGCTTTTTCGCATCCTATATGTAGCACAAGGTTAGACATCACAAAAATATATCCACAACACAAAACGAAGTTATAATCCTAAACAGTATTAGGGTATACAATGTTTTTCTCTTTCCCTTATGTTACGAAGTAAGAATAGAATAAACATTGAAATGAAAAGCTTCATAGGTACCTATTAAGTAAGTAAAAATAAATTTATGCCTTGCCTTCAAAAAACAACTTTTAACTGCGTAACGCTCCAAACAACATAAAACGCTATTCGCAGCAGAAATGTCTATTCTTCCGTGCAAATGCTCTGAGAAAAAACGCTGTAAGAGCCTTGCAGCGGGCATAAAAAAGGCATTTTTGAGAAAAAAGCACTAAGCCTTCAAAAATCAGCATTTATTCGATTTACTTCCATTACATTTAGAACAAAGCACCTGCAAATTGGAAGGAATTGATTTCCCGCCTTTTGAAATAGGAATAATATGATCAATATGTAATCCCACTTCATCCGGCATATATTTACGACATACTTGACAAGTATAGTGATCTCTTTTTTTAATCTGATCTTTCAATTCTTTTGTCATTAACCGTCTTTGATCTTTAGAATGATATTCATTTAAAGTACACTGAAAGCCAATCTCCGAAAGCAGCTTGTATCTCTCTTCCACTTCCCTAAGGCTACATTCTACTTTGCCAACCTTAACATTAACTATATATGGTGTTTTTACATAGTTTCTTTGACTGTAACGCGTCTGCTTTCTTGTTAGTAAAAAGATGAACATTCGCTCATCATCTATAATTTTAAGGTATTGTTTTTTCTCCAAGTCTTAAGCAGCGACTTTGAAATCTTCTCTTCCGTTTCTTTTTTCCAAACTTGAACATATTGCTCATGATTACGGAATATTGCAATAGAATTTTTTTTACACAAATATCTATCAATTTCATCTTTCCATTGTACATTTTTCTTACGTGATATATCTAATCTAATTTCTTTGTATGGATATTCATAAGGATTATTGAAAATCCAATATAAAACATATCCAAGAAAAAATAAAATTGCTAAAGCAAACAAACATTCTTCCATATTTATCCCCTTTATTAAATATAACCCCCAACGCAAACTTCATCAAAATCATGAATTTTATTGAAAAAGGCTAAAAATAACCGATACGCATCCATTACGATACCGGCATTTCAAAAACCGCATATAAATGCAAACTGCGCCTACGCCTGTTTGCGCCGCAGTATATCCATCGGCACAAGCGTAAAACCGCACGGAACATAAACGATCTGCTGCGGATTCGGCGCTGAAGCCTGTGCTTCGCCGGTTTCGGCATCATAAATCGCAGAAACCGTGAAAACCTTTCCGTTCATTTCACCGGCAGAGAGCACCTCAAGCTCATCGCCGACCGAAAACTTATTGCGCTGTTCCAACAGCACTCTGCCTTGCTCGCTGCCGCGCACAACGGCCACAAATTCATGGCTTTGCACACACTTGCTCGAAACATAGCGCTGCGCATGCTCATCCGGCTTGCCAAAATAAAATCCCGTGGTAAATTCCCGATTTGCCGCCTTTTCAAGCTCCTGCACAATCCCGCTCGGAGCCGGCTGTCCGGCAAGCATTGCATCCACCGCGCGGCGATAGGCATTCGTTACAACTGCCGCATAATAAACCGTCTTCATGCGGCCTTCGATCTTAAAGGAATCTACTCCCGCATCCTTAAGCTCTCGCAGATGCTCCGCCATGCAGAGATCTTTACTGTTCAGAATATAGGTTCCGCGTTCATCCTCCAAAATAGGAAGCTCCTCCTCGCGCGACCGTTCTCGAATCGTATACGCCCATCTGCACGGCTGCGCACATCTTCCTCTGTTTGAATCCCGCCCTGTCAGATAGCTGCTGAGCAGACATCGGCCGGAATAGGATATGCACATTGCCCCATGAACGAAGGCCTCCAGCTCCAATTCCGGAGGAATCTGATCCCGCAGGCGCCGAATCTCTTCGATACTAAGCTCCCTTGCAAGCACAACGCGGCTTGCGCCCATTTCATAATAAGTGCGCGCTGCAAGCGCGTTAGTCGTGTTGGCCTGCGTGGAAATATGCACCGCAAGTTCAGGCGCGACCTGCTTTGCTAACTTCAACACGCCCAGATCCGCGACCAATACGGCATCGGCATGAATTTGGTACAGATAGCGCAGATAGTCCCCCATAGCTGCAATATCCTCATAATGAGCAAAAATATTGCAGGTAATGTAAGCCTTCTTGCCGCGCGCATGCAGATACTGCACGGCTTCAGCAAGCTGCTGCGCATCAAAATTTTCAGAAAACGCCCGAAGACTGAAATTTTCTCCCCCCATATAGACGGCGTCCGCTCCGTAATGAACAGCATATTGCAGACGCTCCATATTGCCGGCCGGGCAAAGCAGCTCTGTCATAAATTCCCCCCACTTCATACAAAAAGACGCTTTTTACTCTAAAAGCGCCCAAATTACCGTTTCACACTGATGCTGATTCCGTCCCCAATCGGAAGCACGGTAGTTTCCAAATTCGGATCGGCGCTGATCTGCCTGAGAAACAAATCCAGCTTTTTGCACAAGGTACGCTTTCTCGGCGTAACCTTTCTCTGCCCCGAAACCATGCCGCGAAACAATACGTTATCGCACACCAGCAGCCCGCCGCTTTTCAGCAGCGGAATCAAATACTCGCTCAGCAGCGCATACTGCCCTTTAGGGCCGTCCAAAAAAATCAAATCATAACAGCCCTGCATATACGGAAGAATCTCCTCAGCCTTCCCGATATAGATATAGGAACGCTCGTATACGCCCGCTTTTTTCATGTTTTCCCGCGCAAGCTCAGCCGTTTCCTCACTCATTTCAATGGTATATAAGCTTGCCTGCGGCGCTGCCAGCAGCATTGTAATAGCGGAATAACCCACATTAGTTCCGATCTCCAAAATGCTTTGCGGCTTTGCAAGCGCACAAAGCGTGCGCAAAAGCTGCGCACACTCAGGAGGCAAAACCGGCGTGCCTTCATTTCTTTCAACAGTGATCGGCTGCGGCGGCAGAATATCCCGCAGATAATCGGTTGTCCTTCGCTGTGTTACCATACTCAGCTTCCCTGCGCTTTGTCGTAAGCCTCCCAAACGGGGCGCCATTGCTCCACGACTCTTTGATGTTCTTCATAGGTTTTGGAGAAAGCGCACTCGCCCGTGGCCGGATCGGTCAGGGTGAAATAATAATATTTGCCGCTGATAATCGTTTGATCAGGATACAGCGCAGCTTCTATCGCCTTACGGCTCGGAGCGCAGATGGGTCCTGGCGCAAGACCTTTATTCGTATGCAGGTTATAAGGCGAATCCACAGCAAGCTCCTCGCTTGTCAGTACCAAGCGCTCGGTATGAAGAATATACTGAATGGCCGCATCCGTTTGCAGCGGCATATCCGCCTTCAAACGGTTGTGGAACACAGCGCTGATCTTTGCAAAATCCTTCTGCAAGCCTTCCTTTTCGATCAAAGAGGCCAACGTGATAACCTGATTCATCGTCATACCAAGCTCCGTTGCCCGCAGCGAATAAGCAGGCTTATACACATAGTTAAACTGTGTCATCAGCTTATTAATTACCGCGCTGTTGCTCGAACCCACATAGAATTCATAGGTATCCGGAAACAGATAGCCTTCCAGCATATACTGGATGTTTTCACGTTTATAAAGATCCTTCATAAAATAATAAGAGGAAAATTCCTCGCCGGACCGCGCCGCAGCCAAAAAACTCTGCGCATTTTCAAT
>JAHAAN010000135.1 GCA_018376855.1 Clostridiales bacterium | reverse complement strand
CTCCTCGTTCACGATCAGCACGCAGTCCGTCGCAAGCGTAACCGTCTCTATGTACCCGCCCACCGTGCGCTGAAGGTTCTCCAAACTGTTGCTGATCCAAGTTGTGTACGGCTTGCTGTCCGGCCGCTTAATGATTACCTTGATCTTGTTCATAGCCTTCTCCTCCTGGGGTTTTTGATCCGATATGTAATCCCCGCGTACCAGTCGACGTCCTTCCGCCGCTGCTCTTTCCTGCCGTCCCTGTGCCCGCCGAAGTACGCCAGCAGAATCACCGCCGACATCAGCAGCACCAGCACGACAAGACCTCCGTTGGTCGTGGTTGATCCGGCGCTCCACCATTGCAAAAAGTTCATGTCTTCACCCCCATTACGATCGATCTTTCAGCATCGTCAAATTGCAGCACGGTGCACAGCCGCAAAAGCTCATCGTAGCGAAACAATCGCGGATTCTGCAATTTTTTCGACATTGTAGTTTGTGTCATACGGCATTTGGGTGCAAGCTTAGCTTGCGACCATCCCAGCTTCGACATGTGATATGCCGCAATCGCTCTGAGTTCGGTGTAGTTTTCTTCCTGTAAATCCTTAATCATAATTTTCCTCCTTTTCTTATATATGCTGCTTCGCTTTCATTTTTGTCCCTATTAAAGTCGCTTACCAAATCGTCAACCGTACATCCCAGAACCTCCGCAAGCTTTAAAAGGATCTTTGTTTGGGGCGTTCTGATCCCGCTTTCCCACATCCCCACTGCGCTTTGGCTGACGCCTACTCGCTCTCCAAGTTTCTGCTGTGTTAAATGCATTGCCGTTCGACGCTTTTTTATCATTACCGACAAATTCCTCACGCTCCTCAATCACTATCTGTATTTATAATATCACATTTAGTATTTATTGTCTACACAATTCGTGTTATTTTTTAAAAAAATTTATAAATTATGTTGCAATTTATCACGCAATGTGATATTATTGACGTGAGGTGAATATTAATGTTTAAAGAACAGCTTAAACAGCTGCGAGAAGAACGCAATCTGACGCAAGCCCAACTGGCAAAAGAATTAGATGTGTCCCAGGGGACGATCGGAAATTGGGAAAGAGGAATCAGGGAGCCTGATTTTAAAACCGTAAAAATGCTTGCGGATTACTTCGAGGTTACAACGGATTACCTGCTCGGGCACGAAGCCGCTAAAAACGCCGCTGCTCAGGCGTCAGCATACCAATATTCCATGATTCTGAACCGCAACGGAGAACAATCGATCATAGAATTAACGGCGGAACAGGCCGACTTGCTGGCCAACTTTAAAAAGACTACAAAAAGCACGCCTAACGACAGACTCTAACGCCCGCAGGTCAGCCTATTTAAAATAAAAAATGCCCTCCTAAGGAGGGCAAAGGCTATGGCTATAATTTGTTATGCTTGATATAGTGCGCAAACTGCTTTTCGACTTCTCTTTCCAACGGAGACAGCCCAAAGCACGAATATCCGCGCTCGGCTAAAAACCGTTGCTCGCGGTCATACAGCAGCTGCAATCTCTGCATACGGTATTGCGCGGCCTGCGCGCTGATATCGCAGAACTGCCGGATCTGTTCGGCGTTCGTTACGCCCAGATCCCTAAGCACGATAGCAGGTGCAAGCAAGCGTGCCGCAAAGATATTTGCCGCTTGCTCTATAGGATTATCGTTCGCCGCCGGTTCCCGGTTTACAAGAGCCTGAAGCTCCGTGTGGCCTAGAACGATATGCCCCAGCTCATGCGCAACGGTAAAACGCTGCCGCGCGGCAGAGCACTCCTGATTATAAAAGATCATTCCCTGCCATGTAAAGCCGTCGTTTCCGACCGTTCTTTGCATAAGACCGAATCGCACGATCAAATCTTTTGCATGTTCGTAGCTATATAGTTTGATTCCCTCCTTTTCACAGATCCCACTGATTCTTACGGGTAATTCCTTAACTTTGTATTTTATTAGGAATTCCCATGCTGCGTTGCGACTTTGTTTGTAATTTGTATACAACATAAACACCTCCATGAGAATTATATGTTGTATTTTGTCGAAAGTATATTAGAGATTAAAAATCAAACTGCTGAACCTTAGGGATTATGCCATGTTTTACGGATTTCGGAGCTCCAAATACAAGGCGTATGATAACCTTATATAAATAAATTGAATTTACATACATAGCCTACAAATAAAAAAGCCTTCTTAAAAGAAAACCTTTTTTCTGCTTTAACGTTTAAAAATGCTGAGGTGATTAAAGTGGCGACAGCCAAAAAGCTTCCGTCAGGCCGATGGCGCTGTATTATCTACATAGGAAAAGATGAGAACGGAAAAAGAAAATATAAATCCATAACGGGAGACACAAAAAAAGAAGCCGAATACGCGGCTTTGGAATATGCGCAGCAGGCGCATGTACTGGCAGATCACGCAAATAGAATCACATTTGAAAAAGCGGCGGAAATGTATATTGCCCAGAAAGACGCCGTTCTGTCCCCCAGCACAATAAAAGAATATAAGCGCATGGTAAAGCGCGGGTTCGGAGATTTCGGAAAACTGCTTTGCGACGACATTACGCAAGCCGACATAGAAAGATCGGTGAACGCTTGGGCCGCTGAAGGCGCCTCACCCAAAACAGTCCGCAACCGCCACGGCTTTATCACAGCGGTAATGCGAAGCCAACGGCCTGAATTCACCGTTCACACAAAGCTTCCGCAAAAAATAAAAACGGATTTTTATATTCCGGACGCCGAACAGATCCGGCGCATATATGCCTTTATAAAAGGGACCGACTTTGAACTGCCTTTTCTGCTGACCTCACAGCTCGGCCTGAGATCAAGCGAGATCGCCGGCTTGCAGGTACGGCACATTGATTTTAAGAACAATACGGTAACGATCTGTCAGGCTATGGTGGCGTCGGAAAACGGAACCGCTATCAAACCCCCGAAAACCTTCGCCGGAAATCGCACGATCCCGTTTGGAAGCATCGTAGCGCAGGCTTTGCAGGCACACTGCGCCGGCAAAAGCAAAAACGAATTTGTTTACCCGCACAGCGCCAAACAGATCGGAGAACGCTGGACTGCCATTTTGAAGAAACAAAACGAGGCGCATTTTAATTTTTATACTCTGCGTCATTTCTTTGCTTCTCAAGCGCTGCTGAACAACATTCCGCAAAAGTATATTGCCGAGCTTATGGGGCACTCTTCAGAAAAAATGATCGAAACGGTTTATCAACATACCTTTAAAAATGCCAGACAAAATTTTGCAAATTTAATGGCGCAAAAATCAGATACTCTATTAAAATGTGAAAATGATGCAACACAAAATGCAACATAAAAGAAAAAAGCCTTGATATACAAGGCTTTTTTGGTGCGAAGGACGGGACTTGAACCCGTACGGTTGCCCACACGCCCCTCAAACGTGCGCGTCTGCCAGTTCCGCCACCCTCGCATATGCTATAAAATGCTGCGCAGGCTTCCACCCGCGGCAACAGTGGTATTGTATACAAAAACGTGAAAAAAGTCAAGCACTTTTTCTACACTTTTTAGTGCGCAATTTCAGCAAAAAAGCCGCCGATCAAATCAGCTAATGCCTTCGGCGCAAGCCTTACCTGAAGGCCAATTTTGCCGGCGCTGACATAGATGCATTCCCGTTCCCGTGCGGAAGCGTCTATCACCGTGGGATACGGCTTTTTCATTCCCACCGGCGAACAGCCGCCGCGCACATAGCCAGTAAGTTTCAAAAGCTCCGAGACCTGAACCATTTCAACCGATTTTTCACCAACGGCACGCGCCGCAGCTTTTAAATCCAGCTCCTTTGCAACGGGAACAACAAACACATAATGCTCTCGGCTGCTCCCCACCGTTACCAAAGTCTTAAACACGCTTGCTTCGTCCTGCCCCAGCATGGCTGCCACCGTTTTGCCGTCTGCAGCAACGCCCTCTTCATGCGCATATTCTATACACTGATACGCAATACCGGCGCGTTCAAGTATTCGCACGGCATTCGTTTTATTTTTATGAGGCATATTTATCCTTCCTTGTTGAATTTGAAACGGTTTCGGATTATAAGCCGAAAGCGTTTCAAATTTGGGCGTGAAAAATTTTATCTTTCACGCTATTTCTTTCTCTGCGCTCCGGC
The DNA here is from genome assembly GCA_018376855.1 of Clostridiales bacterium. Lineage (GTDB taxonomy): Bacteria > Bacillota > Clostridia > Christensenellales > QALW01 > JAHAAN01. Next base: position 5,360 of record JAHAAN010000135.1, on the reverse strand, counting down.
GCGAACCTGCTGAAAAATCACATCCAGCACACGCTGCGTTCCGTTTGCCGCCGGCGCACTTTTCATTGTGTTTATATACGTTTCGCGCTTCGCATACAAACGGTCAATCCCTTGGCAAAGCGTTTCGGGCGTCATATCCTGCTGCAGAAGCACATCGGCATAGCCGGCTTTTTTAAAGGATTCGGCGTTATCCTCCTGATCCCCGCGCGAAACCTCGCGCGAAAGCGGGATCAGCAGCATCGGCTTATGAAGCGCAAGAAACTCGTTGATGCTGTTGCTTCCGGCACGCGAAACCACCGCTGACGCCAACGCCATGTAATCCGCCAATTCCTTTGTAACATATTCCTTCTGCACATATCCCTTTACCTTGAGCAGATCCTCCGCAAGATTTCCCGCCCCGCAAATGTGCAGAACATTATATTTTTCCAAAATAGAAGAAAGGCACTTTCGCAGGGTTTGGTTAATAACTCTTGCGCCGCTTGAACCGCCCATAAACAAAATGACCGGCTTTTCATCCAATTTCAGTTTTTTGCGCGCATTCTCCGCATTGCCGCAGAACAGTTCCGCTCTCATCGGCGACCCTGTAACCACCGCTTTGGAGGCGTCGACATTCTTGGCCGCTTCGCTGAACGTCAGGCAAACCTTGTTTGCCTTGGGAATGCTGAGTCTGGTCGCCAGGCCGCAGCTGATATCGGACTCGTGAATCACCGTGGGAATCTTGAGCATATGCGCCGCAAACACCACCGGAACGGCCACGAACCCGCCCTTAGAAAATACTACGTCAGGCTGGATTTCTTTTAAAATCTTTCGGGATTGCGCAATCCCTTTGAGCACCTTAAACGGATCGGTTATATTTTTTAAATCGGTAAACCCATGTGATTTCAGCCCCGGCAAAAGCGCAAGGTTTGGCGTTACATGGCCGGCAGTCCCCCCGCCGGTCAAAACGATTTTCGGCATAAAAGCCACAGCTCCTTTATATCGGTAATGAATTCATAACGGTCGCTATTATATCATTATGCGGTGCTTTGCACAATCAGAAGTTTTTATTGCTGGGATTTAAGCGTTCCTGTAATCATAATATCCGCATACGGAAGCGAAGCAAGCCAATCGCAGAACACATGCCATTCATCAAGCTTATGCGCCTTACGCGCATGATACATATTCGCTGCGTTTTCATAGCTGAAGGTGCAGGTTCTCATTTGATTGTAGCTGGAAGGCAGCAGCTGAATCATGCTGTACCACACCGTTTTATCCTTGCTTTCCAAATACGCAAGGCGAAGCGCTTCCAAGCACTGAATTGTTTTCTCCATGCACGCAAGCGCGCTTTGATTCATCCGGTCTGTTGAAAAATCCCCCATTTCAAAAGGCTTACTGTGAATTTTATGCATTGTGCTGGTAGAGTTTGCCGTCGTTCCGACCTTATAAGTATCATACTCCTTCCACCAATACAAAGGAGCGGTAATATCCACGCTGATAAAAATCTGCCTGATAAACTTTCGGTGATCCGTTCCGGCGCTGCACAGCCGCGCGGCAAGGCTTATATCTGCCGCTCCCAGCACATATTGCCCGTTTTCGTCATAAAAGCTATCGCTCTTTGCCCAGCTGTTCAGCGGGTTTCTTGCACCGCGAATCGCATTTTCCAAATTCATCACACTGTATCTTTCAAGCTTTATCATAAATCCTCCTCCGTTTCCTGCGGCTTTACCAGCTGGTTCAGCCGCATCAGATCCTGCGCCTGCATTCTGAAGATCACCTTTGTTCCATCCGGCAAATACTCTTCTGAAAGAACTACGCCGTTGCTGTGAATAAATGCCAGCGCGTCTCCCCGCGTATACGGAATAATTCTTTCTTCCGTGCGCTGCCCTTCGTTCAGTTTTTGAAGAATAGCCGTCTTCAATTCTTCCGTTCCTTCCCCTGTTACGGCAGAAACAAGAATGGCCTCTTTGAGCGGAAGAATCTGCGACGGTTCAGCCTGATCCATCTTATTAAACACCGTAATTCTGGGCAAAGCGGCTGCGCCGATCTTTTCCAGAACCTCCTCCACAGCCCGCATTTGCTCTGCAAGCTCCGGATTCGACGCATCGCACACATGCAGCAGCATATCGGCATACGCCGCCTCCTCCAAGGTAGATCGAAACGCTTCGACCAAGTGATGCGGCAGCTTGCGTATAAACCCTACGGTGTCAATAAAGCACACTTCCGTTCCTTTTTCAAGCGCGCACCCGCGAACAAGAGGATCAAGCGTGGCAAAAAGCTTATCCTGCACATAGGCGTCCGCTCCCGTAAGCCTATTGAGCAGCGTGCTTTTGCCCGCATTCGTATAGCCGACCAGCGCAATCTGCGGCACGCCGTTTTTAACTCTTTTCTTTCTTTGAAGCTCGCGCTGCGCCGTCAGCCCCTTTAACTGCCGTTCAAGCTCATAGATCCGGCTGCGAATGTGCCTTCGATCGGTTTCCAGCTTTTTTTCGCCCGGCCCCTTTGTGCCGATGCCGCCGCCCTGACGGCTCAAAACCGTTCCTTCGCCGATCAGGCGCGTCAGCGCATAGCGGCTTTGCGCCAGCTCCACCTGCAGCTGCCCCTCGCGCGAACGCGCGCGCATAGCAAAGATATCAAGGATCAAGGCCGTGCGGTCAAGCACCCGCACGCCGAGCTTTTCCTCCATGTTTTTTTGCTCAACCGCCGTCAGCTCGTCATCGTAAATCGCTAATTCTGCGTCAACAGCCTGAAGCTGCAGCGCCGCCTCTTCCAGCTTTCCCTTTCCGAAACGCTCCGCAGCGCCGCTCCTCTTCTGCACGATTCTCAGCACGACCTTGCCGCCGGCCGTGTCCGTCAGGCCCGCAAGCTCCTCCAAGGAGGCTTCGTCGTGCCCTAAGAGCGCGACCCGCTCCTGCCTGTTCGGCTCCACCTCAAAAAGCTTTGTTTTCAAAATCGCGCGGTCAGCCTCCGCGATCGCCTCCAACCACTGCGCATGCGGCAGCTCCTGAACATCCGCGCAAAAAAACTGCCGGGTATCAAGCTTACCCTCATCATCGCAGCAAAGCACCGCCATCGCCATACCAAAAGGAGCGCCGTTCTTCACGCCGACGGCCGCCATTGCGTCAAGCCGGAGCTTTTTCAGCGACTGTAGATCCACGATAGAAAGCCTTGCGTCGCCGTTTGGATGCGTATGAATGCAGCGCAGCGAGCTTAAGCGCTCCTCGCTTCGGCGCAGTGTTAAGCCGTCCAAATTCACTCGGTCGGCTTCCCCGATCGCCACATACTCAATATCTCCGGCACGCGACAGATAAACGCTGACCTCCCTGCCTGTATCGGCTGTGATATACGCCATTTCTTCAAGCAGCTCGGCTGAAGCAAAGCAGTCCTTCTCTACCGAAAGCTCCCACAATGCTTCCAACCGTTCAGCCGTAGCTTTTTTAACTCCGCTTAGATTTCCGTTTATCATTTATTTTCCTCTTTATTTCTTCTGTTTTTCACATGTCTTTGCAGCGCTGCCGTAACCGCAAAGCCGCACCCTATACTGCATGCATTGAGCAGCACGTCGTCCACATCGCTGGTGCGGCCGTAACAAAATGCAGCCTGCCACAATTCAATAAACAAAGGAATCAGCACAGCAAAAAGCAGTGCTTTCCACCACTTTATTGTTGGCATACGCATTTGAAGCAATACTCCGAACGGAACAAAAAACAACGTATTTCCCAACAGGTTGCGGGCCGAATGCGAAAAGCTTTCAAAAATGCGCATAAGCCCCTTCGTATTCTCCGATACCTGCGCAAAAAATCCGTTTTGAAAGATATCCTTTACAAAAGCGCTTGTTGTCTCCAGCGGACGCAGCCGCAGGCTGGCATCGAAAAACGGAACCGTTCCGTGCAAGGGCAGCAGGAGCATGCTTCCCATGACCATGCAATAGACGAACAAAAGGGCGAACAAGATAAAATCTCTCTTTCCGCTCATGCGCTTTTTACGGCGATCGCAAATAAAGCAGCATATAAAGAGCAATAAAATCGCGATTGGCACGAGTATATTTTTCAGAAGCCTTCACCCCGTTTTGCGTCATATGCCCGTATTATATCAAAACTTTATACCCTTTGCAAGAACAACGGCCATAAAAAAGAAAGCGCTTATAACAGCTTAAAGCTTTTCGCCGATTTTTTCGCAGCCCATATATGAAACCAAGGCTTCCGGAACGGTAACGCTGCCGTCCGGATTCTGATAATTTTCAAGAATCGCAGCAACCGTCCGCCCGACTGCCAAGCCGGAGCCGTTAAGTGTATAAACAAGCTGCGGCTTTTCTTTAGCTGCATTTCTGAACTTGATGCCGGCCCGTCTGGCCTGAAAATCCTCAAAGCAAGAACAGGAACTGATTTCAACATACCGGCCGTAGGAAGGCATCCATACCTCCAGATCATACGTTTTTGCCGAAGAAAAGCCCAGATCACCGGTGGAAAGCGCCATAACGCGATACGGCAGCCCCAAGGTCTGCAAAATATATTCAGCGTCCTGCGTGAGCTTTTCCAGCTCCGCATATCCGTCCTGCGGCTTGACGAACTTCACCAGCTCCACCTTATTGAACTGATGCTGCCGAATCAGGCCGCGGGTATCGCGCCCTGCTGAGCCCGCCTCCGCACGGAAGCAGGCGGAATACGCGCAGTAGCTCATCGGCAGCATATCGCCGTCGAGGATCGTCTCACGGTACATGTTCGTTACGGGAACCTCCGCCGTGGGGATCATGAAATAATCCGTGCCCGTTACCTTAAAAGCGTCTTCCTCAAACTTCGGAAGCTGCCCCGTGCCCGTCATGGAGGCTCTGTTAACCATATACGGCGGAAGGATCTCCGTATATCCGCGGCTCGCATGCGTATCCATCATATAGTTGATGCAGCTTCTTTCCAGCCTTGCGCCGATTCCCTTATAAAACGTAAAACGCGAGCCTGTCACCTTTGCGGCCGTATTCGCATCCAAAATGTCCAGATCGCTGCCGATATCCCAATGCGCTTTAGGCTCGTAGGGAAACTCTCTCGGCTCTCCCCATTTGCGAACGCAGACATTTTCCGCATCGTCCTTTCCCACCGGCACACTCTCATGCGCCATATTGGGAATCATCATCAGCACGCTCCGGAGCTGCTCCTCTATTGCCGCAAGCTTTTCATCCAGCCGCTTGATTTCCTCCCCTACCGCGCCCATTTGGGCGATCAATTCGCTTGCATCCTGCTTCTCCCTCTTCAGCTTTGCGATCTGCGCGGATTCGGCATTGCGCTTGCTCTTTAAAGCCTCTACCTGCGCAATGATCTCCCTTCTCTGCCCGTCCAGCACAAAAAGCTGTTCGATATCCACCTTACAGTTCCGGTCGTGCATAGCCTTTC
>JAHAAN010000134.1 GCA_018376855.1 Clostridiales bacterium | reverse complement strand
TTAGAGGGTAGGCCGATTGTTTACGACCAGCCCTCCACGATAAACGATCCGGCAGGCACGTTTATTGAAATTATCCGAGCGGGGGAGCTGGATCATGCGGACTTGTCCGACGCGAGATTGTTCTACAATCACGACTTGAACAAAGTACCGCTTGCGAGAACGCCCAAAACAATGCAACTGACGCTTGACGCGGCAGGGTTAAGCATGGTTGCAGAATTACCGGACACCGAGGAAGCGCGAAGCGTTTATACGGCAGTACAGCGCGGCGATCTTTCCGGAATGTCCTTCGCCTTCAAAGTGCCGGAGGGCGGCGACAGCTACGACGCAGCGACAAACACGCGCACGATCACAAAGATTGAAAAAGTGTATGAAATCAGCGTCGTTCCGTTCCCTGCTTATCCGCAGACCAGCGTTGAAGCGCGATCCGCTATTAACGCATGGACTTCTACGGCGGCGGAGAGGGCGAAAGCCATTATCAAGGCAAATTCAATTCTACTGAAAGAGGTATAACGCTATGGCAGACGAAAACGGCATTGTTGTAAAGCCCGCCATTGTCAAGCAGGACGGGAATACAACAGAAATTGAAATCCATATCGAAAAGCCCGCCGAGCCGGAGCGGGAGCAGACCGAGGCGGCGGAGGCCGCACAGGACAAGCCGCGTAAATCGCTTACAGAAGTGCTTTACAGGCAAATTGACATCTTGGAGCGGGAACAGAAGAAAATTGCTTCCGGCTACGAGGGCAGCAACAACCCAAAAGCGGCGCGAAGTGAAAACCTTGCCTTCGCAAAGCAGATCACAGAAACGGCAAACGCCATTATTTCAATCAAACGGAGGAATACAAAATGAAATTCAAGACTATTGCAGAGGCTTTCAACCATTACCGCACTTCTACGCTGGAGGAAATCGAGCGCAGAGCGGCAGAGATCAAGAACATTGTTGCCACCGACGCAACCGCCGACGTTGACGCGCTCAATATTGAGCTTGAAGGGCTTTCGCAGGCGAAGCAGAATGTACAGAGCCGCGCCGCAGGCGGGCAGCAGAACAGTTTTAACCCCGTGGCGGGCGCGGGTATGACCTTCGAGCGCCGCGCAAGCTATGAGGCCACAGAAGGCGACGTATTCAACAGCGCCGAATACCGCAGCGCGTTTATGAAACGCCTGCTGGGGCGCAAGCTGAACAGCTTTGAGGAAGCGGCCTTCAATCGCGCCATGACCGAGCAGCGGGCGGACGCTTACGGCACTTCCGGCAACGTTGCGGCGGTTCTCCCCACGCAGACGCTGAACGAGGTTATCAGCAAAGCCCGCACGATGGGCGGCATTATGAGCGTTTGCCGTTCCTTCAATGTGCCTTCTAAAATCGCTATCCCCGTCGGTACTCCCGCCGCTGCTGCAAGCTGGCACACCGAGGGCGCAGCGGTTGACAGCGCAGCGCCCAGCGTCGCAACCGTTTCTTTCGACGGCTACGAAATTATGAAGGTGCTTTCTATCAGCGTCAAAGTGCAGAGCATGAGCATTGCCGCATTTGAAAGCTACCTTGTGGAAGAGCTTACTAATTGCGTGATGGCCTGCATTGCGGACGGCCTTGTAAACGGTACGGGTTCTTCGCAGGGTACGGGCGTTCTGAACGGCATTACTTGGGGCGATACAAACGCCCTTACCTTCCACAAAACAAACGGGCTGAAATATGCCGACGTTGTGAAGGTCGTTGCCGCGCTGAAACGCGGGTACGCTTCCGGCGCTTGCTGGGCAATGAACAACGCCGCGCTGTACAACCTGTTTTACAGCATGGTGGACAGCAACGGGCGACCGATCTTCATTGCTGATCCGAAGGCCGAGGGGATCGGAAAAATTCTTGGCTTCCCTGTCGTTGTTGATGATTACCTCCCGGCGGAAACTATCCTGTTTGGTAACTTCAACTACATGGGCTACAATCTGCCGGAGGGTATCACGATCGAGGCTTCCCGAGAAAGCAGCTTCAAGAACGGGCGCATTGATTACCGCGCTATGGCGGTTGCCGATTGCAAGCCCATTGTGGAAGAGGCCTTTATCAAGCTGACACGTTCGGCGACTTAATCGGGAGCGGGTGCAATGCTTACGTTAGAGCAAGCCCGCGAAGCGTTACGGCTGGATAACACCGACAACGACGATATTATAACGGGATTGCTTGCGGCTATTCCGGACTATATCGAGCTTTGCACGGGCATTCCAGCGGAGGCACAGAAAACCGAACCGTTAGCAGATACGGCGGGAAAGTTCATTCTTACGCTTTGGTATCATGCGGAGCGGGTAGACGCTGACAAGATACAGCGGACTATTGACAGCCTTTTGAAAACGCTTCAACTGAAAGCGGAAAGGGGTTAAGGGTATGGCGAAGGACTACGCGAGGCCGTTCTATGACAGCAAGGAGTGGCGCAAGACGCGCGAGGCTTATTTGCAAAGCCAGCACTATATTTGCGAACGTTGCGGCGGGGCGGCTTCCGTAGTCCACCATATCCGCTATATTAAACCGTGGAATGTCAACGATCCGGATATAACGTTGAATTGGGACAATCTAAAAGCCGTTTGCGAAAAGTGCCACGCGGAAGAGCATTCGCAGGATATGAAGGCACGGGGGCAGGCGGCGCGGCTGAATGGTATTGCCTTCGATGATGAAGGCAACGTAATAAAGCAAGCGAACGTTTTTCTTGTGTGCGGCAGTCCGGCGAGCGGGAAAACAACATACGTTGCGCAGCATAAAAGCGGCAATGATTTAGTTGTTGATCTTGATTATCTGTGTGCAGCGCTGAACGGTGAAACGGGCAACGTGCATTTGAACCATGCGCCGATCCTGTCCGTTGCGCTGGAGGTTCGGGAATTGCTGTATCAGATCATACAGGCGCGGCGCGGCAAATGGGAACGCGCCTTCGTAATAACGACGATCGCAGACACGCGGGAAATGAAAGCCGTTGCCGACGAATTGCGGGCGGAGGTTGTTCTAATGCCGACAACGCTTGAAGAGTGCATACGACGCATTCAGAGCGACGAAAGCAGAGCGCACAACCGGAAGCTAAATGAAAAGCTGGCGGCGGAATGGTTCGAGAAGTACGACGCTTCACGACGCAGCGACGAAATACCCCCCACTAAAATTTTTTAGAGGGGGAAAACGCACCGACAGGGGGCAACCTGTCTTTTCCTCTCCACGGGCGCACATATGAGGGGAGGGCAAAAGCCCGAACGGGTAGTATTGAAACGGGGTGATTTGCCATGACAAACGATAGAGATAATGAGAGATTAAAAGACGTGCGCAAACTTAAAAAGATATTGAAACTTGTTCCGGCAGATCGCAAAGACATAGCCGAAAAGCTCATTGTTGAAATATCTTTCGTGGCGGAAACCCTTGCAGATTTGCGCGAAAAGATCAAGGAAAACGGCACAGTTGACCACTTCAAGCAGGGTAAACAAGAGTTCTTGCGGGAAAGCCCTGCTTTGAAGTCTTATAATACGACGATCCAGCGTTACAGCCTTCTTTATAAGCAGCTTACCGACCTATTACCGCCGCCGGAGGTTGACAGCAAGAAGAAAAATGAAGTGCTGGACTTCATCACAAAGCAGGGATAAACCTTGAATTACATTCTTGAATATTGGAGGGAGATTGAAGGCGGTAAATGCGTTGTTTCGCGCAGGGTTCGGAAGGTTTATGAAGAGCTGGCGCGGCGGATCGAAGCGCCGGAAGCGGGCGCACGGTACATCTTTGACGAAAAGAAAGCCTTGCGCCCGATTGAATTTATAGAACGCTTCTGCAAGCATTCAAAGGGCGAATGGGCGGGCAAGCCCGTAACGCTTGAATTGTTCCAAAAGGCTTTCATATCCGCTCTGTTCGGGTTCGTCGATAGAGAAACGGGCTTGCGGCAGTACCGCGAAGCAATGTTCTACGTTGCCCGAAAGAACGGCAAAAGTACCATGCTGGCGGGCATTGCGCTTTATATGATGATTGCTGACTGCGAAGCGGGCGCAGAAATCTATTGCGTTGCCACAAAGCGGGATCAAGCGCGGCTTATCTTTGAAGAGGCCTATAACATGATTAAGCAAAGCCCACAGTTGCGCGAGCTTGTACGCAAGCGCAAGGGCGATCTATACTTTGCAAACACGTTTTCAAAAATGGAGGCGTTGAGCAAGGACAGCGGCAGCATGGACGGCCTAAACTCTCATTGCGTCGTAATTGACGAGTTGCACGGCATTAAAGACCGCAATTTATACGAGGTTATGAAGCAATCGCAGAGCGCCCGCCGCCAGCCGCTCTTGATTATGATAACGACGGCGGGAACGATCCGCGAAAACATCTTTGATGAAATGTATGCGACGGCCTGCAATATCGTTGACGGCGTTTTCAAAGATGATACGTTTCTTCCAATCCTCTATGAGCTTGACAGCCGCGAGGAATGGACGCAGCCGGAGGCATGGCAGAAGGCAAACCCCGCGTTAGGCACGATCAAGAAAATAGATGATCTTCAAACAAAGGTTGCCCGCGCACAGAATAACCCTAACGAATTGCGCGGCCTGCTGGTAATTCAATATCAAGGACACGTTAAGCACGGCGTGGCTGACCTATGAGGACATCGACAACGCGGAAACGTTCGATCTTGCCCGCTTCAAGAACAAGTTTGCGATCGGCGGCGCTGACCTGTCGAAAACGCTTGATTTGACGTGTGCAACGCTCTTGATGATCGACAAGGACACGGGGGAACGGTGTGTTACGCAAATGTACTGGATACCGGAAGAAACGTTAGAGCGCCGCGTGGCGGAAGAAAAGATACCCTATGACAAGTGGCGGGATCGCGGACTATTGCGCACTTGCGCCGGAAACACGATCAATTACAAGGACGTAACGGCGTGGTTTTTGGAAATGGCGGCGGAATACAAGATCGTTCCCGCTTGGGTTTACTATGACGCATGGAGCGCCCGCTATTGGGTTGAGGAAATGAAGGCGAGTGGGTTTAATATGATCCCTTGCATACAGGGCGCAAAAACGCTTTCACTTCCTATGCAGAACATGGGTGCAGACTTGCAGGCAAAGCGGATTGTTTATAACAATCACCCGATCTTGAAATGGTGTTTGA
>JAHAAN010000133.1 GCA_018376855.1 Clostridiales bacterium | reverse complement strand
GGGCTTACCGCAAATACAGCTGTTACTTATATGGCAGAAGGTTATCCCGTTGGTATTTTCCGTTTACCAGTACACGATGGCTTCAATCAAGCTTCAGATCACTTCATTAAACTGAGGGTTAATGACAAGCGTGCCTTTTTCGTTGATAAAGCCCCATTTATCGCCTATGCACACGGCTGCAAGGCCGTTATCGTTGAAGCGGCGGGCTTCGTCAAACTGTGGGTTGATCACCAGCTTGCCGGATTTATCCGCATAGCCGAATTTGCCGTCGATCGAAACAGCGACTTTTCCCTTGGAAAACAGCGTAAGATCTTCATTGTTGCTGCTGCCGCCGCCAAATACTGAAACCGCCAGCACGATGACGGCGACTAAAAGCGCGGCGCCGATGAGAATGTAGGGCAGATATTTTTTGATTCCGTTTGCCGCAGGCGTGCTGCCTGCTTCAGCTGCGTCGGTTTGCGGGGTGTCTGGCTGGGTGGGTGTATCCGCGCTGTTTTGTGCGGAAAGATTCTGATCCCGAACATTTTCTTCCATGAAAAATCCCCCTTATATAATTTGTTTTCTGTATTATACATATTTTCGACATAAAAAGTCAAGAGTAATCATTTTGCCGATATTGCTTTTTAATATGCGGGTTTATTAGAAAAGATATGCGTGCGCAGGCGGTGATAGAACCTGCTTTTAAAATAACAAAAAAACGCTGAAACAACGATTTCAGCGGTTTTTATGTAAAAAAGTTTATTCTGATTCTTCGGGAAGCTTTGTTTTCGTCTCCTCTGGAGGAGTCGTAACGGCGGGCGTTTCCTGCTCGCTCGGCGAAGGCTGCTCAGTGGGCTGCTCTGTCGGAAGCTCCGTCGGTTCGTCGGTAGGCGCTTCGGTGGTTCCGCCGGGCGTTTCGGAGGGCTTGTCCGTCGGCTCCTCCGGCCGCTTTGTGGGCTTTTCGGAAGGCGCCGGAGTCGTTACGCGGTCAGGGTCAAAGTCTTCTTGAGTAACCGTGTAGGAGGCAAGGACATAGCCTATGTCGCCGAATTCGGTTTGCACATGCAGCCAATCGCCTTCATGAGCCAGCACGGTGAGCTTGGTGCCGTGGTTGAGCTTGGTTACGATCTGCGAATCTCTTGACGGCCTTTGACGCATATTCATCTGCGAGGTAGTGTCGTTCAAATTCACATAGCGAATCTCATTCACGGGGTGCGGCGAGGTCGGCTTTTCAGTGATTTCCGGGGTTATGCCGGGCGTTGTGCTTGAGGTTGAGCCGGGCGTTACCGTAGGCGACAGCTCCGGCGTGGTTGTGATTCCCGCGTTGGGATCGGGCCACACCAATTTTGCATGAACGATCGTGCGTTTATCGGTTCCGGCATCGGAGTTGCAGGTAGAAAGCGTCAGGATTCTGTCATAAGCGGTAAAGGTGGTGTTTACTTTTTGAATGCCTTTATCGAGAATTCTGTTGCAGAACTGCACGAAGCCGCTGTCGGAAAACACATGGCTGCGGTAGTCTTCGTCGTATTTGTCCGTGATATAAGAGGAAAAGATCTCATAACGGTATGTTCCGTACAGAGTGTCGATATAGATGCATTGGTGGTTTTTAAGCCAGTCCTTTTCGTCATGGAATTGATTAAGCTTTCCGAACATAGTGCCGTTTCGCATGTTATGCCCGTGGATAACTACATTTCGTCCCACGGGATTAAAGGAGCTTAGATCGCTGATGAACAGAGTACCCGCGTCGGTTGGCGTGCGGTCGATGGAATGCTTTAGATAATATTCAGAATCGCTTTGGCAAACGGGATAGCTGATATTTGTGCCCGGAATGTAGATCCATGCGATAATATCCTTGTTTCTGTTTTCGTAAATATCCCATAATTCTTCCTGCCGGTTTTTATAGCCGTCCGAAGATATGGTCCCTTGAGGAAATATAAGAGGCTTTTGCCCTTCGGGTACGAGTTCTAACGGTGAACCTGCAGAACTGGTGGGAAAGGCGCTCCAGGAGTGGTTGTTTGTGGAGCCGGGGGGATCTTCCGTAAGGCCTGCGGAGCCTCGAATACCTTTATAAAGCTCTTCGGCATATGCATCCTTAACTTCTTTGCCGATTACTTGATACATGCAGAAGCAAATCACGGTTACAAGCGCCACCGTTACGCCGTTGTAGATCACGTTTTGGCGGCGGATCTTTTTATGCTTTTGTTTGGTTTTGGGTTCTTCTGCTGAAGTGCCTGCGCATTGCGGGCGAAACTCATGCTCTGATTCCGGTTTAGGGCATTTGAATTTCATTTTACCATCAGTCCTTTCGATACATTTTTATTATACCGCATTCGCCGTTTGATACCAAGGGCTTTTTTGTAAACAATTTTTAAAAATGTTTATGATTTCATTGCGTTGTCAGCGGTATTCTCAAAAGAGACCTTTTTCATCGTGAAAATTTTTTGTGTTGAAGGCTTTTCTGCATCTGACGCAGCGGCGACAATGCGCATAGCTTCTGTGTTATAAAAAACCGTTCCTGAAAAGAAACGACTTTAAAGCTGTATTTCATAGGGCGGCCAATCTTCTTTTGCATATGTGCAAAATCTGCATGTCGGTTTCTTCCCGTTGCAGCTGTGCATACCTGAGGCGCATTAAGACAGCGTCTCCGATTGTTCTTTAAATTTGTTCTGAATTTGCTGCAAGCTGGTGTTTAAATGTAAGGGAATGGCTTAGTAATCGAACATTTCGGGATCGTAGCTGTCCATATGATCCAAACACATGCCGGTTCCGAGTGCTACGCAGGAAATGGCATCCTCCGCCACATAGCAGTTGAGATGAAAGTTTTCGCTGAACAGCTTGTCCAGCCCGAACAGCAGAGAGCCGCCGCCGGTAAGGCAGATCCCGCTGTCCAAAATATCTCCGGCAAGCTCCGGAGGGGTTTGTTCCAGAACCTTGTGAATGCCTTGGATCAGTAGATTTAACTCCTCTTCGATGGCAAAGCGAATATCCTCCGAGGAGATCTGTATGCTTTTGGGAAGCCCAGTAAGCAGGTTGCGCCCCATTACCTCTGTGTACAGCGTTTCGCTGCGCGGATACGCCGTTCCGATGTTGATCTTTAACAGCTCGGCCGTTCGTTCGCCGATGAGCAGATTGTGCTTGCGGCGCAGAAAGCGCACGATGGCATCGTTCATGCGGTCGCCTGCAACCTTGAGCGATTCACTTACCACGCATTGCCCCATGGAAACAACGGCAATATCCGCCGTACCGCCGCCGATATCTACAACCAAGCTTCCGTAAGGCTGTGCAATGTCCATTCCCGCACCGATAGCGGCGGCAATAGGCTCTTCGATTGTGAACACCTCTTTTGCGCCGAGATCCAGTGCAACGCGGCGGACGGCGCGTCTTTCTACATCAGTTACACCGCTGGGTACGCATACCATGATGCGGTGTTTTCCAAGCCGCTTTTTGCCCGTCCACTTGCGTAAAAATAGATCCAGCATTTGCAGGGTAACGATGTCGTTGGAGATCACGCCGTCGCGCAGCGGGCGGATCGCTTCGATATGGCTCGGAGTGCGGCCGATCATGCGCTGCGCTTCATAGCCCACGCCTACGACGGCGCCCGTATCGCGGTCGATCGCGGCGACGCTCGGCTCGCGCAGCACAATGCCTTTGTCCTTGCAGTATATCAGCACGCTTGCCGTTCCAAGATCAATGCCTATATCGGTGGTTTTAAAAAATCTCATAACGATCCTCCGCAGTATAACGATTGCAAAACATATGGTACATTCCCGTATCATAAATCATGCCGCGGGAATGATATAATTCCCCATTTTCTCAATCATTATAGCATAAACCGCGTGCTTTTTCCACCATAATCTTATATTTTGCCGTATTTGTGCTTGGTAGCCATTCCGCCGCGGAGATGGCGCTCCGCTTTGTTGATCTCTAAAATGCGGCGAACCTGTTCGCTCAGATCGGGATCCAGCTCCTCAAGGCGCTGTGTAACATCCTTATGTACGGTGGATTTCGAGATGCCGAACACTTTTGCGGCATTACGAACCGTAACGCCGTTGCGGGCAATGTATTCCCCCAGCAGTATGGCGCGTTTTTCTACATTGCAATCCATATTTATACCATTCCCTTTGCATAAAATTTGTTTAAACATATGAAACGGTATAGAAATTTATGAAAGCGTGCTGAGAAATCCCGTCTCTTTTGCCTTGCTTTTTTCTTGTATATTTACAAGCGGTGTGATACAATATCAGCGCAAATTCATAATACCGGAAATGGAGAAGAGAGCTATGGTTGGATTTGATGAAGAAGCAAAGGCTTATATTTTAAAGGCAATGAAGGAGGATGCGGTGGATTTTGACGCGCCGCTGATGAATAAAGTGATCGACGCCGCGATGAAAGCGGAGCAAGCCTATTTGAAAGCGGAGGGCATTCTCACGGACAGCGGAGAATATGCTGATGGGGAGTACGACGAGGACGACGCTTTTGACCTTATGATCGACGAGCTTACCCGTGCGCTTCCTAAGAAGGACCCTTATCAGCTGACGGAGCTGTTGGAGTATTACATTGAGTATCACGATCAGTATATGCAGGATAAAGGATTGCTGGCATGGATTTAGCGGAACGTGTGGAGCGTGTGATTCGGAAATACGGCATGCTCAATAAGGGCGAGCAGGTGTTGGCGGCGTTTTCGGGCGGCGCGGATTCCGTGTGCATGGCCGCAGCGCTGCATCAGCTCGGATACCGTGTGCATGCGGTGCATGTTCACCACGGTCTGCGCCCGCAGGAGGCGGATCGGGATGCTGCATTCTGCGAAGAATGGTGCAGGAGTCGGGGGATTTCTTTTTCAATTAAACGTGTTTATGTGGAGCGGCAGGGGCGAGGGCTTGAAAACGCTGCGCGGGAAGCACGCTATGCGGCGCTGAGGGAGGAAGCTGAAAGGCTGGGAAGCGCGCGCATTGCAGTGGCGCATCATCAGAGAGATCAAGCCGAAACCATGCTGCTGCATTTGATGCGCGGAAGCGCTTTAGCAGGGCTGTGCGCGATGGAGCCGGTGCGGGCGGACGGGATCATTCGTCCGCTGCTGTTTGAAAGCCGAGAGCAGATCGAGCAGTACTGCGAACAAAAGGGACTTTCTTTTGTGACGGACAGCACTA
>JAHAAN010000132.1 GCA_018376855.1 Clostridiales bacterium | reverse complement strand
TCGCAGAGCTACTACATCGCGCCCGTGCGCCCCGACTGCATCACGAATACGGATTCCACCGCTTCTTCACCGCCTCGCCCTCACCCTTCAGCGCCTGAAGTAATTCCTCGCCGCTTGACCCCACAATGCAAATAGGCGTTTGCAGCTGCTGTTCCACTTCCGAAACCGTATAGTCATCCAAAAAAACATCCTCGCCGCTGCGCAGCAGATTGCACGGCAACAGAAGCGCTTCTCCAAGCGCGCGCCCCTTCAGCTGGTTCACGATATCCTGCCCCGTAAGCAGCCCCGATACCGTAATACGCTCCCCGAAAAAATCATTTCTGACTGCGAGAACCTCCGTATGAACATTCGGGAATTTCTCCTGCATCTGCCCTGCAAGCTGCTCCAGCACCGGCGCGGCAGAAACTCCCGTTGCAATCGTTTGCGTTCGGCGCCGCCCGTCCCCCTTCTCCTGTGAAAGTGCGTGCAGAAATTCATCGCAGAGCAGTCTGACCATACCCACGCCGTTTTCCAGCTGAATATAGCCGTCATACCGCTGCGCAGGTGGCATTTCCATGCCTGCAAGCAAATACCATTCATCGCCGGCCTGCACAAAATGCGTCCCCCAGCGAGCAAAGATCTCATCCTGCAGGCGATGGATCATAGAAAGCACCTCGCGCGCATCCTCTGCAGTAAAAGGCTGCAGCGGATATAACCCGTCCCGAAAGCGCGTCAGCCCCACCGGAACGACCGAAAGGCTCTTCATATGCGGCAGATAGCCCGCCAAATCGCGAATCGTGCGCTCCAGCTCCGGCCCGTCGTTTACACCCTTGCATAAAACGATCTGCCCATTCATCGGAATTCCCGCCTCAAACAGGCGGTCGATCTGCGCAAGCGCTTCCCCTGCAAAACGGTTATTCAGCATTTTGCAGCGAAGCTTCGGATTCGTCGTATGCACGGAGATATTGATCGGCGCCAGCTTATAACGGATAATGCGGTCAATATCCTTCTTTTTCATATTGGTAAGCGTTACATAATTCCCTTGCATAAAGGAAAGGCGCGAATCGTCGTCTTTAAAATACAGTGTGGAACGCATTCCCTCAGGCATTTGGTCAATAAAGCAAAAAATGCACTTGTTGCGGCAGGAGCGGTATTCATCCATCAAATCGTTTTCAAACGTCAGTCCAAGATCCTCCTGCGGATCCTTCTCAACCTCAAGCTCCCACTCCTCGCCGTTTGGCTTTTGAACCAGCAGCGTCAAATACTCATCGTTCACTGCAAAACGATAATCAAACACATCCTCGATCTCGTCCCCGTTGACTGCAAGGAGAAAGTCTCCCGCTTCGATCTCCAGCTCCTGTGCAATGGAGCCATCCTGTACGGCGCTGATCCGATGTCCCCTTCGCTTCATTGCTCCACCCGCTTCCCATACTTTTGGTTTATCATAACACAATCCGCATTTTCTGACAATCCTTCTCGCCCGAATGAAAATAAAACGGCAGCGCGTTTTCACGCCTGCCGCTTCATTTCAAAGCATAGATCCCTTTGCGCTGTTTTACATTAACTGCATTACGCGGTTAAAGTTCAGCTCCTTAGTTTTGTTTTGAACTGTAAACCAATCGATAATCGTTAAAATTCCGCAGACACCGCCTGTTAAAAGCTTTAAAATACCCATGCCCGTATCGCCCAGCATAAAACGATCAACGCCCAAGCTGCCAAGGAAAATAGAAATCAGCAGCAGTGTGGTCGGATCCTTCAGCTCCGTAGCCGTTACCATGATCTCACGATCCTCCGGCAGAGACATCAGTTTTTCTTTCAGCAGCGGAATCCTTTCCGCCGGAAAGTACTTCTGATTGGTCATTAAATACAAATCAACTTTCTGTGCGTCCATAATACCCCTCCATAATTCCATACTATAACAAGAGAATATCATATTATACAGCGCATGTCAATATTTTATTGAATAAATATGCAAGGAATTTTATACCGGCAGCGCATGCGTAAAAAGACGAAAAAGATACAGCCCAAACGTAGCCGCCGCCACCGCAAGCAGAATCGCCGTTGTAAGCCTTTGAGAAAGCTTCAGCGGCCGCGCATGGAAAAACAACAGGCAGGAAACGACCACCGGCAGCAGCATCGGATGAATGTGCAGCGATCGCATGATATCTCCCTGAAGCAGCGCCAGCGCCGCGCGTGTGAATCCGCAGGTGGGACACGGAATCCCCGTGATCGCGCGGATCGGGCAATGAATTCCCGAAAACGTCATCACCAGCATATAAACGCTTACCCCCAATGCCACCGCTATGTGAAGCAGCAATAACCGTTTGGTTTCTTTTTTCAAACTACTCACCATACCCTGTTGAATTGCGATGTTTTTAGCTATATTGGAATTGCCGCCGGAACTTCAGCAGAAGAAGAACAAATTGCTGCACAGAAAATCTCATTCCCCTCGCAGTTCGTCCCCCACCCAACGCTGAGAGGCCTCCAAAACGCATTTCCCCGCTGCCAAGCTTTGCGGCACATTAATGATTCGCTGATTGGCACTTCCCCGAAAACGCAGCGTCAGATCACGCTTTGAAAGCACAAAACGTCCGTCCACCAGCACATCGAGTTTTAACAGCAATCTGCCCGCATACGGATCCTCCAACGCCAGCAACTCTTCAAGCGTGTATCCCGTATATGCGGCAAGCTCATATCCCCGTTCTTTCAGCAGCACAGCCAGCCGATAAAAGCCCTCCGCTTGGCAAAACGGCTCCCCTCCGCTGAACGTTACGCCGCGCACCAGCGGGTTTTGAACGATCTTTGCCATAACGTCCTCTTCCGTCCATGCCTTGCCCTTTCCGAACGCATGCGTCTGCGGATTATGGCAGCCTGCGCAGCCATGCGGGCAGCCCTGTGCAAAGACCGTAAAGCGAATCCCGGGGCCGTCCGTAATAGAATCGTTTGCAAAGCCGGCCAGATTCAGCATACCCCTTCTCCTCTCTTAAAAAGAACGGTGCGGAAGCGCTCCGCACCGAAAAATCTACGCCTCTTCAAAGCCGCCCATGCCATGCTTCACACGGTCGCGTTCCTCCGCGCGCTTCGCATCGTTAAAGCGGTCAAGCGTTCCAACCAAGTAGCCTGTGATTCGGCGGATACGCTCAAAGCCTATGCCGCCGCTGTTTTCCCTGCGATGGCAGCGCGGGCACTCATTTGCAATAATGCCATTATAACCGCACACGGGATCGCGGTCAACCGGATGATTGATCGAACCGTACCCAATACCGGCGTCATGCATCGCACGCACAATGCTTTCAAACGCCTCCACATTATTAGCAGTATCGCCATCCAGCTCTACATAAGAGATATGCCCTGCGTTCGTCAGTGCATGATACGGCGCTTCCTTCGCAATCTTGTCAAAAGCGCTGATCGGAAAGCTGACCGGAATATGAAAGCTGTTGGTGTAATATTCTTTATCCGTCACACCCGGGATCACACCGTAGCGCTTGCGGTCCATGCGCACAAAACGGCCGCTCAAGCCCTCCGCCGGCGTCGCCAGCAGCGTATAATTCATATGTGTGCTCTCGCTGAGCGCGTCCAAATATTCCCGCATATAACGAACGATATTCAGACCTTTTTGCTGCATTTCCTCGCTTTGGCCGTGATGCTGCCCATACAGCGCGGTCAGCGTTTCGGCAAGGCCGATAAAGCCGATGGAAAGCGTTCCGTGCTTGAGCACCTCCCGCACCTCATCGTTGGGCGAAAGCTTCTCGCTGTCAATCCAAACGCCCTGCCCCATTAAAAACGGAAAATTGCGCACATGCTTCTTCGCCTGAATCTCAAAGCGATCCGCAAGCTGTCCCGCTACAAGCGCCATCTTTTCCTGAAGCATATCATAAAATGCTTTTTCGTCTCCCTTCGCTTCAATGGCAAGGCGCGGCAGATTGATAGAGGTAAAGCTCAAATTTCCGCGCCCATTGGTAATGCAGCGGTCGGGATCGTGCACGTTGCCCATCACGCGCGTGCGGCAGCCCATATAAGCCACCTCGGTTTCCGGACATCCCTCTTTATAATACTGCTTATTGAACGGCGCGTCTAAGAATGAGAAGTTCGGGAATAGGCGCTTTGCACTGACACGGCAGGCCAGCTTGAACAGATCGTAGTTTGGCTCTCCCGGTTCATAGTTGACGCCCTCCTTCACCCTGAAAATATGAATCGGAAAGATCGCCGTCTCACCGTTGCCTAAGCCCGCCTCCGTTGCCAGCAGCACGCTTCGGATCACCATTCTGCCCTCCGGCGTAGTATCCATTCCGTAATTGATGGAAGAAAACGGCGTTTGCGCTCCGGCGCGGGAATGCATCGTATTCAGGTTATGGATCAGCGCTTCCATTGCCTGATAAGCCGCCTTTTCCGTTTCCTTCTCCGAAAGGCTGCGGGCAAAGGCGATCGCCTTCTCAGCCGCGTCCTCTCCCGCCAATGCGGTAAGGGCATCCTTCTCGGCGGCCGTATATGCCGGCTGCATCACCAAGGACGGATAAAAGCCCGTTTGCGTGTACAGCTCCTCCACGGCCTTTTTCACATCGTCCGCCGAAATACTCTTTTCCGGAATCAAAAGCGAAAAAGCCTTAAAAAGATTCTGTATGTAAAGCTTTTTATAGGTTTTCGCCACGCCCAGCGCAAGACCGTAATCGAAATTGACAATACTCTGCCCGCCGTGCTGGTCGTTTTGGTTGGATTGAATGGCAATGCACGCCAGCGCCGCATAGCTTTGAATGTCGTTTGGCTCCCGCAAAAAGCCATGACCGGTGGAAAAGCCGCCCTTAAACAGCTTCAGCAGATCAATCTGGCAGCAGGTGGTCGTGAGCGCATAAAAGTCAAAATCGTGAATGTGAATGTCGCCGTTGCGATGCGCCTCGCTCTGCTCCTTCGTAAGCAGATATTTCTCATAATAATCCTTCGCGCCCTCGCTGCCGTATTTAAGCATTGTGCCCATCGCGGTGTCGCCGTCAATATTGGCATTATCACGCTTCATATCGCTCGCGCGCGCATCGGCGAAGGTCAGCTCGTCAAAAATCTTCATCAGCCCTGTGTTCATCTCGCGAACGCGCGTGCGGTTGGCGCGGTACAGAATGTACTTCTTTGCCGCTTCCTCATAGCCTGCGTGCATCAAAGCGCGCTCCACGGCATCC
>JAHAAN010000131.1 GCA_018376855.1 Clostridiales bacterium | reverse complement strand
TAATAAGTATATTTCATTACAATTTGATTTGTTTAACGTTTGTATTATAACTGCTTCGCACGAGGACTGTCAAATTAAATCGCATGACAAAAAAGCACAAAACTCCCAAAATCTTTATAAAAAAAGCTTATAGCGCAGATCCTGCGCCATAAGCCTTTGTTATGATTTTGCAAACAATGTACAGCCGCTTTTGCGAAAATACTCTATTTTTTCTTCGATTTGAGCAATCTCGCAATCCCATTCCTTTGCAAGACAGTCCTTGCACCAAAACTCAACAGCTGCCCGACTGATCATGCGCCGATTAATTGCCACTTCATCGCCGCTCAATGTTTTGCCGCAGGCTTTACACACTGCCATTTACGCATTGACCACCTTTGCGCGCAGCATTAGGCAATCATGCGCCTTCACACACAAGCAAACGGTGGATTCCCCGCACGCCGGAACCGGATCATCCCCGTGCAGGTTCTCATAAACCAGCTTCTTACCCGAAAGACGATCAATGCCCAGATCCACTTTAGAGAAAGAAAGATGCGCATCCGTATCATCCATATTAAACAGGCCGATCGCATAATCGCCGTTATGCAGCAGCTTTGCCCATGCAAATTGCTTTTCGTTCTGCCCAAAGATCGTATGCGCACCCGGCAGCAGGAACGGCTGGCGGGAATCAGGATCCTGATTGACTGCAATCACCTTTTTGTTCGTAAGAATTTTCTTTGTTTCTTCCGTCATGTTGCGAATATCGCAGCCGATGATAAGCGGAGAATTAAGCATAGCCCAAATAGCGAAATGCGAACGATATTCTTCAAACGTACAGCCCTTAAAGCCGACGTTTCCTTTCGCATTCATGCCCACCACAAGCATATCCATATCGTTAAAGCAATTTTGGCCGTTGTACACCTGAAGCGGCAGCTGCTTAAGTGTCAGATCCCGAATGCTTTCCCACGAATCGCAGATATCCCCCGTGGAACGCCACATACCGGCGCCAACGGTTTTAACCCATTTTTCCGTCTCGTCCATCCCCCAGCTGCAAGTGCTGAAAAGAATGTCCCTACCGCAATTCGCAAGCGCCGTACCCATTCTGCGGTACAGCAGCGGGCTTGCCGTCGCGCCTGCACGGTGGCAAAAATCATACTTCAGGTAATCTACTTCCCATTCGGCAAAGGTTTGCGCATCAATAAACTCATACTCATAGCTTGCTGGAAGTCCCATGCAGGTCAAATGGCCGGAGGAAGAATAAATACCCAGCTTCAAACCTTTGCTGTGAACATAATCCGCCAATGCCTTAATGCCGGAAGGAAACTTAGTTTTATTGGGAACTAACCGATCGTTTTCATCGCGGTAGCCTTCCTGCCAGCCGTCATCAATAATCACATATTCATATCCGGCATCCTTCAGCCCGCTTTCCACCATTGCATCCGCAGTTTCACGCAGCAGCTGTTCATTAATATCTACACCGAAAGTATTCCAAGAGTTCCAACCCATTACAGGCGTTTGCTTAAACATATTTTTCTCCTTTTCCGCGCTGCATTCAGCATACAGCACCCATTGTTTTTATGTTTTTATTATACTCTAAATTCGATCGGCATAAAAGGAAGCTATGTTGCAGAAAAATGTTTTTTATTGTACTTATGTTGCATTTCAAAAATTAAATGCTTTTATCCTTCTGCAATCAAACACAGCGGAAAAAGAAAAAGAGGCGGAAAAGCAAGCCAAAAAAGCCTTTCAGCCTGCTTTTAAAACCGCCGCCGACAGCAAACAAAAAATCCTGATTATTTTTCGGAAAGATCCTGAAACGACGCCTTCCAAGGCTTAACGCAAATAAAGCACACAGCAGTTCCCACAGCGGCGATCAGCAGCCATATAAGAATTGTTGTGTTCCACCCAAACTGTTCGGAAAGCACCGCAATGCCATAGGTTGACGCTGCGCTTCCTATGTATGTGCAAAAATTCAATACGCCGGACACGGTGGCTACATTTCCGCGCTTTTTAAAGAAGGAAGGAACGATGCTGATCAGCATCAGATTTACGCCATGCATGCACCCAATAAAAACTGCCGACATGGCAACGGAAACCGCGGCGCTATGACCGGTGAACAAGCATAATCCCAATGTTGACAGCGTTCCGACGCCAAAAAGAACGCCGGCGCATAAAAGCGGGTTGGTAAAAACACGGGCGTAAAGCCCTGACGTAATTTTCAAGCAAAGAATGCCAAAGATCGGAATTGCTACTCCCGTTAAAATAGAGATCACATTATCTATATTATATGTTTCGGCCATATAGGAGGGCATCCACGTTGTCACTCCGTCCCGCAGCATTCCCTGAAAAACAATAGCAGCCATAATGCCGATCATGAAAGGGCAAAACAACGCGCTTTTCCGTTCTTTTGCAAAATCCGCATACTCCTTCTCCTTACTGACAGGCTCGACATCATAGGAAAATCGGTTCCACACAAATGCCATAACCACCCCGCAGATTGCCGAAAAGAGAAACACAGCCTTCCAGTTAAACAGGTAGATCAACAGCGGGGAAAGCAGATATACGATAACTGTACCCACAGAACTTCCGCATGCAACCTTTACCGTTACTCTGTTATAATCCTTTTGCGACAGAAGAACTGCCATGAGGCGTACTAACGGAGGCCACAAAAAAGCCTGCGCCAGCCCATTGACACACCAAACGCCCAGCATTTGGTAGGGCGTTTGGCACACCGGAAGCAGAAGATTCATGCATGAAGTAATGAGCAATCCGAAAAAAACCAGCTTTTTCGGCGAAAAACGATCCCCGAATACTCCGCTGATAATTTGACCTATACCATACGTTATGAAGCTTCCCGTAAGCGCCATAGAGATTTGACTTTTCGATATCTGCATGGCGGCTTCCATTTCGGAAACGATCGCGCCATAGTTGATACGGGTTATGTAGCTGACCATATATGTTACGGCAAACAGCCACGCTAAACGATTAACCTGCTGTTTCGTTTGCAGCTGATTCATAAAAGACTCTTTCCTTCCCATTCGCTGTTTGCGTGAACGCCAAGTAAAGCCGTTACAGTAGGCGCAATATCCTTTATATCAGCATTTTGCATTTGCCGCACTTCTTCAAAAGCCTTTCCTAACAGAATCACGGGAATATTCATATCCTCCGGCAGCTCTGTTCCGTGGCAGCGATCATGCCCTCCGTGATCTGCGGTAATGATAACCGCATAATCTTCGGAAAGCGCCTGAAGAATATATGCAATATTTTCCCAGCTTTTTTCAACCGCACGCATATATTCCGGCCCCATCCAGCCGCAGGAATGCCCCACCACATCAACATTTCCCAGATATACAAACGCAAAGTCCACGTCAAATTCATTTAAATATTTTACCGCAGCCTCAGCGACCATATCGTTTGTTTTTTCATAACCCATATCGTCGCCCTTACAAAAGTAAGAAAAACACAGCGAACCCGGGCGCGAAAGATCCCTCAATTCCTGCCAATTATAAAAAAACGCGCTCTTTTTATTATTTTGGTTTAAAACCTCGCACAACCCCTGAATCGGGCGCACTTGCGGCGCATATGTATTGGTCGTAGTCCCATGCCTGATGGGATCCACGCTGTGAAACAGCGACATATGGCACGGCAGCGTCACAGAAGGCATAACCGTTCTTGCGTTCAGGCTGTATGACGATTTTTTCATGATTTCCTGTGCTTTCGGCACAGCCGCAAGCGCATCCGGTCTCATTCCATCCACTAAAATAAGCATTACTTTCATTTTTTATTTTCCCCCTTAAAAATTTTCAAATTATTCTCTTTATATAAATTCTCCAGTTCCGCAGACAAAAGACCGTCCGTTACATAATAATAACGATCGTTAATATCTGAAAGTTTAAACAAAGCCTTCTTTTCAAATTTGCTGCTGTCCGCCAAAATATAAATCTCATCCGAGGAAACGAGCAGCTGCTTTTGAAGCTGATGCAAATCGCTTTCATAACCGCATATTCCAAACTCGACCGAAACTGCCGTCGGAAATAAAAATGTCTTCTGCACATATAGGTTGTGAAGCATATCAAGCGCAAAGGCGCCGTAAAACGCATTCTCTTTATGCATATAATAACCGCCGCAAAGAATAACCTCAAAATCCTCATGATCGCACAAAATATCCAGCACATCGCGAGACCATGTAACGACCGTAAGCCTATGAAACCTTTGTTTAAGCGCTTCAGCAAACAAGATCGCCGTACTGCCGGTATCCACCGCAATGACGTCGCCTTCGCAAATAAATTCAACCGCCTTTAAGGAAAGCGCTCTTTTTTCTTCAACGCACATCTGATTTCTCTGTTTTAATTCCAAAAAAGGCTTCATATCGTTCTGTGCAACCGCGCCTCCATGCACCCTAACAAGCCGCCCCGCCTGTTCCAGCGCCAATAAATCCTTACGGATTGTTTCAATCGATACACCGAAGCGCTCCACAAGCTTTGAGGTCGTAACCGCATGATCCTTTTTCAGCATAAGACATATTTCGTCTCGCCGTTCTTTTGCAAACAAATGCAACCATCTCCAATCATATTCAAAATAATACCATTCAAATACAACTAAGTCAAGTAATTTGGTAAGAATAATCCCTAAAAAATTAAAAGCTTGAAACAGCTATTTTATAAAACATCGAAAAAATGATCCTTTATGGCGATAATCGGCCATGATTTGCAATTTTCAAAGAAAATTCAGCAAAATTCATTGTAAAAAGCCAAGAACTGTGTTATGCTATCAGCGCATTTATACAAATATAGTATCAACGCGAAAAGATCTTTCGCAGAAAACGGAGATTAGAAATGAGAAAAGACGGAAAAAGGGTAAAAAACAATGTAAGCGGCATGTATCAGGTGATCCCTTACATTATGAAAAAGCGCTACGATGCGCAGAACATGATCACACTGCATCTTCCGCAAGAGCCGCTGAAGGCATATTTAGCTGAAAAGCGCGCGCAGGGAATGCAAATCAGCTACATGGCAATCATTATTGCTGCATACCTGCGCACAGCCGCCGAATTTCCGGCATTGAACCGCTTTATTGTAAACAAGCGGATTTATGCGCGCAATAAGTTCACCGTCAGCATGGTGATCATGCGCCCCGGCGTGCCGGACGGAACCATGACGAAGCTGGATCTGAATTATACCGATACCATTATGGATGTTAACGATAAAATCAACCACTTTATCGAAACAAACCGAGAAAGCGACGCCTCCAACAAAACCGATGAGCTGATTAAAAAGCTGCTTAAAATTCCGGGCCTGATCAATGCAGCAGTGGGCGTGCTGAAAT
>JAHAAN010000003.1 GCA_018376855.1 Clostridiales bacterium | reverse complement strand
GGAGAGGAAGGGATTCGAACCCTTGTGCGCTTTCGCGCAAACTGATTTCGAGTCAGCCCCGTTATGACCACTTCGATACCTCTCCGTATATGTTCACCCCCGAAAATGAGGGAAACAATCGTTATTCAATTTTTTAGAAAACCCGTTAGATACGACGGTCAGAAAAATCATCAACCACGCGAAAATCCAACAAAATCAAGGCTTTTCGGCGGTTTGCGGTGGCACAACTACTCAAATGCATACATGATTTCGAGTCAGGCCCGTTATGACCACTTCGATACGCTTCCGTATTTAATTCTTGTGCTGGAGAGTGATAAAAAATTTGATTGCTTTGATCTCTCTCCGTTTTAATGCTAATTAGCACAGTGGACACTGCAAAACTGACAGCTTTTATTATTATACACAAAATGGGCGGGTTGTCAACGGAGAATTGAGGATGAGCGTTTTTTCATTTATGTAAAAGCGGCAGGGGCTAAAGCAGGTAATTTGTGCGGGGCGGAGGCTGCAGGGCTACGGGAAGCTTGTGCGAAAAACGGGATTTGTTATCATAAAAAAGAGGAAAGTGATGGGGATTTCTGTGAAAAAACATTTTTTGCCTTTTATTGGAACGAAAAAGCAGGAAAATCCGTTTGTTTGCCGTATAATAAACATAGATTCTCATTTTTGCAGACGGAGGGGAAAGCTATGATTGATTTTCGGCAGCTGGAATACCAACTGTTCAGTCCCTATGCGCAGAAGAGTGCGGAAACTAAGGGTCGTATGCGTCCGATTGAGCCTTGTCCGTACAGAACGGAGTATCAGCGGGATCGGGACCGCATTATTCACAGCAAGACGTTTCGGCGGCTGAAGCATAAAACGCAGGTTTTTCTTTCGCCCACGGGCGATCATTACCGCACGCGCCTGACACACACGCTGGAGGTGAGCCAAGTTGCACGTACGATAGCGCGTGCGCTGCGCTTGAATGAAGATCTAACGGAAGCGATCGCTTTGGGGCATGATTTGGGACACACGCCTTTCGGGCATGCGCTTGAGGGTCGGATCGTGCATGAGGCGGACAGGATCGCCTATGTTAACCATGATATTGACGACGCCATTCGGGCAGGAATCCTTTCGGCACAGGAGCTGCCGCAGCGCGTGCTGCGCGAGCTGGGAGAAACGCACGGCCAAAGGATCGATACGCTGGTAGGCGATGTGATCCGCAGCAGCGACGGGAAACCGGATATTTCCATGTCGCCCCGCATTGCGGAGGTGATGGGCGAGCTGCGTACATATATGTATGAAAATATTTACAGCCTGCGCAGCGCCGCAAAGCGTGAGGAGCAGAAGGCGGAACGGATCATCGAGCAGCTTTTCAATTACTATATGAAGCATCCGGAGGAGCTTCCGCCCTCGGCGGAGGAGGATGTTTCGCGGGAGCAGCTGGTGTGCGATTTTATTGCCGGCATGACGGATCGCTACGCGATCAACGAATTTACGCGCTTGTTTGTCCCTGCGGAGTGGGGGAGATATTAGAGCTTGTGCTGAATTTTTTCTGCGAAAAAAGCAGGAAATCCGGAAATTTTGTTGAATATTATATTTGTTATGGTGTAGGTGATGAAATGGCTGGATTTTCGCAGGAATTTTTGGGTACATTAAGCGATAAAGCAGATATTGTCGATATAATCTCCGATTATGTAACATTGAAAAGCTCAGGCAGAGGAAGCTATGTCGGGCTGTGTCCGTTCCATAGGGAAAAGACACCGTCTTTTTCCGTGAGTGCGGACAAGCAGCTGTTTTACTGCTTCGGCTGCCATGCCAGCGGGAATGTGTTCGGCTTTATTATGAAGGCGGAAAATCTTTCGTTTGTCGATGCGGTTCGGTTCTTGGCCAACCGTGTGAATCTGCCGCTGCCGGAAGAGAGCGGGGGCGGAAACTGGCTTTCCAAGGATGAAAAGCAGCGTTTATACGATGCGAACCGCGCCGCGGCGCGCTATTACCATGAAACGCTGTACACGCCCGACGGGCAGGAGGCGCTGGCTTATCTGCGCTCAAGAGGGCTGGACGACCGGATCATTCGCCGTTTCGGGCTGGGGTACGCGCCGAATTCTTCACGCGATCTGACAGAGCTGCTGCATCAAAAGGGCTTTACCAATACGGAGCTGATGGACGCGGGGCTTTGCAAGATGGGGGACAGCGGCGCGCGGGATTTCTTCCGCAACCGCGTGATGTTCCCGATTCTTGATTTAAGCGGCGAGGTGATCGCCTTCGGCGGCCGCGTGATGGATAAAACGGAGCCGAAGTATCTCAACACAGGCGATACGCCGATCTTCAATAAGCGCAAGCATTTGTATGGGCTGCCGTTTATCAAGAAGAATCGCTCAAGGAAGGCGATTCTGTGCGAGGGCTATATGGATGTGATCGCCCTGAATATGAACGGGTACGATTACGCCGTGGCCAGCCTCGGAACGGCGCTGACACGCGATCAGATCAAGCTGCTGAATCGTTATTCGCCGGAAATGTATATCTGCTACGACGGTGATAAGGCCGGCGTTGCGGCCACGCATAAAGCGATTGAGCTGACGCGTGCGGAGAAGATCAAGCCGCGCGTGATCGCGCTTGCCGGCGGCAAGGATCCGGATGAATACATGCGGGAGCTTGGCGCAGGGGCGTTTGCCGACGCCATGCAGGCTTCCAAATGGGCGATAGATTATCTTTTGCAGGAAGCGGCTGAGCAGAATCCGTTAACGGATGACGAATCCAAAGCGCGTTATGCGTTTTTGGCCTCGCAGATCGTCGGTAAAAATGCGTTTGACAGCATTGAAACGGAGCTGTACCTTCGCAGGATCAGCCAGCAGACGGGGTTCAGCCTTGAATCGCTTTACCGGAATATCGGCAAAGCGCCTAATGAGATTTCCATGAGTATTGCGTCGGCGCAGCCGGTTTATCAAAGCGGCGCGGTGCAGCGTGCGCCGAGAGATTCGCAGCTTTACACCGAGCGCATGATGATTCGGCTGATGACGGAAAACCCGCGGCTGTGCGATATTGCTCAGGAGCAGGGGCTTCCGGAGCTGTTGCAGGCGCAGGAAAATAAATCGCTGTGCGAGACGCTGATTGCCGCAAAGCAGGGTGGGCGGCCGCTTGCCATGCAGGAGCTGAACCTGCAATGCGCGCAGGACGCGAAGCTCAGCGAGGCGGTTGCCGCCATTTTTATGGACGATACGGCTTACATAGACGCCGCGCAGTATTTTGCCGACGGGATCAAAAAGCTGCGGCTTTTGGAGCTTCAGCGGCAGCGGACGCTTGCGCAGGGAACGCTTGCGCAGTACAGCAGGCAGGAGATCTATCTTTCTGCGGAGGAGGTTCAGGAGCTTCTAAAGCGAATTACGGAACTGGATGCAAAAATGCAGAGGCTGAAACGGGCCGATTGAAATAAGCGCTGCGGATATAAACATTGGAGGAACGGTATGGAACAGGAAGAAAAGAAGCGGGTAGAGCTGTCCGAGGAAGTCAAGAAGCGGATCAGCGACATTCATGTTAAAATGGTCGGCGGCACGGTCAAAAACGTGCTGACCTACTCTGAAGTGATCGACCTTTTTGAAGGCGTTGATTACGATCTTGAGATTTCCGAAATGATCTACGACGAGCTGGAAAAGAAGGGAATACGGGTCGTCAGCGACGCTGAAAGCGAAGCGAACAGCTTGGATAATTTGGAGACAGAGCTGCAGATCATTGTGGGGCAGGAGGCCATCAGCATTGATGATCCGGTTCGGATGTATCTCAAAGAGATGGGAAAGATCTCGCTGCTGACAGCCGATGAGGAGATCGAGATCGCTAAGCGCATCGCCGTGGGGGATGAAGCGGCCATGCAGAAGCTGGTGGAGGCAAACCTGCGCTTGGTGGTAAGCATCGCCAAACGCTATGTGGGCCGCGGAATGCTGTTTTTGGATCTGATTCAGGAGGGGAATCTCGGGCTTATCAAGGCAGTGGAAAAGTTTGATTATACAAAAGGCTATAAGTTTTCAACCTACGCCACATGGTGGATCAGGCAGGCGATCACGCGCGCGATTGCCGATCAGGCGAGGACGATCCGCATTCCCGTGCACATGGTGGAAACGATCAATAAGCTTTCGCGCGTCAGACGCCAGCTGATTCAGGATCTGGGGCGCGACCCGCAGCCGGATGAAATTGCAAAGGAAATGGGCGTTTCGGTGGATAAAGTCCGTGAGATCATGAAGATCGCGCAGGATCCCGTTTCGCTGGAAACGCCGATCGGCGAAGAGGAGGACAGCCACTTGGGCGACTTTATTCCCGATGATGACATTCCTGCGCCGGCGGAAGCCACAACGGCTACGCTGCTCAAGGAGCAGCTGATCGACGTGCTCAATACCCTTACCCCGCGCGAGGAAAAGGTGCTGCGGCTGCGCTTCGGCATTGACGACGGGCGGCAGCGCACGCTGGAGGAAGTGGGCAAGGAGTTTAACGTAACGCGTGAACGCATCCGCCAAATTGAGGCGAAGGCGCTGAGAAAGCTGCGGCATCCCAGCCGTTCGCGCAAGCTTCGGGATTTTCTGGAATGAGCCTTACAATCAGCCTTACGCCCAGGCAGCAGGCGGTAGTCTCCGTGCTGCCGCAGCGGTGCGCCTGCGTGGCGGATATCGGCTGCGATCACGGCAGGCTGGGGACATATCTGCTGCAAACGGGGAGAGCGGAGCGGATTATCGCGGCGGATATCAGCGTACCTTCTTTACATAAAGCGGAGCAGCTGGCTGAAACGCTGGGAATCTCAGCCGCTTTTTCTTTTCGTGCGGGGGACGGGCTTTCCGTTTTGGAGCAGGGAGAGGCGCAAGCGGTTGTGATCGGCGGCATGGGCGCGTTTACGATTATGCGGATTCTTGAGGCGGCGCCGGAGCTGCCTGAGGAATCCTTTGTGCTTCAGCCGATGGGGCATGAATGCAGTCTGCGCAGATGGCTGCTTGAAAACGGCTTTTTCATTGCCGATGACCGTGTTGCACAGGAGGGAAAGCGTTTTTATCACATTCTGCTTGTTCGGCGCGGCAGGCAGGTTTATACGGAGCGGGAGATCTATCTGCCGGTGCATTCGCTGTGCTGCGGCAGTGAGGAAGCGTTTCGTTTTGCGCAAAGCAGGCGCGACGCACTTAAAAAGATTCTTGTTTACGGTGCGGACGCAGAGAAGGCGGTTGAGTACCGCTTGCTCAGCGAAGCGCTGGGCGGCTGAAGGGAGAGAGCGGTTTTGGCAACGGTTGAACAGATATGCGCGCTGATGGAGGCGTGGGCGCCGGTAAGAACACAGTATTCCTTTGATAATTCGGGCTTGCAGACGGGCGATTGCTGTGCGGAGGTCTCTCGCGTGCTTGTTGCGCTGGATGTGGATGAAGCCGTGCTGGAGGAGTGCATGCAAAAGCAGGCGCAGCTGCTTATTACGCACCATCCGCTGATTTTTTCGCCATTGAAATCCGTCGGCAGCGATACGCGGGAGGGCAGACTGCTGATGAAGGCGATCCGCAGCGGAGTGGCGGTTTATTCCTCGCATACGCCGCTTGACGGCGCGGAGGGCGGCGTGAACGATGAGCTGTGCCGGCTGCTCGGCGTTGTTCCCTATGCCGGGTTGGAGCTGCAATACAGCGATGCGCAGCGAACCGTTTACTGCGGGCGCGTGGGGGAGCTGAATCCGCCCTTGCGCCTTCGGGAGCTTTCTGTTCGCACGGCTGCCGCGCTTGGCGCGGGGCAGTGCCGGGCGATCGGGAACGACGACAGGCTTCTTCGCCGCGCGGCAGTGTGCAGCGGCGCGGGCGGCAGCTTTGTACAGGCGGCGGCCGAGGCGGGAGCCGACGTGCTGATTACGGGCGAGCTTAAGCATCATGAGATGTTGGCTGTTCGGGAGCTTGGGCTTTGCGCTGTGGAAGCCGGACATTACTATACCGAAGCGCCCGTAACGGATCGGGTGATTGAATATTTACAAAATCGCATTCATGTGTTACAATATCAAGTGCAGGTAATGAAATCGGAATGCCAGAGCAATCCCTTTCATTGATTTTTTATTTTGTCGTGAGGAGGTGATCAGATTGACAGAACAATTTAAAAAGCTGCTGGAATACCAGGAGCTCGATTTTGCAGCGGAAAGCATTGAAAAAGAATTGCTTGCCAGTCCCGAACGCAAGGGCGATAATAAGCATTAGCAGGAATATGATTTGGCCTGCGAGAACAGAAAAAAATATTTGGCGCTGCTGCAAAAGCTGAAGAACGATATGGACGAAGCTGAAAAGCAGCTGCAAGCCTTGGTTGAGGAGGCGCAGGCATGTCAGGCTAAGCTTGGGGAAGAGACCGAGGAGTATGAGGAGCTTCAGCAGAGAAGCAGGCAGCTTCAAAGCGTTATCCGTCAGGCGGAGGCTTTGAACGAAACCATAACGTCAATCCGAAACAATGTCAGGCAGACAGACAGCCGCCTGAACGCGGCCACGGCCAGCGCCGTAAAGGCGAGGGACGAATTTGCCGTGTGCAAAGAGGCGTATGAGAAGAAATATGACGAAGCAAAGCCGGCGCTGGAAAAAGCGAGGGCTTTGAAGGAGGAAGCGGAAAAGCAGGTCGATTCTGTTTTGCTGGAGAAGTATAAGAATCTGCGCAAGCATAAGATCGTGCCTACCGCGCAGCTTGCAGGCACGCGCTGCACAGGCTGCAATATGGAGCTGCCCAGCGCGATCGCTAATAAAGTAGCCGCCAGCAGCGAGATCGTGGAATGCGAAAACTGCATGCGGATGCTGTATATCGGTTGATCATAAGAATTTGAGTGAGCCGGGTGACTGCGGTGAAAATACGAGGAAAGTCCGAGCTCCAT
Organism: Clostridiales bacterium; assembly: GCA_018376855.1. Taxonomy (GTDB): domain Bacteria; phylum Bacillota; class Clostridia; order Christensenellales; family QALW01; genus JAHAAN01. Next base: position 27,817 of record JAHAAN010000003.1, on the reverse strand, counting down.
AGGACAGGGCGCCGGATAACGTCCGGTGAAGGCGACTTCAAGGAAAGTGCAACAGAGAGATACCGCTTTCGGAAACGGAAGTAAGGGTGGAAAGGCGAGGTAAGAGCTCACCGACTGCCTGGCGACAGGCAGATCCTGTAAACCCCGCCCGGAGCAAGATTGATAGCGGAGCATTTAACGGCGGTCCGTCGCGCTCCCATGTAATCGCTTAAGCCCGCGCGGCAACGCCGGGAATAGATAGATGGTCATCCACGACAGAACTCGGCTTACAGGCTCAGCTCAAATGTTATGATAAATAAAGCGCCCCTTGGGGCGCTTTATTTGGTTTGATACGCTTGGCCGAAAGCATTGCATTAAGCGTTACGCGAATGTCCGCAGGCAGGGCAGGGGTTCGGAGCGTCTTTACCCAACTGCAGGCGTTAAGGCTCTTCTATGGCATATTCAAGCTGTTTGTTTTAACGGAGAGCTTGGCTTTAATGCAGAGGTAATCAGCAGTCTTGCATGTTCAGCGCCGCTTCCAGCAGAGGAAGAATCTGTTCGGCTGCCTTTAAAGGGACGCCTTTTTTTGAAAGCACAAATTCTTTTGTTTTGCAGTGCAGCTCCGGGGCGGGAAGCTGAATCAGGCCGTGTTTGTGTAAAAATGCGTTCGGCAGCGGTGCGTTCAGCATAAACGCGTTCGGCAGCGTGCAAAGCAGCTCAATGCGCGATAAAAAGCTCTGTGCGGTAATGCGCCGGTTGGAAAGCGCGTTGCCGGTAGAGAAAAGGGCGTCGGCGCGGCCGGAAAGCTCGGTCATCTGCTTCAGCCGCGCAGCGGTGATGAAAGGGCTTTTTGCCGGAGCGTTCTCAGCGCGTAGAACGGGAAGGGGCTGGTATTCCCTGAACGGGTATGCTGCCAGCTCGTGTTTTTTAACAAGGCGTGTCAGCTGCGGCTCCTGTTCGGCGTTTATGCGGATGATGCCTGCGTCCAGCTCCTCGCAGGAGAGCGCATGAAGAGTTTCTTCAGCTGTTTGTTCTTTGATAATGAGCGAAAAACCGTGATCGTTTTCCAGCTGTGCGCATAAGGGCGCGGCGATGGAGAGCAGAAATTCTCCGTCCGGAGAGGAGAGGCGCAGTAAGGGCGCGGCACGGTCAGCGCCGTACAGCTGCTGCAAAGCGTCCACCTGCTCCAGAATTTTTGCCGCCCGCCGCAGAAAAAGCTGGCCGGCTTCCGTAGGCTCTACGCCTTTGGCTGTGCGGCGGAATAGGCGGATTCCGATCTCGCCCTCCAGCTCTTTAATCGCCTTGCTCATGTTTGGTTGCCCCATGTAGAGATTTTGCGCCGCGCGGGTGATGGAACCGGTCTTCTGCACTTCTGTTATATACCGAAGCTGTGAGAGATTCATGGCAGACCTCCTGAAGCCTGTTTTTTAAAGATTTTTTTGGAAGGTATTTTTCATAATCCTTGCTGAACATACTAAGTATGGATTATATTATATAGCTTGGCTTTTTGTTTTGCAATGAAAAATGAAAAAAGAAGCGGATTTTGTAATAATACTTTGCGAAGGCTTGCGCAGTGTGGTATAATAAAATCAAAATATCAGGTGATGAGGCGGCTGTATCAGGGCAAGCTGCTTTGCTTGGCGAATCAGGGAGGGCGGAAAATGAAAAGGTTTTATCAAAAAATATCGGCGTTATTAGCGGTAATTTTGCTGGTTGCGGCGCTGTTTTCCGGCTGTGCGCCCGAAACCTCCGCAGGGGCGGCGGGGCTTATCATCAGCGAGGTGGTTTCCTCCAACGCATCTTCACTGGCGGATCCCGTGTACGGCGCGGCGGATTGGATAGAGCTTTACAACAATTCTTCGGCGCCCATTTCGCTCAAGGGTTATGGTCTTTCCACGTCTAAAAACGATCCTTATGCGTATACATTTCCCGATGTTACCTTGGGCGCGGGGGAGTATTTGATCGTCTTCTGCTGCAAAACACCGAAGGAGCTGCAGGGCGATGCGCTGTGCGCAGGCTTTAATCTTTCCAAAAAAGGTGTGAATTTATTTCTGTCCTATCCCGGAAACACGATTCTGAGTGTGGTGGAGGTTCCGCAGCTGGAAACGGATATCTCTTACGGCTGGAACGGCAGGGAGTATGTTTACTATCTTTTGCCTACGCCGGGAGCGGCGAACGGCGGTAAAAGCGCATCGACGCTGGAGGCGCTCAAGCAGCAGCTTACGCAGGGGCTGCGGATCAATGAGGTCTGCCCTGCGCCCATTGGGGAAGGCAGCCGCGAGGCTTGGGTGGAGCTGTATAATGCCGGAGAGCAGAGCGTGCAGCTTTCGGATTTCTGCATTACTGAGGATGCCGGCAATTTAAGCAAAGCACATCTTCCGCAGCGGGAGCTTCAGCCGGGTGAATATATTGTTTTGGAGCTGAACGGCACGCAGGAGGGTATTCCCTTTAAGATCGGAGCAGATGAGCATATGTTGATTCTTTCCGACGGTTTGGGCAGTGTGGTGGACAGCATAGAGTGGGAAAGCGGAATTTTCGCAGGGGTTTCCGTGGGCGTTTCCGATACGGGCGCTGCGGTTTATTACAAAACGCCCACGCCGGGGGAGAAGAACGGCGGGGAACAGCTGGAAAATGCCTCGTTTGCGCTTCAGGAGGGCTTGCCCGAGGTGTACATCAACGAATATCTAAAGCAAAATAAATATTCCTTAATGGATAGCGACGGCGAGCGGCAGCCGTGGGCGGAGCTGTACAATGCGTCGCAGCGTGAGATCACACTGAGCGATTATTATCTTTCCGACGATGTGCAGGATGCGTGGAAATGGCGGCTGCCTGCCGTTACGCTTAAGCCCGGTGAATATTTGATTGTATTTCTTTCCGGAAAGGATCAAACGCAGGAGGAACTGCACGCTTCCTTCCGCTTGGGCAGCAGTGATACGCATTTGACGCTGACAAGCCTTGCAAGCGGTCTGCGGCAGGTTATTACATTGCCTTCGCAGTACGGCGATAATGTTTCCTGCGGGCGGGACGCATCCGGAGAGTGGAAGTATTTCCCGCAGCCAACGCCGGGCGGCGCCAATACCACAGCGGGCTTTGCAACGCTGGCGGCTGTGGGGTCTGCGGGTGTTAGCGCGCCGTTGCGAATCAACGAGGTCGTTTCCGTTGTAACCGCGCGCAGCGAGGAAAAGGAATGGGTGGAGCTGTACAACAGCTCTTCTTCTGTTCTGTCGTTAAGCGGCTACTATCTTTCAGACAGCAGCAAGAACTTGAAAAAGTGGAGGCTTGGGAATGTTTCGGTGGAAGCCGGCGGCTACGCGGTTATTAAAGAGGCGATGAACGGAACGGCGAAAGAGGAGCTGAGCCTTTCCGCAAGCGGGGAGACGCTGTTTCTTTCCTCTCCCGACGGCGTGCTGCTGGACAGCTTTACGTTTTCCGCATTGAGGCCGGGGCTTTCCTGCGGGCGCACCGAAACGGGGAAGTTAATTTGTACAACGCCCACGCCGGGCAGGAAAAACAGTGAAAGCGGCTATGCAGGGTACTGTTCGCAGCCGGTATTCAGCGTGCAGGGCGGCTATTGCAACGAGGCTTTTACCTTGGAAATGCGCGCTGCTGTGCCGGGTGCGGAAATTTACTATACGACCGACGGCTCAACGCCCACGGAAAATTCAAAGCGCTACAGCGAGCCTGTCGCGGTGAGCAAAACCACGGTGATCCGTGCGGTTGCGGTGTCTTCCTCAGCCCTGCAAAGCGAGGAAACGGTGGCCACCTACTTTTTCGGGGAACGCCACACCCTTCCGGTGGTGAGCCTGAGCATGACGAAATCGGACTTGAATTATGTTTTTGCCAGCGAGAGCCGTTTGGATATTCGGGAGCGTGCCGGCTATGCGCAGTATTATGAGGCGGACGGCACGCTGGGCGTAAGCTTTCCCGCGGGTTTCCGCATCACGGGGAACGGCACGCGCAAGTATGCGCAGAAGAGCATCAACCTTTATTTGCGCGGCGCTTACGGCAGATCAAGCATTACTTATCCGTTTTTTGAGGATTACGGCATTCACGATTTTAAATCTGTTTCTCTGCGCAATATGGGGCAGGATTGGGGAAGCACGCGCCTGCGCGACGCCTTCTGCATGATGGCGGTAAAGAACATGAACCTTGATACCATGCAAACCCGATTTGCCGTGGTGTATATCAACGGGCAGTATTGGGGGCTGTATGAGTTCAAGGAAAACCAAAATGAGGATTATTTGGCTGCTAAGTATGGGATCGATCCGGATAAGGTGGAGCTGATCCGCAACAATACCACGGCGTATAAGGGCACGAACGAGCAGATTAAGCAGCTGTATGAAATCGCCAAAAGCGGCAATATGAACGATCCGGAAACATTTAAAAAATTGACCGATATTGCCGACGAGGCCTATTTTATGGATTATCTGATCGCCACCGTGTATTTCACGAACAGCGATGCCTATAACCAGAAATATGCGCATACGAACGATAATTCACTAAAATGGCGGCCGCTTTTCTTCGATTTGGATTGGAGCCATATGTATAACAATCCAAGGCGTTCTATTTTGGCGGCATATCTGAATCCGGACGGCATTCCGGTGGGTAAGCCCGACGCGAACGGCAACCAAACGAAAATGAATACCTCCGTTTACTGTGCGCTTATGGCGAACGATGGCTGGCGCGAACGGTTTATCGAGCGGTGCGCATACCTGATGAACAATGATTTTTCCGATGAAACCCTGCTTGCGCTGTTCGATTCTATGGTAGAGCAGATTCGCGGAGAAATGCCGCGCACGGTCGAGCGCTGGCATCAGCCTGCTTCTATGCAGGATTGGGAGAAGAATGTGGCGGATCTCAGAGCCACGCTGGCGGCACGGCGGGCATATTTTAAAGAAACCCTGCGCACGACCTTTCATCTCAGCGATGCGCGGATGGCGGAGCTGTTTCCTAACGGATAAAGCAGGGCTCTCGGCATATTGAAAAACGGTAAGGCGGCGTTTGGAGGTTGGGGTGTTGTGAAAAAAGAAAATTGGTGGCTTCTTGCTTCGGTTATATGGTTTTTTAATGCGGGCTGCTGGATAACCGTTCTATGCGTTGATTGCTGTTGCGGAGCGGTTTTTCAATGGCAGATGATTCTTCATGCAGTTACTGCGTTGGCATCTTTGCTTGCAGCTGTTACTAATTTTATGCGTTATAAAAAGCTGAAAGATAATGACGCTGAGGATGATGGCAGGTAGGCTTTCAAATGAATTGGAATTATATGAATGCGGAATTCTTTCAACGGCTGTGAAAACATTTTGGTGTAAGCATGTTTTTGCAACCGGCATGACGTTGCTGCGGCAGTTAAACATCTTGTTTTAAAGCGATGATATATTATAGGGGGAGTTCAAATGTTCAGAAAAATGCGGCGGGAAAAGCAGCTGTTGGACGGGAAAGAAACCCGGGAAATTCTCTGTAGGGGAACTTCGGGTGTGCTTGCCGTGACGGGAGATGACGGCTATCCGTATGCGGTGCCGCTGAGCTATGCGTACCGTGACGGAAGCATATATTTCCACTGCGCTTTGGACGGGCACAAGACAGATGCCATTGTGAAAAATGATAAGGTGTCTTTTTGCGTGATCGACGCGGATCAGGTAGTGCCGGAGGAATATACCACGCATTACAGGAGCGTGATCGTGTTCGGGCGTGCGCATATTATTCAGGACGCCGCCGAAAAGCGCAGAGCGATCGAGCTGCTGGCCGATAAATATGCGCCTCTTTTGAAGCAGGATCATGCGCGGGAAATCGGGCAGGCCTGGGAACGCTTTTATATGGTTGAATTAGCAATTGAGCATATGACGGGCAAGGAGGCCATTGAGCTGGTACGCGCAAGGCAAGCGGAGACAGACGGTTCCGTGTGAGCGAAAGTTTTCGCTTCCTTCTTGACAAATGTTTGAAAATTTCATACAATGGAACAATAAAAGAAAAAGCAATGCGCAGAAGAGTAGCTGCATGTGCTTCCTTTTCAGAGAGCCGCGCAAGGTGAAAGGCGGCAGGAGGCGGGCGGCGAACATGGTCTGCAAGGCTGCGGGCGTGAATCGTGAGCGCTCGCCGCAGCTCAGCGTTACGGGCAAATGAGTCCGCTCGGCTTCGAGCGGGAATTAGGGTGGTACCGCGGCGCTTCGCCCCTAGCGACGGCGGCGCCTTTTTTTATTATTCGGAAAGGAAGAATTAGAAATGAACAAGGAAAAATATTATATCACTACGCCCATCTATTATCCCAGCGACAATTTGCACATCGGCCACAGCTATTGCTCTGTGGCGGCGGATACGATGGCGCGTTATAAAAAGCTGCGCGGCTATGACGTATATTTTCTCACAGGCACGGACGAGCACGGGCAAAAGATCGAGAAGAAGGCGCGTGAGGCGGGAAAAACGCCCAAGGAGTATGTGGACGGCATTGTGGCGGGCATCAAAAGCCTTTGGCAGCTGATGGATGTGCGCTACGACAAATATATCCGCACAACGGATCAAGAGCATGTTGAGTGTGTGCAGAAGATTTTTAAGCAGCTTTACGATCAGGGCGATATTTATAAAGCGGAATATGAGGGGCTCTACTGCACGCCCTGCGAATCCTTCTGGACGGAAACGCAGCTTGTAGACGGCTGCTGTCCGGACTGCGGCCGCCCTGTTCAGCACATGAAGGAGGAGAGCTATTTCTTCCGCCTGAGCAAATATCAGGATCGCCTGATCGACTATATCGAGCAGCACCCTGATTTCATTCAGCCCGTTTCGCGGCGCAATGAGATGCTCAACAATTTTTTAAGGCCCGGTCTTGAGGATCTGTGCGTTTCCAGAACGTCGGTAAAATGGGGTATTCCCGTTACGTTTGATGACAAGCATACCGTGTATGTGTGGATCGACGCGCTTTCTAACTATATCTCGGCGCTTGGCTATAACAGTGAGGATGATTCGCTCTTTCAGCGTTATTGGCCGGCAGATCTGCATCTGGTCGGCAAGGAGATCGTGCGCTTTCACACCATTATTTGGCCGGCGATTCTTATGGCGCTTGACCTGCCGCTTCCCAAGCAGATTTTCGGGCACGGCTGGCTCGTGTTCGGCGGGGAGAAAATGAGCAAATCCAGAGGCAACGTGGTGGATCCGGTGTTTCTATGTGAACGGTACGGAGTGGACGCGATTCGCTACTATCTCATGAGGGAAATGACCTTCGGCGCGGACGGCAACTTTACCAACGAGGCGCTGCTCGGGCGGATCAACAGCGATTTGGCGAACGACTTGGGGAACCTTGTAAACCGCACGATCGCTATGATTGAAAAGTATTTCGGGTCGGTGTTGCCTGAGCGCGGCGCGGCGGAAGGACCAGATGAAGAGCTGGAGGCGATGGCGGCTGACACGGTGAAAAATTATGTTTCATGTATGGAGGAACTGCAATTCTCTTCTGCGCTTGCGGAGGTGTGGCGCTTTGTGAGCCGCTGCAACAAGTATATTGATCAAACGGCTCCGTGGGTGCTGGCTAAGGAGGAAAGCAAGCGCGCAAGGCTGGGCGGCGTGATGTATCGCCTTGCGGAATCGCTGCGGATTATCAGCGTGCTGATCAGCCCTGTACTGACGTCTTCCTATAAGAAAATCCAGCAGGCGCTTGGGATCGGGGAGCGCCCGCAGCTGACATGCTTTGAGTCTCTTTCCTTCGGCGGGCTGAAGGCAGGCACAAAGATTTCTAAAATTGAAGCGCTGTTTCCGCGTATCGATGTGAATAAAGAGCTTTCCGAGCTGGAGGAGATTAAAGCACGGCAGGAGGCCGACAAAGCGCCGAAGCCTGCGGAGCCGGAGCAGAAATGCGAAGAAAAAGCCGAAATTACCATAGACGATTTTGGCACAGTAGCGTTGCGTGTGGGCAAGGTGCTGGCGTGCGAAAAGCTTAAGGGTTCGGATAAGCTTCTGAAGCTGAACGTGTTAGTGGGCGAGCGCGAGCGCACCATTGTTTCTGGGATCGCTAAATGGTATACGCCGGAGGAAATGGTGGGAAAGAGCGTGGTAGTGGTGGCCAATCTCAAACCGGCAAAGCTGCGCGGAACCGTCAGCGAGGGCATGATCCTTTGCGCGGAGGACGAGAAAGGGAATTTTGCCCTTGTTTCGCCGGAGAGAGCCGTTGAGGCGGGTGCGGAGGTTCGTTAAAGCAAAATGATGAATGAGAAAAGAATGAAGAAAGCGTTCGGCCTGTGGCTGACAGTGCTTTTGTTGTTTTGTATGCTTACGGGCTGCGCGCAGCCCGCTGCTGTAAAGCCGTCTCAGACCGTGCAGACAGTACCGTCTCAGACCGTGCAGGTGTTGCCGTCGCAAGGCGCACAGGAGGAACCGCTTGTTTCGGCGTATTTTATTGATGTGGGGCAGGGGGATTGCATTTTGCTTTGCTCCGCGGGGCAGACGATGCTCATTGATGCAGGCACAAATCAAACGGGTGCAAACGCACTTTCTTATTTGCAGGCCCTTGGACTAAAAACGCTGGATATTGTCGTAGGCACGCATCCGCATGAGGATCACATCGGCGGGCTGGATACGGTGATCAATGCGATGGAAAGCGTGGGCAAGGTTTATATGCCCAAGGTTACGGCCAACACAAAGACCTATGAGGATGTGCTTACTGCGATTGCGGCGAAGGGGTTGAAAATTACCGTTCCCAAAGCGGGAACATCGTTTGCATTCGGGAATTGTACGGTGGAGATTCTGGCGCCTGTTCGCATTTATGAAAGCAGCACAAACGATAATTCCATTGTGCTGCGCGTAATAGCCGGAGATATCTCTATGTTGTTTACAGGAGATGCGGAAATACAGAGTGAGAGAGATATTCTTGCAAGCGGCGCGGCAGTAAAGAGCGATCTGCTGAAGCTGGGGCATCACGGCAGCTCCACCAGTACCGGCGAAGAGTTTTTTGAGGCGGTGAGTCCGTCCGTGGCAGTAATCATGTGCGGCAAGGATAATTCTTACGGGCACCCGCATGAGGAAACGCTGCAAAAGCTTCAGAATACGGAGCTTTGGCGCACGGATCTTCAGGGCACGATCGTTGCGCAGTCCGACGGAAAAAGCTTAAAGCTGTCAGCGGCTGTACAGCTGCCGCAGCAGGAGGCGGCATATATCGGCAATAAAAAGAGCAATGTGTTTCATTTGCCGTCCTGCGCTTCGCTTCCGGCGGAGGCAAACCGTGCATATTTTTCAGACCGTCAACAGGCGGTTGATGCCGGCATGAAACCGTGCGGTTTATGCAAGCCTTGAAAGGGGAATGTTTATGGAAAAGCTTATTATTGATCGTTTTGAAGGGGACTATGCCGTGTGCGAACGGGAGGATCGGAGCATATTGGAGGTGTTCTCGTCGCTGCTTCCGGAGGGAGCGCGGGAGGGCGATACGCTGATTATCGGCAAAGAGGGCTTTGAACTGGATCGTGCGGACAGTGAAAAACGCGCCGAAAGGATTCAAGCGCTGGCAGATTCTCTCTGGGAAGAGTAAGGCTGAAAAAACTATGTCAGAGTGATTTTCGTGCCCGAACGGTCTATTACCGTGGCGGTTTGGGCTCTTTCCGGTATTCTTCTATCTGTTGTGTATCTTTTTATAAAATAGCTTTTATTCATTTGTTAAGAGAGGCGAGGGGGATTATCAATTACAGGCTGAAAAATTGTTTTTTCACGCCTTCTTAATAATCCCACATGGCTTCTTGAAATGTTTTTTAGTGCAGTGGAAATGGAAATATTTTTTGAAAAAGATTTTTAAACGGCGAAGTTCCATAGAAATAAAGGTGCGTTTATTTATTTTTCCGCAAAAATTGGTTGAAAATCCTGCGAATCAGGTTTTGTTGATTTTCCGGAATTCTTAAGTAATGTGTTGAAATGCTTTCAAATTCTTTAAACAGAGATTTTATAATTTGCTTTTGCTCATCATCAAGCTTACTAATAGAAATCATCTCATTTTTATTAATTCCGATGAAATAATCAATCAAGAGAGACATTGAAAATAACAGCCATCTTTACTAACACATCTAACGGAGGTATGCGAACGTTATTTTCGTAACCGCAAATTACGGATCTACTGCGATCAAGTTTTTTGCCTAACGTTTCCTGAGACATATGACGGCTTATTCGCAGCTGCTTAATGCGTGCACCGAAATCAAACATGAGGATACCTTCTTTATAAGAGTTTTAGTAGCACATAGGCAAAGAGGATCCACTGCTGCCGGCAGGGCGGCGGAAGGAGACCGAAGCGCCGCGTCGGAGCGAAGCGGAGAGAGTGGGCGGTTCGGGCACGAAAGTCGCCCGATTGCGATTGAAGAAGTGCATCTTTCCATTTTATCACTTTGTTTTTAGAATCTTTATGACGGAATCATCATCTTTTTTAAATCATAAGAATTGACTTACTCTTTAGAAATACTTGATACTTGAAAATAATAATCGATTAACAGAAATATTATAAATAAAAAATTTTTTATAGTTGATTCCCACTTGTTTAGAAGAATTTTAAAATGAAAATTATGCTGTCAGGAGCTTTCTCAGCACATAATCAAAAAGTTCAATCAGTACAGTTTTTTTAGCACACTTTTTGTTAACTTTTTCAATCTTTTCATAAAACGGGTAGCCTCGCTTATACTTAACTGCTTACCAACCGCTCTGCTTGTGATTTATTTCTATTACCTTCTGTTTCCACTCTGCTGAATAGATAATGAGCTTTTCAAGACGATAACATAAAAATAAAGACCATTTTGGATGGTCTTTACTCTTGGAGCTGTTAACCGGATTCGAACCGGTGACCTCGTCCTTACCAAGGACGTGCTCTACCTACTGAGCCATAACAGCATCATATATCAGGAGTTATTATACAGGATTTCATCAGATAATGCAAGCGTTTTTTAACGGTGTCCGATAGGTTGTCAAAAAATATTTGTTGTCAGAAAGCAATCTTCAAAACAAAATTTTGTTTGCAGTGGTATTTTAAGAGACTGTTTGCTCATACAATGCAAATTAACTTTTCAGGCTTTTGTGAGTCTGTCAGCATAGCCGTAATGACCTTGATAGTATTGTTGCCTATCTGCCCGATTCTTTTGCGGATACGTGCTTGTGGTATCGAGGATATTTGCAGCGTTAGCCGTTATCGGGAAGAAGAACTAACGCCCCCAATTTAAATACCTTTGTGGATATAGTGCGGTTCGTGAATATGAAGAAAAGACAGGAAACGGACGCGGGATATTGACATCCATTGCTTCTATGATGGATTGTAGACATTCCAACGAATGAAGAAATGTGGAAGATAGAACGGGAATACAGACAGCGTACTAAGGCCAAATCGATTGAATATAGGTGTGGTTAGAAGAAAAATTGTACTTCTGCCGATACATACTCCTATTTTATTCTTATCTGATTTTATTAGCATAGCTGTCGGTAGGTAATCAACCTTAATGATATTATGTCATTCGCAGTACCCCTTGTCCATGTGGTATTGGCGTCTGTACCTTGTATAATGCAGGATTATTCATGTCGTTATCTTTTACAATACGCGATCTTCTTGTTATGCAGCTGTGAGGAAAACATGCCGCATCCTTTTTAACAAGCTATTTTTTTAGAGCTATAAGCTTTTGTTATTGTTAAGGCCTGTTTTTGCTGAGACAGTCAGGACTTTCGGATAAGCCGAAAGTCCTGACTGTCTCTTCACCTGCTTGTCTACACCGTGTGCTTTATTCAAAAACTCTTTTGCCCCAAGAAAACAAGCGTTCATAGATTGTGCCGCCCAGCGTGGAAATGACTACCTTCATTCCGTTTCCGGAGGAAGCGTGAATAAATTGATTATTGCCCACATAAATTCCGACATGGTCGCAAAGGTCGCTGTCGTTAGCGTTGGTATTGAAAAATACCAAATCTCCCAGCTTGAGCTCGGAAACCTTGGTGATTTTTCTGCCGAAGGAATTATAGCCCTGTGTATAAGCAGTTCGGGGCAATGTGTAGCCCATCGCATTTTGGAAAACGTATTTTGTAAAACCGGAACAGTCAAAGGAACTCGGGCCGTTTCCGCCGCTTACATAAGGGCGGCCGAGATACTGCTTTGCGTAGTCCACCATCGCATTGAGCTTAGCCTGCAATTTTTCATCCTCCGTCGGCTCCTTTTGCCCGTTCTGCTTTGCTGCTGCCGAAGCAGAAAACATTTTCGCCAGTGTCTTTTCGCCGGCTATACCGTCCTTGGTCAGGCCGTTCGCCGCCTGAAACGCTTTCACTGCCGAAAGCGTCTGGCTGCCGAAATAACCGGTGCAGGAAGCTGTAAAGTACCCCAGCTCCTTTAAACGCTTCTGCATAGTAACAACATCGCTATTGTTCATGCCGGAACGCAGAATCCCCTTGATTGGATTGAATATCTCTCCCGTTCCCGGTGAAGTCTCGGATGTTAAGCGAATATAATCCTCATGGCAATATCCGAAGATGCCTGTCGCGGTGCTGATCTGATACCACTCCCCGTCCTTTCCGTATACGGTAACGGAAGCCTGATTCAAAAGATAGCCTTTGATGTCCGAATCCGTGCTGGTTTTAGCTCTGATCTTGAGCTGAGAGGTGATGTTAATAACCGTACCTATTACCGGATTTTTATAGAGAGTGCTTTTGTCAGATTCAAATTCCACGTCGTTTTGGACAGTTTCCACCTTCAGGTAAGCCTTGCTGATATAGCCCTGCTTGCCGTCGGGCGTCTGCACATGGTACCAATCTCCCGTCTGCCCAAGCACGGCTACCTGCTTGCCTCTTGCCACCGTGCCAAGCAGCGCAGTATCTGTTCCGGCGCCTTTGCGAAGGTTTACCGCTGTGCTCACATTCTGCACCGTTCCTATCCTGCTGCTGACGGTAATGACTGTGTTGTTCTCGACCGGCGCAGGCGCTTCTGTGTTGATTTTCAAATAGCTTTTGCTCACATAGCCCACTTTGCCGTCCATTGTACTGACCTTATACCAGCTGCCGACGGCTTCAAGAACATTCACAACGCTTCCTTTTTTCAGCTGTGCGATTACTGCCGTATCGGTTCCCGCACCCTTGCGCATGTTCACGGCCGTATTGACATTGACTACGGTAGCCGTTTCACCGGCCGTTTCGCCGGCAACGCGCAGATACTGTTTGCTTATGTAGCCCTCCACGCCGTTTGCCGTTCGCACCTGATACCAGTCTCCGGCAATGCTCAGCACCCAAACCTGCGCATTCTTTGCCACTGTGCCTAACAAAGCAGTATTCGTTCCTGCGCCCTTACGAAGGTTTACTGCCGTATTGACATTGACCACCGTTGCTGTAATAGCAGAAGCCGATGAATCCTGCAGGTTCCCGTTTGCTGTGCAGTACGCCTTATAAACATATCCTTCTATGTCAAAAGAGGTTCGCACCTTATACCAGCTGCCGCTGACGGCAAGCACCATAAGCTTATCTCCGCGTTTCAGATCACATAGCACTTGGTGCGATGTTGAAGGCCCTCTGCGCAAATTTACCGTGCCTTCGGTAATGCTTGCCTCTCCTATGGAAGGAGCTTCGGAAAGCAGGCCCATTGCTGCAAGCGTTTTCGCGCCGGCTTTTCCGTCTTGCGAAAGGCCTTTTGCCTTTTGGTATGCCTTCAGCGCCGTTTCTGTAGCGCTGCCGAAGATCCCATCGCAAGCACCGCTGAGATAACCCTCTTGCTTAAGCACTACCTGAACCGCCTCTACAGCTGTTCCCGTATTTCCTTTTCCGATTATCGCCGCAGCCGCTGTGAGTGGAAGCAACACTGCAAGCAATAAAACCGCTAAGCTGCAAGCAATCCCTTTCTGATATTTCATCTCTCTTTCCTCCGATTTCAGATTTACTGCTTACATATTATCAAAAGAGCGCCCACTATTACAAACCCAATCTCGCCGAAATATCTCTTGCTCGCACTTATTTTCGTCCATATCCTCTCTTTCTCTTTAATTATTACAAAAATATTACATTTGTATTTCTTTTGGTAATATTTTCGCCTTCTTAAAGTAAAAAATCTTCATAATAATAAAGACAGGTAAAAATATAACTTATTTTAAAGCATTTTTATATTTTATAATACAGGGGGATTTTTTCTTCTGCCGTAAAGAAGAATCATTTATTGCGGCTTAAACAAAATGAAAGCCAGCGTTCTGCGCTGACTTTTGAAAAGGCCATCCGGGGGATGCTTATTGATTCACTTTTTTGAGTGCAATTTATATCTACCGGAACCGCAGTTTCTGTTATTTTTTTATATCTTGGCTTGCGGAGAAGATGTCGGCGACCTCATTGAGTGTAATGTAGGCTAAGGGGTCGATGTTATGTATAATATTTTTCATTTTTGTTACCTGAAAGCGGTTTACTACGAAATAGATGAGCTTTTGCGGCGCGTTGGAAAAGCCGCCTTTCGCATCGATTACCGTAGTTCCGCAGCCAAAGGTTTCCGAAAGCGCGGAGCAGATTTCCTCCGCGCGGGTAGTTACAATCATAGCGGCTTTGGAACGCCCGAAACCGTCTACGATATAATCAATGGTTTTCAGTGCCGCGGCGTAGGTTACAATGGAGTAGAGCGGGAGAATCCAGCTGTCGATTACGAAGCCGCATATAATATATAAAAGCACGTTGTAGATCATTACGAAGGTGCCTACGGAGATGCCCAAGCGCTTGGCGAAGATGACGGAAAGAACTTCGATTCCGTCCATTGCGCCGCCAAAGCGGATTGCAAGGCCGCTGCCCACGCCGGAGATCAGGCCGCCGAACAGCGCGCATAGAAGCAGGTCGCTTCCGGCCAATGGGGAAGCAAGGCTTACGTCGATAGGCAGAACGTCAGTGATCAGCCAAGCGGCGGCGGAGTAAATACATACGGTGTAAACCGCGCTGATTGTAAAAGCGGCGCCTTGTTTTTTCAGCCCATACAAAAAGATCGGAACATTTAAAATCAGCAAAAATATTGAAAGAGAAAGTGATTCCGGTGTGATCTGCTCTAACAGCATAGAGGTGCCGGAAATTCCGCTGTCATATAGCTTGACGGGGGAAAGGAAGATGGTGATGCCGATTGCATTGACAATCCCGGCAACAGTAAGCATCAGAACGTGGAACCATTTGATCTCTTTGAAAAATTTTGCAAAGCGTGCCATAGATGATGCTCCTTTCATATAATGTGAATTTATGTGCATTTGTTCAAATGAAAGGCAAAGGGGAGTACTTCCTTTGCGGCAAGCGTTTTTTCGCCCCCTTCTTTTTTAAATAAATGGATAGTTGCCTGCGGAGCCAGCTCTGAAATGACCTGTAAGCAGATGCCGCAGGGGTAAGCGAGTTCTGCGCCGCTGCTGATGATCGCGATGTCGGTAAAATCGCGTTTTCCGGCGGAGACGGCAGCTGCTAACGCGCTGCGTTCCGCACAGATCGTTGCTCCGTAGGAGGCGTTTTCAATGTTGCAGCCGCCGAAAAGCGTTCCGTCTGCACAGCGTACCGCAGCGCCGACAGCGAAGTTGGAATACGGATTATAGGCGCGGCGCATCGCCTGCTCTGCGCATGCGAAAAGCTCAGCTTTTTCTTGAGAGGTCAAAGGCATGAAGAATCTCCTCCTCACGTTGGCGCATGAGCGCCTGATCTTGCGGGTCTATATGATCGTAGCCTAACAGATGCAGCACGGAATGGACGCATAAATAGCAGGCTTCCCGTTCAAGGGAATGGCCGTATTCAACAGCCTGCTGCTGAGCATGCTCCAAAGAAAGCACGATATCGCCAAGCGCTACCGCGCCCGTTTCGGGATTTATATATTCCGGATCGGTAAAATCCTGCGCAGCGTCCTCGTAACCGTCGAAATCCACCAAAGGAAAACTTAAAACGTCTGTAGAACGGTCAATATTGCGGTAAGTTCGGTTCAGCTCGCGGATCGCGTCGTCATTTGTAACGGTCAGGGAAAGCTCAAAGCTGTCGCTTCCGGTTTCATCCTTAACAGCATGGCAGATGACCTGCTGCATCAGAGAGAGCAGCGCCGCGCTGCATTCGGTTTGGCAAATGGTATCAATCTGCATCGCTTTGCGCCTCCGTTTCGGCTGATTTTTCTGCGGCTGCGGGTTCGGTGTTTTCGGGGATTTCTGCCAGCGGCTCATTTTTTTCAGTTTCCAGCTTTTCGTGTTCTTTCATGGCCTTTTTCAGATCAGGGTATTCGATCCGGTCGTGGTGAACGGCGCTGAGCGCCTGCGTGAATTCTGCCGCCAGTTTATTCAGCTCCAGCATAGAGATATCGCATTCATCGAATTGCCCTGAGGCGAGGCGGTCTTTGATTAACTGATCGATCTTAGCGCGAACATTCTGCGGCGTTTTTTCCGGCAGGGAGCGCACGGCAGCCTCTACACTGTCTGCAATCATAATAATGGCGGCTTCCTTGCTGGAAGGCTTTGGCCCCGGATAGGTGAAATCGGCAATATTCACGTTGGGGTCTGTTTCCAGCGCCTTGGCATAGAAATAGCCGGTTACGGTAGTGCCGTGATGTTCGCGAATGATCTGCCGAATTTTCATAGGCAGCTTGTATTTCAGCGCAAGCTCATAGCCGTTTGTGGTATGAGAACGGATGATTGCAGCGCTTTCTGCCGGGGTGAGAAGGGCATGGAAGCTCTTTTGCTTGTTATCCTGATTCTCTGTGTAGCATTCAGGCGCGCTGAGCTTTCCGATATCGTGATAATAAGCTGCAGCGCGCACCAGCATGGTATCGGCGCCGATGGCTTCTGCGCCAAGCTCGGCCAAATTGGCCACTACGATGCTGTGGTGGTGCGTGCCCGGCGCTTCAAGCGCTAATTTGCGCAGCAGCGGCTGATTGGAGTTTGTCAGCTCCAGCAGCTTTGTGGGAGTGAGAATATCAAACAGGCTTTCCCAAACGGGCAAGGTTCCGATGCAGATCACCGCGCTGAGCAGCCCGCCGAGCAGGGGATACAAACCGTTGAGAAGGGATTGCTTCAGATCGCTGCTGAGAACCATGGAGATCAGAGCAGAGGCAACGCCGCCTGCCGCGCCGGCTGCAAGCCCTGTGATGACGATGCGCATTCGGTGCATGGGGCGTTCGCACAAAAACACGACCGCAGAACCGGAGATAATACCGATCAAAAGCACTGAAACGGAGTTGGTTGAAAAGAGCCCTGATGCGTCGGACATAATCATTCCTATAATAATGGACATAACTATGTTCACCACAAAGGCAATGCGTGTGCCGATTAGCATTGCAATGAGCATGGTGCCGAAAAGGAAGGGCACAAAACGAGCCTCTGCCTGAAGGATCAGCATGGAGATCAGTACGATCAGCACCATCAGAATGCACATCAGCAGAATTTTTTTAGGTTCCTGTATCAGTTCCTTTTGGAAAATGCGTATATACAGCGCGACGATAAACATCAGCATCAGAAGAATGCCGATGATTCCGCCGTAAAGCTGAAAATCAAAGTTTTGATCTGTCAATAGGCCAAGTTCGCGGAGCATGCTGTGCTGCGCTTCCGTAACGGCTTCCCCCTGCGTAATGATATTTTGACCTTTTTTATAGGTTACAGGCTCTACAGCCGCAGCGGCAGCCTCGCGGGCGGCGAGTGTGGCGGCTTCGTCTTCCTTCAGGTTGGCCTTGAGATTCTGATCTAAAATTTTGCTTGCGATCAGAAGGAAATCGTTGGAGAGCGACGGCTCCTTTAAAAGAGTCAGCTCTGAGATAATGGCATTTTTTTTATCCTCCGTTTGTTCGGAGCGGATTCCTTGATTGAGCAGATTACTGATTCTGCTGAGCAGACCTGAGCTGAACTGATCCAGCATAGCGTCCGAGGCATTGATGAGCATAAACACTTCATCCTGCGTGCTGGAAAACGGCAGCAGGCTGATCAGCGTGTCGATAAAGGTGGTTTGATAGGTGTAATCGTCGGCGGCTGCATCGGGATTTTCGGCCAGCCATTCGTTGCGGATATTGATGCCCTGCGTGCGAACGGAGGCGATAGCCTGCAATGCGTCGTTAACGTTTTTCAATACTTCGGCAGTGATGGATTCGTTTCGGGAATAAACAGGCTCGACCGCGCCGATCGCTTGATCGATGAGCCTGTCGGTCGTGATCTTATCCTTGATCTCTTTCGGAGCAGTGATGGTTGCGGAGGCGATATCTCCGGGTTTAATATCATAGCGAGTGGGAATGATCGCCTGAAGCACGATGAAAAGCACGGCTAAATAGCAAATCAGCCCGTAGATTGTACAGCGAAGACTGTTGACGCTTGCTCTGGTATGAATGGGCCGCGGTGCGGAGGAACGGTTCTTATTTTGGGCGGCTGTGTTGTTATTTTTCTGTACTTTCATAAATATCCTTCCTGCCTTTGTAAACGTTCGGGCTTTTTAGTTAGCTTTTCATAATTTTTTAAACCTGTTTTCCGTGCGCTTTTTCAGCGTTCTCATAGGCTTTGATGATGTTCTGCACTAATTCGTGGCGCACAACGTCGCGGTGGGTGAGCGGACAGATCGCAATGCCCTGAATGTTTTGCAGAATGCCGGCGGCATGCTTCAGGCCGCTGAGCTTTCCCGCCGGCAGATCCGTTTGGGAAAGATCGCCGGTTACGACGGCTTTGGAGCCTTCTCCAAGCCGAGTGAGGAACATCTTCATTTGTTCGATGGTGGTGTTCTGCGCCTCGTCTAAAATAATAAAAGCGTCGCTTAACGTGCGCCCGCGCATGTAAGCAAGCGGGGCAACCTCGATGGCGCCGCGCTCCGTCAGGCGCTGATAGGCTTCTTGCCCCATCATTTCATAAAGCGCGTCGTACAGCGGGCGAAGATAGGGATCGACCTTTTGCTGCAAATCGCCGGGCAGAAAGCCGAGCTTTTCGCCGGCTTCCACAGCAGGGCGCGTCAAAATAATGCGGGAAATCTCTTTATTTTTGAACGCCATTACAGCCATCGCCATTGCAAGATAGGTTTTTCCCGTTCCGGCAGGGCCGATCCCGAAGGTGATCGTGTTGTTTTTCATGGCGTTTACATATTTGCTTTGCCCAAGCGTTTTGCTTTTGATCTGTTTTCCGCGATAGGTGATGGCGATTACGTCGCTCATGATCTCTTCGATCAGCTCGTCGCGCCCTTCGGCGGCCAGCTCGATTGCGTAGCGGATGCGGGAACGATCGATGCGCTCCCGCTTTTTCAGCAGGATCAGCAGGCGGCGGATCACAGTGGCGGCGGTCTGCACGGCCTGTTCTTCGCCTGTGATCAGAAGGCTGTCGTGGTGCAGGCTGATTTGCGTTCCGGTTTCATCCTGAATTACTGCGATGTTTTCGTCCCCCGAGCCGAACAGCTCTGCGACCAGATCCGAATCATCAATGGGAAGCGCTTGCTGTATCTGTTGTGAATCCATACATCAGGGCTCCTTTATGCGTATAATATAAGTGTATTTATATTATACAGCATAAACGGCGATTTTCCTAATGTTTTTTGCAAATGGCTGTAAAAAGCAGGCATTGTTTCCGCTTTCGGCGTTTTTTAGCTTGTTTTGAGGCGGAGCTGAAGGACGGTGGATTTTATTGTTTGCAGCGGCAGCTGTGCCGAGGGGCGGCGGAAGGGGAGGGAGCCGCCGCGGGAGTAGGCGGGTTCCTCGCGGAAGTCGCCCCGATGGCGCGGTGCTGAAAGCGTTGGCTCTTTTATGTGAGGGCGAAGGAAAGACGTGATGAGAAAAGCAATGCGCTTTGTTTGCGCTTGCCCATGCGGCCACTATACCGCGGCCGCATAGACGCGCGCAGCGAACCGTTGCGCCCTAAAAGCCTTCTTGCGTTTCTTGCCGCTTCGCTACGGGGCGACTTCCACCCGCCGGCCAAAGCCCGGCGGCATTTCCGCCGCCCCATAGCGCCGGTTCGCCGAAAAACACTGCTTTTAGCTGTGCGCAAATATTTTTTATGCGGCCGCTATACCGCGTCAATCGCTCGCCTTTCAGCGATCGTTTTTTTCAGCATCTTCCTTGCCAACCGTTCTTTTTTTTGGTCAAGAGCACGCGCACAGCCTCAAAACGCACAGCATTACGAATCCTGTCCAACGGTTTGGGTAATGCCGATCTCCTCCAAGGCTTCTATATAGAGCGTAACAGAGATCGTATCGCTGCCTTCCGTTTGCGTATACCGTGTGTTTTCCGAAAGGATTTCTGCATTCTCAGGCAACGGACCAAGCTGCTCGCGCAGCTCGGCAGAAACTGCTTCGGCGGCTTCCTCGGGGGAAAGCTCACGGCGGTTGGACTGCGTTTCGTAATAGATCGTTTCCGTAACGGTTACCGGAATGCCAAGCTGCATTACGGTCTTTTCACGTGTTTCGGATTCCCACGAGGTATAGGGGTTTTCGCCGCTTGTCGGAATTTCAAGGCCGAGCAGATGAAGCGTGCTCACCGTGCACGTCCGTCCGGTTCGCTGCACGTCAAAGGTGTAAAGCGGCACGGCTTTTTGCGCGCTGTACCATACGCGGGCCCGAACGATTCCCTGCGCGTGCACATATCGGTACGGCTCGTCGTTATAGCTGATTTGCCCGCTGATTAATATCTGGCCGGTGCGTACCAGCTGCCCCTTTTCCACCATCGGAACCCCCTGCATAACAAGGATTTCTTCGATTAGGCCAATCTTATCCGCAATCACATCTGCCGGTTCGGAGGTGCTGCCCTGAAGGTAGCTTTCGTCCTTTTCTTTAACAAATACCTGCAGATCTACCCCCTTGCGGCTGATGCCGGCCCAGATCAGAGAAGGGTTGCTTTCAATCAGCTTTTTTTCGCATTCGTCTAAATATTCACCGCTTGGAGAGCTGCCCAAGGTCAGGCCGTAATCGCTGAGCTGTTTGGCGATTTCAGCCGTAAGCTCTTCTGAATTGCAGCCGGAAATGCGCACGTTCCAAACCCGCGTGCTTCCCGCAAGCAGAACGATTAGGCATGCGAGCATTCCGCCGATCAGGCAGTAGCGGCGGCGCAGCCCGAACAGCAGCCACAGCAATCCCCGGCTGGAAACCACCTGAATCCGGTAGGAATCCTTCGGCAGCAGGCGGCGCAGTTTAAAATATTCATGTATGCTCAATGTTGCACACATGCGTGTATAGGCAAGCCTTCGGACATTGTAGAGCGTAATGCCCGCATCGTGCGCGATCGAAAGAATTTGTTGCGCTTTCAGCCCCGTGATTTCGGCTGTGATTTCTCCCATGTGCGCCCGCAGCCGCGAAAAGAACAGCATGGTGTTTTCCTCCCCTGTTATTTATATTCCAAGCCATGCAGAACGCCGCGGATACACAGCTTGTTTTCCAGCATGGCCTCTACGGTAAGCCGCTCCCCGTGCACGGCGACCTCTCCGTTCTCTGTTTGAATGCGGATGACTTCGTCCTTCAGCTCAGAGATTTGGAGATAGTTTTCAATCATGGCGTAGCAGTTTTCTATGATGCGCACGCAAAAGGCTCCGGCCAAGGCCTCGGGGGGCAGATCCAGTTCATAACAGATCCGCGTGAGCTTGCGGTGTTTCTTTTTCATATGCAGCACCTCCGATTCCCTTAAACATATGCCGGTGCAAAGCGTAAAATGAAAAAAATATGAAAGAGCCCCGAAGCGTAGCTCCGAAGCTCTCTCATAAAAGAGGAATATTGCGCACTGCGTGAAGAAGCGCATAAGTGCACATGCGCATAAATGCACATGCGCATAAATGCGCGGGAAAATGACTTTAACGAATGGAAAATTGATAAAAACCGCTTTCCAGCCGAACCTTTACGGCCGCATCTTCAAAGCCGAGAACGGTTACGCCGTCCGCATCCGCAAGGGGATGACCGCTTTCCGTAATTACGCTGCATTCCTTTGCAGGCAGGAAGACGGTGGCGCAGGAGGAGACCGGAACGGTTACCTGCAACAGCAGCGCGTCGTTTTCCTTCTGCCAGCGCGAGGCTACAATGCCCCGAACCGTGTGCAGCGACGCACCGGCGGCGGGAAGCTCGCTTGGGATCACGGGCTTAACGGTAAAATGCCTGTAGCCGGGATCGTTTTCATCCGGCGAGATCCCCGCGAGGTATTTATAGAACCATGCGCTGATGCTGGCGTACATCGGGTGGTTGTGGGAATTCATACCGCTTGTTGTTGCATATTCCCAGCGTTCCCAAATCGTCGTCGCACCCATTTCGATCATATAGCCCCAGCTTGGGTAGGTTGTTTGCGTAACCAGCTTATAGGCGACCTCGGTATAGCCGTATTTGCAGAGCATTTCCGGCAGGTATTTTGTGCAGAGGTTGCCTGTGGTCAGGTGGTAATCGTGCGCGATGACATCCTGAGCAACATGTTCGGCAACCGCTTGTTCAAAGCCCTTGGGAACGATGCCTAAGTACAGCGGGAATACGTTGCAGGCTTGCGAGCCTGTCGCGTAGGAGGCAGTTTCGGGGTGGAAGAACTCCCGGTTGAAGCTTTCGCAGACCAGCTCGGCGCGGGCGGCAAAATCAGCCTGCTCCTCCGTTTTGTTTAAAACCTTGGCAAAATGCTCCATCAAGCGCAGGTCATAGTATAAGTACCCTGTGCTGATAAGCTCTCCGGGGGTGATGGAGGAGATTGCGTCGCAGAACTGGCGGGTGGTGTAATCCTTCGGGCCTGCCCAATCGCCCCAGAAGCTGTAGGTCAGAATCCCGTCTATGCTCTGGCGATAAAGGAAATTCGTCCATTTTTTGTAGTTTTCATATTGGCGCTCCACCGTGCGCAGATCGCCGTAGTGATCCAGCAGGCACTTGGAAACAAGCAGGTAGGAGGCGATGCAGGGGTCTCCCGGGCGCTGGCCGCGCTTGAGCGGTGCAGTGTCCGGAATCGCACCGCTGAACGGGTCCTGCGCATCGCTGATGTCCTGCGCCCATTTTTCGTAAATATGCACCATTTTGTAATTATAAACGGCTTCTTCATAGCGCGCTGTCATATCGTTGAGCCAGCCCATGCGTTCGTCGCGCTGCGGGCAGTCCGTCGGGATAGAATGCAGGTTGTCCTGCTCGGTGCGCAGAATATTTTCCTGAAGCTTGCTCAGCAGCGTGTTTTCGCAGCGGAAGTTGCCGATCTGGCTTACGTCGGAGCAGACCATGCAGGCTTCAAGATCCTCCGCCGACGGCTTGTAAGGGAAGCCTTCTATCTGAACGAAACGGAAGCCATGATAGGTGAAATGGCCTTCAAACCGTTCTTCCTCCAGCCCGCGCAGGCGGTAGATATCCGTCTGCATCGCAGAGGCGGTTCCCCACAGCTCCGCTGCTTTAAGGTATTCCTGATTTACCGTGCCGTCGTCATGCAGAATCTCGCTGTAGCGCAGCACGATCATCTGCCCTTCTGGGCCTTTGACGCGGAAGCCCATCCAGCCGGCGATATTCTCCCCGAAGTCGCACACATATACGCCTTCCGAGGGGCTGCTGATGCTTATCGGCTTTAATCTCTTTACAACGCGGATCGGCTCGATCGGCTGCGCTTGAAGCTTCCCGCCGGGGGCGGCTGTTTCCAGCGCGATAAAGGAGCGGTGATATACGTCGCGGTATTCGGGTGTTTCGTCATGGCCGGGCCACGGCATCAGGTTTGCGTAAACCTTCCAGCTTTGGCGTGGGAAACGCTCGATCAGATCGGGGCTTACCTCGCACCAGCCGTCTATTGCAAAGCGGCCGTCGTATTGCTCGCCCATGTAAATATCGTTGTTTGTGATCGGACCGATAAACATATCCCATTTGCCCGGCTCGGTATAAATGCTTTCATGCGAGCCGTCCTGATAGGTAACGTTGAGCTGCAAAATAAAGCAGGGATGCTTGTACCATCCGTTGCCCAGCATCACGCCTACGCAGTTTTGCCCCTGCACGAGCACTTCGGTAACGTCGTATGTGCTGTAAAAAACGCGGGTGGTGTAATCGGTAAAGCCGGGGTCCAAAAGGCGGTCGCCCTGACGCTTGCCGTTGATCCACAGCTCGTAATAGCCAAGACCGGCAATATAAGCGCGGGCGGAGCGGATCTCTTTGCAGAGAGTGAATTCCCGCCGGATCAGCTGGGACGGCCCTTTTGCAGGCATTCCGAGCCAGCAGCCTTGCCAGTCTGTTTCGTGAAGAAGGGCGGTTTCAAACCATGACGCCTTGCTGATTGGTCCGGCGGTTCCGGTTTTATCAAAAAGCTGTACGGTCCAGTAGTAGCGGGTTCCGCTTTGCAGAGGCTGGCCGCTGTATTCAATGTTGGCGTTTGCGTCGCCTTCTATGCGTCCGCTGTCCCATTGCTCTGCGCGCCCTTGTTCCGCGTCGGCTTCGCAAAGGCTGACGAAGATGCGGTACGCGCTTTGGCGCGAAGCGCGCGCGGGCTGCACGGCTTCAAAAGAGAAGCGCGGGCGCTGCGCGTCAATGCCCAGCGGGGTGGTGAAAAACTCACATTGCAGATTATGAGCGGCGATGTCAGATTGTTGTTGTATCATAAGGGATCCTTTCCTGCACAAAGCATAAGCTTTTTCATTATTGACAGATATATTTTATCAAGGATATAATGAGAAAAAAAGAGACAACATTAACTTAACATAGCATAATTTTAACGAAAAAACAGTCAAATGTTTTTGAAGTGCTGATTACAGGGAAAGAGGAGAGAAAAATGCTACAGCGGATTTATGAATACAGTGTTTCGGAAATAACGGTGAAAAATATTGTCTGTACGCATATTGAGGAGTGCGGCGAGCAATGGGAAAAAGCTCCGCTGCCAAAGAACCGCATGACGCTGCTTGCAGTCGGGCACGGAGAATGCGAGCTTTTTTCGCAGCGTGGAAGAGTCAATCTGCATGTGGGGGAGGCGGCGCTGATCGGTGGCGAGGACTGTGTTAAGCGGATTACGGGAAGCCAGGATTTCGGGTTTGACGGAGTCAATCCGCTTGGGATCTATGAGGTGAGCTTTGAAGTCCGCTTGGGAGGCCTGCCTGCCAATCTGCTTTTTGATGTTCCGAAAAAGGCGGAATTTGAGCAGAAATCGGAGTTTTTCGATTGCCTTGAGGGGCTGATGGCGCTTAACGGCGCACAGGATTGCGCTTCGGCGCTTCGGCGCAGCTCCATGGTGCTGAAGCTGCTTGCAGCTTATTTTTCGGCAGGCGAGCCAAAGCCGTATATCCCGACGGACGCCCGTATTCGCCGGGCAGATCAGTGGATGCAGGAAAATCTTGATAAGGAACTATCGGTTTCCAAGCTGGCGGAGCGGCTGAAGCTCCATCCCAATTCGCTTTCCCGCTTGTTTAAGGAGCAGACAGGGTGTTCCCCGAAAGCATATTTTTCCGCGCTTAGAATGGATTGGGCGTGCAAAATGCTGCTCAACACAAATTTAAGAGTGGGCGAAGTGATCGTCAAATGCGGTTTTTCGGATCAAAGCGGTTTTTTTAAGCAGTTTAAGCGGCATACGGGCTGCACGCCCGCGGAGTATCGTATACACTTTTTAGGAGCAGCTGTGAAATTGGAGCAGGAATAAAGATAATTCAGTACATGCTTTTGTTATAATTGTGCATTGAAGTTCATACGCGATTTTGATAATATAAAGCTGCTGCCCGTAAGGGGGCGGGAGCTATTATATCATTTTATTGCAGAGCAATAAGGATCAATCTTTTAAGCGTGCTTTGGCGGCTTGAACAACCGCCATTTCGGCAAGCTGGAACCGCCGCAAAGGTTGCGGTTCGGCAGAAAGGAAGGGTATAAGGATGAAGGGAGTTTGGAAAAAGCCGGCTGCATGGGCTGCGGTTTCGGGGCTTCTTTGCGTAGCGCTTGGGGGCTGCACGCCTGAAGCTGCGCAGCAGTCCACACAGCAGCCTACGCAGCAGCCCACGCAGGAGCCTGCGGCGCAGAATGTGAAAAAGCTGAAGCTCAGCGCTTCGGCCCCGTATGGGATCTATACCGCCAACCAGAATATAACCTTTGTGTTAAAGGCGGATCGGCCGGCGGACGGAGAGCTGACGGTAGAGATCGTTCTTAAAAATTCGCTTAACAGTGAAACCGTTAAGGGAGAGGTTACCCTGCATGCAGGCGAGGACAGCGCCACGGCAGATCTCGGCAAGGCGGCGTTGGGGCACTATGAAGTCAAAGCGGAGGCCTCCTGCGGAGAGACGGAGCTTAAAACGCGCTATGTAGGCGTAACGCACGAGCTGAGCGAGCGCAGCGGAACGGACGAGCGGTTTTCGGTGGATCTGGCCAGCACATGGCATGCAAACAGCCGCCAGCGCAAGCAGTATGCGGAGCTGATCAAGCTTATGGGCGTCTCTAATGTCAGGGAGCGTATCAGATTAGGGGACATTTATGATGAAGCCACGGGTAAGGTAAGCCTTTCACAATATCTGCCTGCGCTGCGAACGCTTCAGGAGTTTGGGCTTGATACGATCATTACCTTCCACGATTATCCGGCTTCGCTTTCAGCCGCGCAGCAAAAGGTCATGCCGGCGGATCTAGGCGTCGGCGATCGCGCTGAGCGATTCGCAGGCGGATCCTATTAAGGCGCTGGGCGCGTTTGCCCGCGATCCATATTATTCCGAGTTCGGCGTATGGATGCTGGAAAACCGCGTGCTGGATTATGTGGATGTATATAATTATCATTCTTATGTTTTTTCGGGGCCGTCGGCAACCCCGTCGGCAGATCTTGCGGCGATCAATAAGCATATGGAGGCAGCGGCAAATTGGGGGCGTGCGTCTCTTCCGCTGTGGCAGACGGAGACCGGCACGATCCACAGCGAAGGCACGGTGGAGGTTAGGTCAAAGGATTCGCTGATGCAGCAGGCGCGCTATGTTGCGCTCAGCGCGGTGCAGAATGCCGCGCTCGGCATTGAAAGAACGTATCAGTATTTGTTCCTGCCTTATGCGGGCGGGGACGATATCAGCCTGCTGGGGCATAACGAAACGGTTTATCCGGCATATTTAACGTATGCAAACTTAACGTATTATCTCAGCGGCGCGCAGTTTCTCGGCAGCATGGAACGTGAAAACTTTAATGGCTATGTGCTTTCGCGTGCCGGCGGCGGGGAGGTCATGATGCTTTGGAGCAATAAAGCCACCGCTGTGCAGATCGCTGTCAGCGGAAAAGTTTCGCTTTCGGATGCCTACGGAAGCGTTACGGCTTTGCAGGCGGAAAACGGGAAGGTCAAGGTGCAGTTCGGTTCTTCGCCCGTTTATGTGATTACGGACGGAAGCTTTGCAAAAGAGGAATATCAAAGTATGACGGTTTCCTATGACCCGGTGGAAAAATTAAAGTTTTCGCCTGAGCAGCGCATTGTTATCAGCCCTGCTTTTCCGGCGAAAAACGCGCCTGTTATGCCTACGCTTGAAACCGTAAAGGAAAATTTTGAGGGCGTTGATTCCGGGTATCAGTTTGAGAAGGGCGAGAGAGCGACCGTTACCGTTACGGTGTATAACTTTAACGATTCTGCGATGAGCGGAACGGTGCGCGCAAGCGTGCCGAAGGGCTTTTCCGTTGACGCGGCGGCGAAGCAGGTGTCGTTGGAGCCGTATGGGAGCGCAGTGCTGACGTTTACGCTTACAGCAAACGATCCGTCGGCGGAAATGGGTTCGCTTGTGTTTGAAGGGGAATTCGGCGGGGAAAAGACCTCTCCCGCAGTTTCCAAGGTTCAGCTTCGCCGGCAGTAAGCAAAAAAAAGGGAATAAACACCCGCTGAAATTTGTTCTTCAGCGGGTGCTTTTTATAGCGAGCCGGTGTGAAAAAATTGTGATGGGCAGGGAAGATAAAGTGAGATTTGATCGCGTGTATTTTATCAACGGAACCGCGTATGCCGGAAAATCTACAATGGTGAAGCGGCTTGCTGAAAAATATAACGGCATCGCCTGCGAGGAAAACTACCATGAGGCGTTGATGCCCGGATTGGACAGA
>JAHAAN010000130.1 GCA_018376855.1 Clostridiales bacterium | reverse complement strand
CTAAACAGAAAAAATCCGCGCATTTTCGCTGAAAAATTCCCTTTTAAAATGTTGACAATGCCGCTTGAATACTATATAATAGGCGCAAAGCAATGAAGGAAAACGCAAAAGCATTCGCAAAAAAGAGAGCTGCCGGTTGGTGCAAGGCAGTCTTGCCAATCTTTTGCCGCTCGTTCCGGAAGCTCCGTGTAAAAAACGGCGTCTGCGCACACGTTACAGTGCCCAAAAGAGGTCGGCCGCAGCGCAGCGGCAGGCAATCAGAGTGGTAACGCGGTTCTTCGTCTCTGAACGAAGAGCCTTTTATTATTTCTTCCGCACTTATATGCGGCAAAACCAAAGAGAAAGAAAGGGTTTTTATGGCAAGCGAAAATTATATTCACAGCCAAATTGAAAAAAAGTGGCAGGATGTTTGGGAACAGGAGCACGCCTTTGAAGCTAAAAACGATTACACCATGCCTAAGTTCTACGGCCTGATCGAATTCCCGTATCCCTCCGGCGCAGGGCTTCATGTAGGGCATCCGCGCAGCAACACAGCGCTTGATATCATCGCGCGCAAACGCCGCATGGAAGGCTATAACGTGCTTTATCCTATCGGGTGGGATGCGTTCGGCCTGCCCACGGAAAACTACGCCATGAAAACGGGCATTCACCCGCACACCGTTACGCAGCAAAACATCGACCGCTTCCGTTCACAGCTGAAAAGCATGGGCTTTTCCTTTGATTATACCCGTGAAGTAAACACGACTGACCCGAATTATTATAAATGGACACAGTGGATCTTCCTGCGCCTGTTTGAAAAGGGCTTAGCCTATAAAACCGAAATGCCGATCAACTGGTGCACCAGCTGCAAGGTCGGCCTTGCCAATGAGGAAGTCGTGGGCGGCGTATGCGAACGCTGCGGCGGCGAAGTAATCCGCAAGGTCAAAAGCCAATGGATGCTGCGCATCACCGATTATGCCGAAAAGCTGCTGGAGGGGCTGGATACCGTTGATTTTATTGAAAAGGTAAAAACACAGCAGCGCAACTGGATCGGCAAAAGCACGGGCGCCGAAGTAAAATTTCAAATTCCCGCTCTTGGAGAAGACATCGTGGTTTATACCACGCGCCCCGACACGCTGTTCGGCGCAACGTATATGGTCATTTCGCCCGAACACCCGATGATTGACCGCCTGAAAGAGAAAATTGAAAACCTGCAGGAAGTGCTGGATTACCGCGAGCAAGCCGCTCATAAAAACGACTTTGAACGCGCCGAGCTTTCCAAGGAAAAAACGGGCGTGCGCCTAAAGGGCATTGAAGCCGTGAACCCTGTAAACGGCAGAAGTATCCCCGTATGGGTTTCGGATTACGTTCTGATGAGCTACGGCACCGGCGCGATCATGGCCGTTCCCGCGCACGACGAACGCGACTGGGAATTTGCTAAAAAGTTCGGCATGCCGATTATCGAAGTTGTAGCGGGGGGCGACGTACAAAACGCCGTCTACACCGATACCTCTACCGGCACAATGGTAAACTCCGGCTTCCTTGACGGCATGACGGTTGCGCAAGCCAAAAAGGCAATCGTAGAATATCTGGAAAAGCAAGGCAAAGCAACGCCTAAGGTCAATTATAAGCTGCGCGACTGGGTATTCTCCCGCCAGAGATATTGGGGCGAACCAATCCCTCTGGTGCACTGCGACCATTGCGGCTGGGTACCTGTTCCTGAAGACCAGCTGCCCCTGACTCTGCCGGATCTTGAAAAATTTGAACCCTCCGGCACGGGTGAATCTCCGCTGGTGCGCGCCACTGATTGGGTAAACACTACCTGCCCCAAATGCGGCGCCCCCGCTAAACGGGAAACCGACACCATGCCGCAGTGGGCCGGATCCTCATGGTACTTCCTGCGCTATACCGATCCGCACAACGATCATGAACTGGCCTCTCCGGAAGCGTTGAAATACTGGCTGCCCGTTGATTGGTACAACGGCGGCATGGAGCATACCACGCTGCACTTGCTCTATTCCCGCTTCTGGCATCGCTTCCTGCATGATATCGGTGTGGTTCCCACCAAAGAACCATATCAAAAGCGCACCAGTCATGGCATGATTCTCGGAGAGGGCGGCGAGAAGATGAGCAAAAGCCGCGGCAATGTTATCAATCCTGATGATATCGTGCGCGAAATCGGCGCGGACGCGTTCCGCCTGTATGAAATGTTCATGGGCGCGTTCGATCAAGCTATTCCGTGGTCCACACAGGGTGCGCGCGGATGCCGCCGGTTCCTGGAGCGCGTATGGCGCCTGCAAGGAATGCTGATTGACGATTCCGCTGTTCGTTCGGAACTGGCCTCCGATGTAAACGCAACCGTCAAAAAAGTCGGCGAAGACTACGAAAAGATGAAATTCAACACAGCGATTGCCGCTATGATGGCATTGGTCAATCGCTTTTATGCCGTGGGTTCCGTTACCAAGGGTGAAATGGCCGCGCTGGTTCTTGTGCTCAGCCCTGTGGCGCCTCATATCTGCGAAGAGCTGTGGAGCGAATGCAAGCTAGGCGAGGGTCGTTTGTATAATCATCCATGGCCCGAATATGACGAATCGCTCATCCGCAGTGAAACCGTAGAATACGCCGTGCAGATTTGCGGCAAGGTGCGCGCGCGCCTCAATCTGCCTGCAGATGCTTCCGCCGCCGATATCGAACAAGCCGTTATGGCCGACGCCTCCGTACAGTCCCTGCTTGCAGGCAAGACGGTTAAAAAAACCGTTGTTGTACCCGGAAAGCTGGTCAATATCGTAGCAATGTAAAAACCTTATGAAAAAAAAACGCTTTTGGCTGTATGTCAAAAGCGTCTTTTTTCATCCGTTTTTATATCATATATATATATGCAATGCGATCATGTAAACAATCACTGTTTTTCTATGCATACTGTTCTCCTCACAGGCCTTTGCTGCTTGGCTCTTCCGTCCCTGCACAGTATTCTCTGCTCCGTTCACGCCTCCCACCGGAACAACTTGTTGCGGTAAAAAACGAAAAATTCACGGCAAGTCAAAAAAATCTCTCCGTTTGCAGTCGCAAAAAACCATATTCAAAGCGTCCCAGAACCGGCGTGCTTATCGCTCCGCTTTCCGCCCTTTTCCGATTGTTTTTCAAGAAAACAAAATAGTATCTGCCAATGCAGCTGCAAACAGCCAATGCATATCGCGCGTAGGATGGTTCAGATAATTAGAAAGCAGCGCTGTTGTATCAGCCCCCAGCGCATAAAGCCTTTTCCAGCGCGCATAACAGTCGCACACCGGCACACATTCAGCTCTGCACAGCTCGATCGCTTGTTGTATGTACAAATCTAACGTTCCGTCATTTTGCAGCTCGGAAAGCTGCCCGGCAATTTTCCGGCACAACGGACTTAAAATACGGGGATCTGTTTTGGTTGCCATCATGTTTGGTGTCATAAACAGCACCTCGGCTCCGGCTTCTCTGCACGATTGAAAAATTCCTTTTAAAGCATCCAAATAGGCTGCGATTTTCTCTTTTCCGTTTCCACAGTCATTTAAACCGAAACACACCACCACTAAATCCGGCTTATGGCACAAAACATCCCGCTGCAAACGCTCCAATCCGTTCGGCGCTCCGCACCCGCTGACGCCGGCATTGATTACACCCACCGGAACATTTGGGTACAACACCGAAAATATCCTCGAAAGCTTTTCAGCATATCCGTTCTTTCCTTCATATACGGTTTCTACAGCCGTTTCGGAAATATCATATACCTCAAAACAGCCCTGCGTTACACTGTCTCCCAAAAATGCGATCACCGGCTCTTTTTTGCCGTATATATCCGCCGCTTTTTCAGCCAGCAGCTCTGCAAATTTCATATAAACCACCGAACCCTTCTTATACATTAAAGCGCCGCCACGCTCCGGCAGCTAAGTATTAATTAATAAAATTAAAAAATATCTTCACCGCACTGATGCCAATTCATTGCTGCACCGAATGCTCCTGCTTTGAAGCCTCTTGCGCTTCATGTTTTTTGGCACCGATCAAATAAACGCTGATCGCTTCATTCTCTCCGTTAGCCTTTCTTAAACGAAGCATATTGATATTAATTGCCGCAGCAACCAAAATTCCTCCGAGCCGAACGGAAAGCGTTGGGCAAAAGAAGAGCGTCAGCAGTGCAAAGACAGAAAAAGCTGCGATCGTCCGAAGGCTGTGCGGATCAATAATCACGATAAGCGTAAAAAATAAAAACGGAGCGGCAAGCAGCAGCACGGAAAAGTTCATCGGCAAAAGCCCGGCAAGCACCCCAAAGGCCACCGCAATAGCCTTTCCGCCCCTTCCTCTGAGCAGCGGCCTGATATGCCCCATGACCGGCGCAAGCAGAATCAATGCAAACAGCAGCGTATCCGTTCCCACAGCCCGCAGCGCAAGCGCGACAGGAACCGCACCCTTGAGCACATCCATAGCCAGACAAAGCAGACCGATCGGCCAGCCCGCCAGCTTCACAGCGTTGGCTGTTCCCGGATTATGGTCGTCGCTTTGCTCAACAATGTCAATATGCTTTATGAGTTTCGGCATAAGCGAGCTGTATAAAATACCGCCACTTAAATATCCCGCAAGAATATAAGCCGCAGCCGTCCAATACATTTCGGATTCCTCCCCACATCATTCTATGCGCAATACCTCATCAACAATATCCCGCGCCGCAAAAGCGTTGATCTCCCTCTCCTGCGCCAAGCGCATCGCCTCTCTGCGAAGCGGATCCTCCGCCAAACGAATGCCGCTCTCCACCGCATCCTCCGCAGTCATACAGCGAACCGACATTCCGCGCGAAGCAAAAAATTCCGCATTGATCGTTTCACAGCCCGGAATCGGCGCCGTATGGATCATTGCCACGCGCTTTGCCGCGGCCTCCGTGCTGGTCAAGCCGCCCGGCTTGGTAAAGAGAACATCGCACGCATCCATATATAAGCTGACCTTATCTGTAAAATCCAATACCTGCACGCGCGCATCATGTGAAAATCCAACCCGCAGTTCCTGTTTTAAACGCTCATTGTTTCCGCCCATAATCATGATTCGATCCTGCTGGGAAATACGGCCGGCAAGCCCCGCCGCAAGCATCTTGACGTCGCCAAACCCCATGCTTCCGCCAATCACCAGATACTCCTTCCCTTGCGCGGGATGTCCTAATTCCGCACGTGCTTCGCTCTGCTGCCGTTTCTGCGTAAAACGAAAGGATACCGGGATTCCGGTTGGGCACAGCAGCTCAGCGGAAATTCCCTTCCGCTCAAATTCAGCGGCAAGCTCCCTATGCGGAATAAAATAACGGTCCATCCGGGTCTCTTCCCAAAAAGGAATGCAGGCATAATCC
>JAHAAN010000129.1 GCA_018376855.1 Clostridiales bacterium | reverse complement strand
TGCGGATCTCGGAATTGATCGGATTGAATCGCTCGGATATACAGGATGATGCCCTGCGTGTGCTGGGCAAAGGCGACAAGGTGCGGATCGTATATCTGAATCAGGCCTGCAAGGATGCGCTTGCGGCGTATTTGCAGGTTCGGCCGGTGGTTGGCGGCAAGGATCAGGATGCGTTGTTCGTGTCGCGCAATCGGCAGCGCATCAGTCGGGCGACCGTGCACAGCTTGGTGAAAAAGCACTTAGCAGACGCCGGACTGGACAGCCAAAGATATTCCTCGCATAAACTGCGCCATACGGCGGCCACGCTCATGCTGCAAAACGGTGTGGATGTGAAAGCTGTGCAGGAGGTTCTGGGGCATGAGCACTTGAATACCACGGAGATTTATACGCATATTGATAATGAATCACTCCGGATCGCTGCAAAGGCAAACCCCTTGTCACATATTAAAATTAAAGGGAAAATTGACGAGTGACCTGCGCTTTTGAGCCTCTCCCCTCTCCTTTTCGCTCTGTAAATCCATGCGCTGCCAAAACTTGACTTTGCGAGCCAAATGATGTACCATATTTTAAGTATTATATTGAACACATCAATCCGATTATGATATAATAAGATAAAAATTTGTGTTGCGAATTTTGTAAAACGGAGAAGCGATATGAAGATTCAAGAATCTGCCGAAAACTATTTGGAAACTATTCTTATTTTAGAAAAGCGTAGGGGTTCCGTTCGTTCAATTGATATTGCTGCTGAATTGGAATTTTCTAAGCCAAGTGTCAGTGTAGCGATGAAAAATCTGCGAGAAAACGGTTATATCCATGTAGTTGATAACGGCCGCATTATTCTCTCCGATAAGGGAAAACGTATTGCAGAAAAGATATATGAAAGACACACACTGCTAAGTCAATGGTTGATTATGCTGGGAGTTGATTCAAAAACTGCTGCTGAAGATGCCTGCCGGATTGAACATGTAATTAGTGCAGAAAGCTTTGAAGCGTTAAAGAAACATGTTGAAGGAAAATAGAAGCTTATTATGGCTATCTTACTGTCTTTTGTTCAACCTGCCGCTCTCTTGAATTACGATATATTTTAACATTATCCGTCTTTGTATTGTTTTTTATTCTACAATGAATGACAAACCTTCGATATTAAATCTATATTGAGACCATTCTTCACCATCCAAAGGGCAATAAATCGTTCCATACACAGATCCGTTTGCAACATCAACATTAAAAATACGAACAGGGTTCTTTAAATTGCTATGAAATGCGCCAAGAATGGTTACAATTTTATTTCCGTTTTCGCATACCTTTGGAACAACAAGTGCGTTTCCTGTGTGTCCGCAAAATACAAATTTTATATTACTATATTGAGATATAAGATTATCGTAAACATATTTGGGTGAATTTGCGCCATAACCGCCATTATTTGTTAAAATGCTGCCGTTTGAATTTAAATATGAATGAGTTACGATCATAATATTATGCCTTGGATGTGTTTCAACCACAGCTTTTGCCCAGTTTACTACTTCTGTACGAGGCCAAAGTTCTAATGAAAGAATCATCCATTTTGCTCCTGCTTCTTCAAAACAATAATAAGAATTATCAATAATTCCATCGTCCTTTGTTACAAGATAGTCATAGCGCTGAGTTGAAAAATATTTATTAAAGACAGAAGTATCTCTAACTCTTTTTATAGTTTCGGAAGGAACGGCCGCTCCCCCACCTGCACCAACCGCTGCCGTATCGTGGTTTCCTATCGCATATATTACCGGAATCTTTGCCGTCTCAAAAACTTTCATGGCTTCTGAGGCTATAATAAACTGAGATTCATCAACATTTCCCCAATTTACAACATCGCCTGTATGAACAACGCAACGAAGATTCAATTCGTTCTTATTGTTTACTAACCACTGGCAGCGATTTAAAAAATGCTTGTTTTTTATAGCACTATCAATAATGACTTCCTGTTGTGTATCAGGAATTATTGCAATGGAAAAAGGCCAAACAGATTCATTAACTGTCGCAGTACAGCTATGCTGCGGCATTTGGGTTGTAGGTGTTGTGGATATATAGGTCGAACACCCCGTTAAAATAATTAATATAATCAATAGCAAAGTTAAAAAAATTTTTCTGTTTTTAAAATTCATTTTAGGCTTCTCCTTATACATATGTTTTACCTCCAAAAATCCTTTTCTTAACAGAAAATTTGTTTAAAATGAACTTTTACCTGTACTTAATTATTTGTCACGTAAACTATCATGCTTTGTATTAAACAAAACCGTTCTTTTCTTCAATTTCTTATTTTTAATTCAATAAAAGAAAAAACGACGGCTTTCTGTTGAAAATCGTCGTTTTTTTCTGGTAGCGGCGAGAGGATTTGAACCTCCGACCTGTCGGGTATGAACCGAATGCTCTGGCCAGCTGAGCTACACCGCCATATATAATTGCATCGCTTGGACAACGGTGAAATTATACGCGATTTATTCAGATATGTCAAGCATTATTTTATTGTTTTCCTTCTACATCAAAGAAGCATCATAATGCGCGCGTTCTCCGCCGATAAAACGCGGTCTTGTTCTTGCGGCGCACAAAATAGCCTCTCCGATATGGGATATACTGAGCCGCACCGGAACTGCAACAGGCTCCAAATGCATTCCGATCAAAGTTAACCCGATATCCAACCCCGCTTGTGCTGAAATTTTTTCTACTGCAACAGGGTTTGACATATGGGACCATATCTCTGTGGCAAAAGAACCGCCGGCTTTAGGCTGAGGAATAACGTTTACAATAGGCAGTTGTTTTCTTTTTGCAACTTCTTTTTCTATGATAATAGCCCGATTTAAATGCTCACAGCATTGAGCAGCCAGCGCGATCCCCTCTTTTTCCAGCGTCGGAGCGATTCCGTTATAGATTGCTGCTGCAAGCTCCGTATTGGATGCTGTTCCGATTTTGCTTCCGGCCACTTCGCTGGTGGAGCACCCAACAACCAAAATATCTCCTGATTCTAAATGAGCAGCCTTCAACAATTCTTGAATAGCCGTTTCTGCCTGCCGAGTAATAATGTTCGTCATTTTGTTTCATCCTCCTTATTTTTCTTCACATAAAAGCCGTCATTTCCTTCACAAAAAGCTTTTAAACGATCAATTTGAGCTACGCCATCAGCATAACCGATGTCATATAAATTCCGAAGGCGATCTTTATTTTTAGAAAAACTGGAAACATCCGGCGTGTTTTGCGGTTGAATAATAAAAGCTTTTCCTTCACTTGCAAGCCTGTGAGCAATATCTAAAGATAAATTATAATAGATATATCTATTCATCATTGCTTCAATTAGCTTGGGATATTTCTTATACTTTACCCGTGCAGCACGAGCCATATCAAAAGGTGGCTTTCTATAAGACGGAGCCTGCGTTAGTATAAGCACATGTTTGTCATAACCTTGCTGCTGCGAATATTCAATCGGAATTGAATCCGCCACTCCCCCATCTAAAAGCAACTTTCCTTCAAGCTGCACAATTTTTGCAAATAAAGGAATCGAACTTGAAGCAACTACTTTATTTCCATCGCAACGCATATTCCTCACGGAAAGATATTCAGCTTTTCCTGTTCTTATATTTGTCGCTACTGCTGTTAAATGAGCATCAGAGGATGAAAATGCTTCATAATCAAACGGTAAAAGACGGTTTGCAATATCGTCCAGCATGTACTCAAAGCCAAATACTGAACCGCGTGTAACCATGCCGCGCAAGCTGATATAGTTTTTATCGTCTGCAAAGCGTATGCACATCTCTGCACTGCGCCCTCTTTGATTGGAAATATAAGAAAGTGCATTGCAGGCGCCGGCTGAAACGCCGATGATGTTTGTAAAATGCAGCCCATTATCCATAAAGCTGTCTAAAACGCCGGAAGTATAAACTCCTCGCATACCGCCGCCTTCTAAGATTAAGCTGATTTGCAAGCTTTTTCATTCCCTTCTTGCCAAAATGTCTGTAACCTGTTAAACTAAATAAAAATAAAATCCGAAAGGACTTTCAATGAGTACCGCTTTTCTTATTATAACACCAATTTTATTTTCTGCACAGATTTTTGCAGAAGACTTTCTTTCCGCCACAATGGAACCATCAAAAAAGCAAGCATTGATTGATAAGCTTACAGGTATTGCCTTGGTTTTTACCGGATTATTGATTCTGACCGTTATTATCGGCTTGATTTTGATTCACAAAAACAATCGAAAATAAGTGTTTGAAAATCCGTCGGCGGAGCACTGCACCAATGCATTCTTTTGCCGCTGACCGGATGCTCAATTGAAAGATAGCACGAATGCAGCGCCGTATGCGAAATTGCTTTTTCTTCACGGCCATATAAAAAATCACCATAAAGAGGATGTCCTAAATATGACATATGTACACGGATTTGGTGTGTTCGCCCTGTGTCAAGCCATAGTCTGAGAAGGGAAGCACTTTTTGTGCTTTTTAAAACCATAAAATTAGTAGCTGCATACTTTCCGTAAGGATCTACTATGCGTTTGATTGTGGCCGTATCGGGACGCGCAATGGGAGCTTCTATTCTTCCCTCTTTTTCAGTAAAACAACCATGAACCATTGCTAAATAATTTCGCACAAAAATTCCGGTCTCCATTTGTGCTGCAAGCCTTTCTTGCGCATATGCGTGTTTCGCTATAGCCATTAAACCTGAGGTGCCGGTATCCAAACGATTTACCAAATGGCACGAAGCTGCCATGCCGTTTTGTTGATAATATTCGGCAAGATAATTTGCAACGGTTCCGGATTCATGTCCTTTATTAGGATGCACCGCTATTCCTGGTTTTTTATTGAGAATCAGCAAATCCTGATCTTCGTAATAAATATCTAATTCGCCCTTTTCTGGAAGCACATTCTCCGATAAATTCCCTTCAGGAAGTAAAAAAAGCAAATGATCTCCTGCTGAAAGGCGTTCTGTTGCAAAAACCTGCTTATTATTTACCAATATCCCTTCGGAATATTTCATTTTATTTAAAAGTGTTGAAGAAATTTTCATAACCGTCCGGGCATACACTTTGACTTCCATGCCATCATATGCAGGCGTAATCACTGCACGCAATTCTCTGCGCACTTGTTTTCCCCTCTTTTGTCTTATTATTTTTGTATAAATCGCAGTTTCTTTGCTCAAAATAAAAGTGCACTACGGAGGTGAAAAAAATGAGCAGAGAAAAAGAAAATCATTGCATCGCATGTACCGTCACAAGCTGTAAACATCATTGCGGCTGTGCAGACTATTGCTCCCTTGATCGCATTCAAGTAGGTACTCATGAAGCACATCCGGCTATGGATGAATGTACAGATTGTCAATCTTTCGCAAGAAGATAAAAGCATGAATCCCGCATCAGCGGGATTTTTCATTTTATTTTAAAAAGCTTTCAATAATCAC
>JAHAAN010000128.1 GCA_018376855.1 Clostridiales bacterium | reverse complement strand
GGTGTATATGAGGCGGTAATGCTTCCGGATTCTGAGGGATGCATTCGTTTGCGCATTTTGGCGGATACGTCGGTGATAGATGTGTTCGGAAATAAGGGCGAGGTGTTTCATAACGGATATACCTTCGCCGCGCGGGAGGATCAGGCAATGTCATTGCAGGTCAGCGGCGGTGCGGCAAGGTTGGTAAGCCTTAGACTTTGGAGAATGGATAGTATTTTTAAATAAAAAAAGCGCACCGTAGTGCGCTTTTTTGTTAAAGGTCGTCAGCATCCTGTGCAGGCACTTCTCCGGTTTCCTGCGCAGGTTCACCGGTATAGGAGCCTAGAACATCTGTGCGGATCGAGTCGTCTTTGTTTCCGTGGTATGCCTGAATAGCTTCTTTGACTTTTTTCTTTTTCATTGAAATTTCCTTTCTTAAACGAACCTTATGCTGTTTTTAGTGTGAGCAAAATTGATGTTTTTATAACAACAGAATAAGATAAATAAAAATTAAAAACGCCGCCGGAAATTTCCGGCGGCACAGCCTTTACTTGTATTATTTAGCCTTACGGAAAAACCTCCAGCGCGCTCTTTCCGGCTTTATACTGCGCTAAAAGATTTTCGTATTCCTCTTGTGAATATAGTTCAAAATCGCCATAGCCGAAGTTTGTTACTTTTTTCATATGGGTTCTAATAGCAGCAATAACATCCAGCGCTTTTTGATAATCTCCGCTCATAGCATCCTCTTTAATATCTTCCAATACGGTAAGTGCAAATTCTGCAAAAGCTAAGCGGCTTGCGTAAGAATTTGCTGTCTTAGGTAACCGTTCAATATCGGCTTGTGTCATATCTTCCAACGCACCGGTAGAAAAAAGCTTCATTTCAAAGGCATCGGTATAAAGCTTTTCCCAGCGGATTTTTGATAAATCATTTTTTTGAGCAATGGCGTCGGCATAAGTCTGATACTGATTGTAGAGATCAATTTTTTTCATTTGCTCTTCCGTTCCCAGCCAAGGGCCGGCAATGCCGCCGGGATAAAGCTCGTCATACAGTTCTTTTTCCAATGCCCGCGCTTCTTCATAGGTAAGGTTCTTGATCTCGTCGGGAGTATAATTATAATCCTTGATCTCCCGTTCGGTCATCTCACGCTCAGCCAGTAAATCGTTCAGAATGGCTTCGGCTTTGGTGCCGCTTTTTGCTATAGGCTGAAGCTTTGCGTTTTCCTGCTCCGGTTCAAGCTTTACCGCATCCTGCTCCGATTCAAGCTGCGCGGGTACTTCGGCTTCATTTGCGGAAAGACCGCCTGCTGCGTACACAACCGTGCATGCGCCCAAGGCAACTGCCAGCGCTGCGGAAAGAATCCAGATTCGTTTGCTTTTCTTCATGTTGAAAGCTCCTTTCTTGTTTTCTGATATTTATATTCTATGTTCTATTGTGCTACAAATTGCTGATTTTAGTCACAACAATCCATTGATCTGAGCTTATCCCATTTTGAATGTAATTAAACCAGTCCTCATCTTTTCGGTTAGTGGTATGTGCACAGAAATTTATTTCCGTAGTGCTGAGTTTTTGAGAAATAATAGTGGTATGATACGCGCGAGAAGCCTCTTTACCATTTAAATACTGTACCACATCACCAACGCCGATCAGGCTGCCGACCGCTGCTTTATTATTGATAATATAATCCTTGCTGTAAATGCGCACGGTAGCGGCGCGGCCGTTATAGCTGCTCTGGCGAACCTTTGTCCAATGCCGCATAAAGAAATCCGCCCCCGTCCACGAGGGAGAACGGTTTGACGCACTGGTATAATGCCAGTATTGATCGGTAGTTCCGCCGGTAATCATCGGCATACCGCCGCCTTCATGCAGGCACTGCGAAACAAAGTTAGCACAGTCCGCCGTGTATGCAGGCCAATTAGCGTTAGGAGTAAGCGCATATCGCTGAGCATACTCTGCGGCTCCTCCGCATTGATAAATTGAATTTACCGCGGAAGTGGTTACCGAAAACCCTGTCATGCAATTAAAGGTATAATCCCCACAGGCGCCGTTGACGCGAATGGTACAATAACCGCTTGTTCCGGACGGAGTGTTCAGCACGCCGTATCTCGCAGTGGAGCCGGACGCCATCGTGCCGATCGAGCCGACCAGCGTTCCGGATGGAGTGTAAAGACCTAAAGAGATGATCGAAGAACCGCTGGACATAAAGGCAATGCCTTTGCCCCCTGAAGGTACACGCTGTATTGATGGGTTTCGGGCATAGCGCCGAAGGTGCCATCCTGCATTACGCCGCAGGTGATTTGCGTTAAAGCTGCCGCTGCAGCCGCAGGCAGCGCCTCATGGGATTCGGCAGCGGCGTTGCTGCCGGGTTCTGCAAAAGCCGTTATACCGGAGCCGAACATGACAATGCAGAGGAACAGAACAGCGACAGTGCAGATTTTTTTCATTGTGAAATTACCTCCTTCTCATTTATTTTTTAATATTATCGCGTGGGAAAAACTGTTTGTCAATAGTTGTAAGGAGATTTTTTCCAATGTTTTTCAATTATTGGGAATGTTGTTTGTTTTATATTGGAATTTATCATCACTTAGCCATTGAAAAAATTGGAGGAATCCTGTATAATAATTCCATATCTTTGCTTGAAGGGAATGTTTGGGATGAATATTGCGGAAGAAAAAATGCCGGCTTATGAAAATAAAATTCGGATGTTGACGGAAAACATTGAAAGTGTGGTGGTTTGTAAACGCTCAACCGTTGCCCTATTGCTTACGGCGCTGCTTTGCCGAGGGCATGTGTTGTTGGAGGATGTGCCGGGAGTCGGAAAGACCGTGTTGGTTAATTCTTTGGCTAAATCGCTGTCGCTGAGTTTTCGGAGAGTTCAGTGCACGCCGGATATGCTTCCGGGCGATATAACGGGCTTCACTATGTATAACATTCATACGGGGCAGAGTGAGTATAAACAGGGGCCGATTATGAGCCAGCTTTTTTTGGCTGATGAGATCAACAGAACCTCCCCGAAAACACAGGCGGCATTATTGGAGGCGATGGAAGAGCGGCAGGTGACGGTGGACGGAACGACATATCCGCTGTCTAAGCCGTTTATGGTGCTTGCCACGCAGAATCCGGTTGAAAGCGAAGGTACTTTTCCGCTGCCCGAAGCTCAGTTGGACCGTTTTTTGATGCGCGTCCGTATGGGTTATCCTTCCAAGGAGCAGGAGCTCGAACTGCTTAGCCGGTTTGACCAGGCAGATCCGTTTGAAGCGCTTCAGCCGGTTGCGGGGGTGTTGGATGTGCTGGAGCTTCAGCAAGCTGCCGCGGGTGTTTTTGTTTCAGAGGCGATAAAAGAGTATATTGTCGAACTTATAGCCGCTACCCGTGCGGCCAAATATGTAAGTCTTGGCGCTTCGCCCAGGGCAGGGCTGAATCTTATGAAGGCGTCGCAGGCATTTGCATTGATTAACGGCGGAAGCTTTGTAACACCGGAGGATGTGCGTGCGATTGCAGTTCCTGTGTTGGCGCATCGCTTGATTTTGAATCGGGAGGGAAAAATGAAGCAGATCTCCTCCGAGAAAGTAATAAGAGATATTCTTGCGCAGATTCCGGTTCCTCCGATGCTGTAGACTGAGAAAGGATAAATATGAAACACACCGTAAAAGAAAAGACAAAAAATTATACGAAGCAAGCAGTGTTTTTCAGTGGGCAAAGGCGGGGTCTGCTTGTGTGCGTGCTGACAGCGTTTTGCTTTTTTACAGGTTTTTTTTCGGGTGATGAAAACTGGTGGTATTTAGCGGTCATGCTTGCGGCGGTTATAGCGGTATCGCTGGTTTTGGCGTTTCTTTCCTTTGCTTTGGTTCGTTTGGAATATCAAAATGGTTCTCAAACCATCCTTTCCGGAAGCGTGTGCCGACTGCCGTATGCATTGCGGTGCGGTGTGCCGTTTTTGTTCTCCCGTGTGCGCGTATATTATATGACCGGCGAGTGTGATAGTGCAGACGGTATGGTGCGGGCAGCGCTTTGCCGTTCCTGTGAGCCGTCGAGTGTAATTGCTTTAACACCGCGCTATAAAGGGCATTATGCGGCCGGGATTTGCTTTTTTTCCATTTCCGATCCGTTGGGGCTTTTTACGGCAGTGCGGAGCATAAAGAACGCAAAGCCTTTTGAACTGACTGTGCTTCCGCGCATTTGTTCAGCAGAAGGCGTTCATGCGGGCGCCAGTGTTTCGGAAACGCACTGTTTAACTCAGGGAGGCTGGGAAACGGACAGTACAACAGATCAAAATCGAAAGTACCGTTTCGGAGACGCTTTAAAATTAGTGGATTGGAAAACCAGTGCGCGCCGCAGGGAGTTGTATGTAAAGCAGCTGCAATGCCAATCGGGCAGAGAAGTTCGTTTCTTTGTGGAGCAGATTCCCAAAGAGAATGCTGATGCGCGGGAGTGTGAGGAATTGGCGGCAAGCGAGCTTCTTTCCTGTGCGGCGGCTTTGGGCGAGGAAAAAACGGTGTTGCGCGTGCTGTGCGGTGAGAGAAGCTGGTTTTTTGATTCCTCGGAATTGTTTCAGCAGCAGCGCAGCATGGCGGAAGATATATTCCTGACTGCCGCGGAGGATTGTATATCCGGCAGGGAGATAAGTATGCGGGCGGATATTTGGATTTTATATGCCGGAGCGTATGAACGGAATGTGCAGGCGCCTGTCTTTCAAGCAAACACCACGGTGTTTATAAATGGGAAGGTTTCTTCTGCGGTGCGGGAAAAGATCTTGCTTGCAGCACGGGCGTGTGCTGCATCGGTATTCTTCTTTGAATGCGTGGAGGAATTCTATCAGGAGGGGGAACAAGCAGGAAATGTTTAAGCCGACGGTAATGGGCAACGGTTTGGAAACGTGTGCGGAGCGCTTGAGGCGGTATTTGCTGGACATGCTTTTTTTCTTTGTTATGGCGCTGTGCCTTGCGCAGGCTTTGACAGTTGTGCTCTATGATATGGCAGACATAGCGACATGTGCCGGGGTTACGCTGGCGGCATGCTTGGCGGCGGCGATGATCTTTTTTAACGGAACGGTAACGCTGGTCAGCTGCATGCTGTTTGCTATGGGAATTTTTTTCGTGGTGCTGTTTCCTGAACGTTTTTCGGAGCTTTTGCGCTTTTTAGCGTGGGCGAAGGAAAATATGATCTATGTTAATGCGGATTTTCATGCGCTCTATACACCGATAGCCGCAATGCTGGTAACGTTTATTGCAGTGTTGGTCTTATATATTTTTACTTTTAAGCTCAGTGCGCCGTTGCTTAGCGGAGCGGTCGGAACGATCGCTTTTATGATCTTTTATTATTACACGCGCGTGTATCAGTATACCCAAGCGGATTCCGGCTTTATTCTTATGCTTTTCTGCATATTTTTTCTGAGCTTTTTGTACTTTGCATTGCGAGCGGCGGGAAGAAGGCAGCCGCAGAAGCATCCGGGAAGAAC
>JAHAAN010000127.1 GCA_018376855.1 Clostridiales bacterium | reverse complement strand
TATGCGTTTAAGGAGCATTACGTTCTTCCGATTTCACATGATGAGAACGTGCACGGAAAGAAAACGCTGCTTGATAGGATGAGTGGGGATTATTGGCAGAAGTTTTCCAACCTTAAAGCATATTTGAGCTTTATGTTTACGCATCCGGGGAAGAAGCTTCTGTTTATGGGCAGTGAATATGGGCAGTTTATGGAATGGCGCTATTACGAGTCGCTGGAATGGGAAATGCTGCGTTATGAAACCCATCGCGGATTGTATATGTTTGTGCGGGAGCTTATTGCACTGTATAAAAAGGAACCGGCGCTTTGGCAAGTGGATGATTCGTGGGACGGTTTTGAGTGGAGTAATCCGGATGATGCCGCCTGCAGTGTGCTTTCTTATGTGAGAAAGGGCGCTGAATCCGGAGAATTGCTGGTGGCAGCGGTGAATTTCACACCGGTGGAGCGCTTTGATTATTGGATCGGTGTGCCGGAAGAAGGGGAATATGAGCTGATTCTGAACAGTGAGGATAAAAGATTCGGAGGCGGCGGGTATCATCCCGAATCGGTTTTGAAAACGGATCCGATGCCGCAGCCTATGAATTTGGATTATCGCCTGCGTGCGACACTTCCGCCGCTCAGTG
The DNA here is from genome assembly GCA_018376855.1 of Clostridiales bacterium. Taxonomy (GTDB): domain Bacteria; phylum Bacillota; class Clostridia; order Christensenellales; family QALW01; genus JAHAAN01. The sequence continues at coordinate 7,361 of JAHAAN010000127.1, read as the reverse complement.
CGGTTATCTATAAATATCGTACAAAATAAAAGAGGGTGGATATGAGTGATAAAGCGTTGTGAGTGTGTGGCAATGATTCTTGCCGGCGGTCAGGGCATTCGGCTCGGAGCGCTTACTAAAAAAATTGCAAAGCCCGCGGTGCCGTTTGGGGGGAAATATAAAATTATTGATTTTCCTTTGAGTAATTGTTTTGTTTTGCCGCCGTATGTCAAAGGCAAACGCGGAGAATGGTATAAGGGTACGGCGAACGCTATCTATCAGAACCAGCAGTTTATCGAGCAATTTTCGCCCCGGCATGTGCTTGTGCTTTCGGGCGACCATATCTATAAAATGGATTATAGGAAGATGCTCAGAGCGCATGTGGAGAAGGACGCTGATGTTACGATTGCAGTGTTTAATGTTCCGCTTAATGAAGCGAGCCGGTATGGTATTATGAGTGCCGATGAGGAAGGCAGGATCTATGATTTTGTGGAAAAGCCGCCGCATTCGGAAAGCACACTGGCAAGCATGGGGGTATACATTTTTAAATGGGAAACGCTTAAGGAATATTTGGAGCGTGATGAAGCGGATCCCAACAGCTCTAACGATTTCGGCAAGGACGTGATTCCGTCAATGCTGAGGGATCAGCAAAAAATGTATGCGTATGCCTTTGAAGGGTATTGGAAGGATGTGGGGACTGTCAAGAGCCTTTGGGAGGCGAATATGGATATGCTGGGGACGGATCCGGTGTTGAATCTGTATGATGATTCATGGCGCATCTATTCACGTTCTGCCGGGCAGCCGCCGCAGTATATCGCTCCGGAGGGAAATGTGCATAATAGCTGTATCACCGAAGGGTGTAAAATATACGGTACTGTGGAGCATTCGGTTTTGTTTACGGGCGTTACCGTAGAACGTGGCGCCGTTGTGCGGGATTCCATCATATTTCCTTATACAACGGTTTGTGCCGGAGCTGTTGTGGATCATGCAGTGGTGGGTATGAACAGCGAGGTTGGCGAGAATGCGCATGTCGGTTCGGAAAAAACCAATTTGGAACGGGCGCTGAGCAATATGTGTGCCGGAAGAATTGTGCTGGTGGGCGATGAATGCTGTGTGGCGTCCGGCGCTTATGTCAGTTACGGCATGATGATTGACAGTGATGTTGTCAGTGAAGAGATCAGAGAGGTGAGCGAACGGTATGCTTGATACATTAGGGCTTGTTTTAACGGGCGATAACGGAAATATTCTTGCGGAGCTGACACGCAACCGATCTGTTTCGGCGGTGCCGGTGGCGGGCAGGTATCGTGTGATTGACTTTATCATTTCCAATATGGTTAATTCGGGCATCAGCAACGTCGGGGTAGCGACACGTTCGCACTATCGTTCCTTGATGGATCATCTTGGATCCGGAAAGGAATGGGACTTGAACAGAAAGCTGTACGGTCTGCGTATCCTTCCGCCGTACTCTAACAGCGATATGCAGCAAAGTATTCAGGGCGATATGGATATTCTCGGCGGCGTGCTGGATTTCCTGCGCCGTTCTACGCAGAAGTATGTGTTGCTTGCCGGAGCGGATTTAATGTTTAACACAACCTTTGAGGAGCTGGAACGCTGTCATATCGAAAATCATGCGGATATTACGGTGCTGTGTCATATGGAACAGGCACATGGCGAAGCTGCCAAAGGTAGCGTTGCACTGAGAACTGATGAAAGCGGCAGGGTGCTGGATATGGAGGTTGGTGCGGCAGGGGATTTTTCGAATCGACGTTCCATGGGCATATACCTTATGGAAAAACAGTTCCTTGAGTATCAAATCAACCGCTGTATGGCGCGCGGGCTTCATGATTTTGTTATGGATGTTTTAGTGCCTAAAGTCTGTGATGCGCTTTTTAACGTGAAAACGCCGATCTATACAAAGGTCAAGGATCAGGTGCCGTGTATTCACGGCGAACATGGAGCCGTAAAAAACAGCTTGGTTGCCGATGGCTGCATCATTAACGGGCGTGTGGAGAACTGCATTGTTTTTCGGGGTGTTCAGATTGAAGAAGGCGCCTCTGTTTCAAATTGCATTATTATGCAGAATTCAAAGATTTGCCGCAATGCTCAGCTGGATTATGCCATTTTGGATAAATCCGTGGAGATTCGGCAGGGGAAACGGTTGATGGGGCAGGAAAGTTATCCCGTTGTGATCGCAAAAAATATCATTGTATAACAGGAGGGCTTTGCTTGAAGGTTTTATTTGCGGCTTCGGAGGTGAATCCGTTTGCAAAGGTTGGCGGACTTGCCGATGTAATGGGGTCTTTGCCGGCAGCATTGAAGAAAAACGGGGTAGACGCGCGTGTAATTATGCCTAAATACGGCGTGATTGCACAGCAGTATAAGGATCGCATGGAATATGTCGGCTATACCTTTGTTTCTTTGGGCTGGCGCAATCAATACGCAGGGCTGATGCGTATGAACTATAACGGTGTAACGGTGTATTTTGTTGATAATGAGTACTATTTTTATGGCGGGAGCGTATACGGGGAGATGTGCGCTGAGGCGGAAAAGTATGCTTTTTTCTGCAAAGCGGTGTTGGCGCTTTTGCCGGTAATGGGCTTTACTCCCGATATTCTGCATTGTAACGATTGGCAGACAGGCATGATTCCCGTGTTGTTAAAGAGGGAGTATGCAGGTCTTAAAATCAAATCTGTGATGACGATTCATAACTTAAAGTATCAAGGAACCTTTTCCATTGATGCGCTAAAGGATTATTTCGGTTTGCCGGATTCGGACTTTACGGCAGAAATGTTGGAATTTTACGGCGGAGCATCCTTTCTAAAGGGGGGAGTGGTGTTTGCCGATAAGATCACAACGGTCAGTCCTACCTATGCTCAGGAAACGCAAACGCCTTATTTCGGTGAGAAAATGGATGGGATTCTGCGTGCTCGCGCCTGTGATTATTACGGGATTCTTAACGGAATCGATACGGAAGAATTTGACCCGCAAAATGATCCCTTCACAGTATCTCCGTTTTGTGCGGAGAATATGGATGGAAAGCAGGCATGTAAGGAGATGCTGCAAAAAGAAGCGGGGCTTGCGGCGGACGCGGATGTACCTCTTATCGGGATGGTTACAAGGCTGTACGATCAAAAGGGCTGTGCCATGCTTGAAGAACAACTGTGGGAATTGCTTTCAAAAGAGGACTTTCAGCTTGTTGTTCTCGGAACGGGGGAAAAGCGTTATGAATCGCTTTTCAGAAATGCGCAAAGATGCTATAATACGCGCGTAGCGGCAATGATGCGCTATGATAATACAATGGCGCACCGCATATATGCCGGAGCGGATTTCTTCCTGATGCCGTCGTTATTTGAGCCGTGCGGTCTTTCGCAAATGATTGCGATGCGCTACGGAACGCTGCCGATCGTTCGGGAGACCGGTGGGCTTAAAGATACGGTTGAACCCTATAATCAATACGAGCAAACGGGAAACGGTTTTTCTTTTTTGGAAGCGAACGCATATGATATGGCCTTTACGGTACGAATGGCGCTGCGTGTTTATCGCGATGAGAAGCAGGCGTTTGATATGCTTGTGCGCCGCGCTATGAAAAGGGATTTTTCTTGGGGAAAGAGCGCGGCGGCATATGAGGAGCTTTATCGGTCGCTGTTGAAAGCATAGTAAAGAAGCGGCGTATAGAGCCGCTTCTTTGTCATTATAAGAAAGCCTGATATTGATCTGCCGGCAGATAGAAAATGGAGGCATGAAATGCAAACGGAAACTTATTCTTTTGAAAAGCGGCTGATTAAACGTAATATTGCGGGGAAATTAAAGCGGCATTTCGGCACAACGCCGGAGGAGGCAACGCTGCTGCAACTGTATAAAGCGGTTTCGCTCACGGTGCGCGATGAGATCATGGAGACGTGGCAGGAAAGCAATTCCAAGCTTTTTCGCAATCATGGGCGAGTAGTGTTCTACCTTTCTCTTGAGTTTTTGATGGGGCGCTTTTTAACGAGCAATTTGATTGCACTGGAAAAATATGAGCTGTACCGCGAGGCACTGGAAGAGATGAATATCAGCATGGAAGCGGTGGAGGAGATTGAGCAGGATGCAGGGCTTGGCAACGGTGGGCTTGGTCGCTTGGCCGCCTGCTTTATGGATTCGCTTGCAAGCCTTTCGCTGCCGGCAATAGGCTGCGGGATCCGGTATGATTACGGTCTTTTCAAGCAAAAAATTGTGGATGGGCAGCAAATTGAAATGCCTGATAATTGGCTGGAGCATGGATGCAGTTGGGAGATCGAACGCCCCGAGGAGCAGTTTGAGATTTTGTTTAACGGCCGAGTGGTGGAATATTACGATGAAAACGGCAACATGCGGCACCGCATGGAGGGCTGCAATAAGGTGCTTGCCACCCCTTACGACATTCCGATTATGGGTTACCGATCCGGCTGTGCCAATACGCTGCGCATTTGGAGCGCTCGTTCGCCGGTGTATTTTGATATGGCGTCCTTTGGCCAAGGCGATTATATTCGCGCAAGTGCTGAAAAAGAGCTTGCGGAAACGATCTCCCGTGTGCTGTACCCTAACGATAGCCATAATGCCGGAAAAAGTCTTCGTTTGCGGCAGCAGTATTTCTTTACGAGTGCTACGCTTCAGTATATGCTGCGCCGTCATAAGGCGATGGGCTTGCCGGTGCAGCAGCTGGCGAAGTATAATGCCGTGCAGATCAACGATACGCATCCGGCGATCGGCATTGCGGAGCTGATGCGTTTGCTTGTGGATCAGGAGCTTATGCCGTGGGAACAGGCATGGGAGATTTGCCGTGAAGTATTTTCCTATACCAATCACACGATTATGAGCGAGGCGCTTGAAAAATGGCCTTGTTACTTATTGGAAAATCTGTTGCCGCGCATTTATATGATTCTTAAAGAGATCGATCGCCGTTTCAGGATGAAATTTGCGCCCGAGCAGGGAGATGAACTGGGTATTATTGCATACGATCAGGTGCGCATGGCGAATTTGTGTATGGCGGCATGTCATAAGGTGAACGGTGTTTCAGGGCTGCATACGGAAATTTTGCGGCATAACTTGTTTAAGGGGTATGTGCCGCTTCAGCCTGCGCAGATTATTAATATTACCAATGGCGTAACGCCGCGCAGGTGGCTGCTTCAAGCTAATCCTGAACTTGCGCGGTTGATCAGCGAAACTTTGGGTACGCAGGATTGGGTAAATAATATGCCCCTGATCGCCGAATTGGAGCGTTATCATAGCGATGCTGCGTTTGCAGAGCGTTTTGCCGAAATCAAACGCGGAAATAAAGCAAAACTGGCAAAATATATTCAGGAAAAAAGCGGGATCGCAGTAGACCCGGATTCCGTTTTTGATATTCAGGTAAAGCGTTTGCATGAGTATAAGCGTCAGCTGTTGAATATCTTGCATATTTTATATTTGTATTTTGACATCGTGGAAAACGGAGCGGAGCATCAGCGGCAGACTTTTATCTTTGGCGCCAAGGCTTCGCCGGGTTATGTTCGCGCTAAGCAGACGATTGAGCTGATTAATGCGGTGGCGCAGCTGGTTAATCATGATCCGCGCTGCAGGGATATGCTTAAAGTGGTGTTTATTGAAAATTATGGTGTTTCTAACGCGCAGTTGATTATTCCTGCTGCCGACATCAGCGAGCAGATATCCTTAGCAGGGAAAGAAGCCTCCGGAACAGGCAATATGAAGTTTATGATGAACGGAGCGTTGACTATAGGGACAATGGATGGCGCTAATGTGGAGATGCATCAGCTTCTTTCGGATGAAAATATTTTTATTTTCGGGCTGCGCGCTCATGAGGTGGAGGGAATTTATCGTTTGGGTTCTTATAATCCGGGGCAAATTTACAGCGAGAATGCAGCGCTGGCAAGAGTGATCGATGCGCTTGCAGACGGTACGCTTTCACCAAATGTGGCAAGTATGAAGGATTATCTGCTCAACGGAGACGGAGGTTATGCCGATCCATATCTGTGCCTGAAGGATTTTACGTCCTATGCGCAAACGCATGAGGAGATGGAAAGGCTTTATAGTGACCGCAGCCAGTGGATAAGCAAAGCAATCATAAACGTGGCGCGCTCATATTACTTTTCCAGCGATCGCAGTATTAAGGAGTATAACGAAAAAATATGGCAGCTTATAGCCCTGTAATCCATGATTCGCAAAAACTGCAATATCGCAGTCCTATTGGTGCGCAGCCTGTTGGAACGGCGGTTACACTCGCTGTTGAGGCGGATCAGTCTATGGAAATATATGCGGCGGAGCTGCGCCTGTGGTGTGGCGATGCAGAGAGACTGAAACCTATGGCATTGCATGATGTTTCAAACGGTAAGCTGCGCTGCTGTGCGGAGCTTTTACTTCCGCAGGAACCGTGCATTGTGTTTTATTACTTTATTCTTTATTGTGCGCAGGGAACGGTATATTACCAAAACAACGCATTAGGTCTCGGCGGAGAAGGGGAGCTGCTGGCACAGTGCGATCCTATGCGCTCGTTTCAGATTACGGTGTATGAAACCGGATTTCAAACGCCTGATTGGGCAAAGGGTGCGGTGATGTATCAAATATTTCCGGATCGCTTCTGTAAAAGCGGAGATTTTTCCGTGCGGAGCGATTGCAGAAAACATGAGAATTGGGATGAACCGGTAGATTATTTGCCTGATCCTCAAAAGGGCTATTATCCCGCGAATGATTTTTTCGGAGGCACGCTTGAGGGAATTCAAAGCAAGCTGCCGTATTTGCGGGAGCTTGGCGTGGAGGTGTTGTATCTTAATCCGATTTTCAGCGCATATTCCAATCATCGCTATGATTGCGCGGATTATGAGAATGTGGATCCGGTTTTAGGCACCAATGAGGATTTTTCTAAGCTTTGCAAAGCGGCGAAAGCATTTGGCATTCGTGTGATTCTTGACGGCGTTTTTTCTCATACAGGCTCGGACAGTCGCTATTTTAACCGCAATGGGACATATCCGGAGCTTGGCGCCTACCAAAGCGAGAAGTCTCCCTATTATGAATGGTACAGCTTTAATAGCTTTCCGGATGATTATGACTGTTGGTGGGGCGTGTGGTCTCTCCCGAATGTAAAGGAAACTACGCCGTCTTATATGGATTATATGCTTGTCCGAAACGATAGTATCGTGCGCAGATGGATCGAAAAGGGAGCTTCCGGCTGGAGATTGGATGTTGCCGATGAGCTTCCGGACGAATTTCTTTTTTGCCTCAGAAAGGCTGTGAAGGAAAAAGATCCCCAAGCGCTTGTGATCGGCGAAGTGTGGGAGGATGCCTCCAATAAAGTCAGCTACGGTAGTATGAGACCATTTTTATTGGGTAATCAGCTTGACAGTGTTATGAATTATCCTCTGCGGGAGGCG
>JAHAAN010000126.1 GCA_018376855.1 Clostridiales bacterium | reverse complement strand
ATACAACCATGCCCTGCGTGACGTTAATGAGAATATTCAACACCGCATCCGCAGCAAGGAAAGCCTCCGCCACAGCGATTCTGCGGTTTGCCGAATCGTCCAACGTCCGTTCAAGCCACTGCACAGACGCTGTCAGCAGCGGATTAAGCGCATCCGTCATGATATAACGGGACAACGAGCAAATCCTTTCGGAACGCATAGGATTGCGCTTATACGCCATTGCGGAAGAACCCACCTGCGATTTCTCAAACGGCTCCTCAACCTCCTTCAAATGCTGAAGCAAGCGAAGGTCGTTTGCAAAGCGATATGCGCTTTGCGCGATTCCGGCCAGCACATTGCAAATCCTTGCATCCTCCTTGCGCGGATATGTTTGCCCCGAAACGGCAAATACCTTTTCAAAGCCCATCTTCTGAGCTATGCGCAGCTCCAGCTCCTTGACCTTTTCATGATCGCCCTCAAAAAGCTCCAAAAAAGAGGCCTGTGTTCCCGTGGTGCCCTTATTGCCGAGCAGCTTCATGCCGCCAAGCACATATTGCAAATCGTTCAAATCGGCAATAAAATCCTGCGCCCACAAACAGGCGCGCTTGCCGACCGTAGTGGGCTGTGCCGGCTGAAAATGAGTGAATCCCAGCGTAGGCAATGCACGATATTGCTTTGCAAAATCCGCCAAATTGGCAATAACTGCTTGCAGCTTATTTTCTAACAGGCGCATCGCATCACGGTATATGATCATATCGGCATTATCCGTTACATAGCAGGAGGTAGCGCCCAAATGAATGATTCCCTTTGCATCGGGACACACCACGCCGTAAGCATACACATGCGCCATAACATCGTGGCGAATCTCCTTCTCTTTTTTTGCAACAACCTCGTAATCAATATCATCGACATGCGCCTTCAGCTGCTCCACCTGCGCTCTCGTTACGGGCAGGCCAAGCTCATGCTCGGACTCTGCCAGTGCAACCCACAGCTTTCTGAACGTAGAATAACGGCAATCATCTGAAAAAAGCCACAGCATTTCTTTTGAAGCATATCTTGAACCCAAGGGAGAATTATATATATTGCTTGCCATCTTAAACCTCACGATAAATGATTTCATGCCTGTTCGGGCCGACGGAAACATATTTGATCGGGCAGCCGATCTGTTTCTCAATAAACTCTACATAATCCCGCGCCTCTTTAGGCAGATCCTCATAGTTAGTAATTTTGCTGATGTCGCATTTCCAGCCCTTCATCTGCACATAAACAGGCTTTGCCTTGATAAGCTCCGGCGTTGTCGGAAACTCATGAATAATGTTACCGTCAACTTCATAAGCGGTGCAGATATCGATCTGATCCATATAAGAAACAACATCAAGCTTCGTAAGACCCACACAGGTTGCCCCCTGAAGCAAAACACCCTGCCTGGTAGCGACCAGATCAAGCGGCCCCACACGGCGGGGTCTGCCTGTAGCGGCGCCATATTCTCCGCCTGCTTCACGCAGCGCATCGGCGCGTTCATCAAACCATTCGGTAACAAACGGTCCTTCTCCAACACAGGTGGAATAAGCCTTAGCCACACCGATAACCTCGTCCACCTTCAGCGACGGCGCCCCGCAACCGACGGGCGCATAGGCAGCCAGCGGCGTGGAGGACGATGTATAGGGATAAATGCCGTAATCAATATCACGCAGCGCGCCAAGCTGCGCCTCAAACATAATCTTCTTTCCGCCATTCTGCGCATCTCGCAGCAGCTTTCCCGTATCGCATATGCAATCACGGAAAGGATAACCGTAGGTCTTGATCCATTCCATGATCTCTTCTGCTGTATACTGCTTGCCGCCGTATACGCGGCTGATAAACAGATTTTTAAAATTAAGAATATCGTTCAGATGATTCCTTAAATAATCCTCGTGCAGCAATTCACCTATCTGAACCGCCTTTTTCATATATTTATCACCGTATACAGGCGCAATACCGCGGCGGGTGGAACCGTACTTTTTGCCCGCCAAGCGTTCCTCCTCATACACATCCTGCTCACGGTGATACGGCATACAAACGATCGCACGGTCGCTGATGCGGAAGTTTTCACTGCTGATCACGACACCGCGATCCCTCAATTTTTTTACCTCGTTAAACAAATGCTCCAAATCGATCACCGTGCCGTTTCCAAGCACATTGATCACGTCGCGACGGCAAATTCCCGAAGGCAAAAGGTTGAGCTTAAACTCCCCCAATTCGTTCACAACCGTATGGCCGGCATTGTTCCCACCCTGATACCGACACACGATGTCATAGTCTTCAGAAAGCAGATCGACCATGCGGCCCTTTCCTTCATCGCCCCATGTAATTCCGACAATTGCGCAGGTTGACATGAAAATCCCCCTTTGAAATATAGATAAATGATGCCTGCAAAACAGAAAAAGAGGCGCTTATTCCGCGCGAAGCCTTACACCCCGCGCTTTCATCAGCGCCTGTTTACCACGATGACCGTGCCTGCTCTGCCCATACCCGAAAAACCACCTTACATACAAATCACAAAAAGGAACGAATGTGCGCGCCCAAAAGCCCCGCAGGCAACACCCGATCCTTTTCATTTGGCTATCAGCATCACTTACTTTATAATACTTGAAAGCCCCGTATATGTCAATCGTTTTATGGCATTTTTCGTGTTTTATTTTATGCTCTTAAAGCCTTGCTCAATAATTAAAAGCCGCCAGTTCAAAATAGCTGCGGTCATGCGCGCAAAGCGGACAAACTTCGGGCGCTTCCGTTCCCACGACAGTATAACCGCAATTTCTGCACCGCCACACAGACTCTTCCGGACGTGAAAACACCTGCTGCTGTTCAATGTTTTCTCTCAGAGCGCGAAAGCGTTCCTCGTGCTGTTTTTCCACTCCCGCTACCATTCTGAATTTTGCAGCCAGCGCACGAAAGCCTTCCTCTTCCGCCACTTCCGCCATATGATTGTAGATCTCCGTCCACTCCGCATGCTCGCCTTCCGCTGCCGAAAGCAGGTTTTCCTGCGTGGCGCCGATCCTGCCCAACTCCTTATACCACAACTCTCCATGCTCCTTTTCATTATGCGCCGTCTCCTCAAAAAGCTCGGCGATCTGGCGAAATCCCTCTGCCTGCGCAGCAGCTGCATAGATCATATAACGTGTATACGCCATGCTTTCAGCTGTAAATGCATCCTCTAAACTGACATAAGTTTTACTGTTTTTAAGCTCGCTCATGATATTCCCTTCCTTTTCCTGTTTTATAGGACTGATTATGAGCAAAAATTGATTTTTTATTCCCCAAAAACGCCGCAAATAAAGTTGACGAAATCATTTGTTCTTTCTATAATAAAACTTATGGATAAGAAAGGTGGAATTGACATGAATGATATGGAAAAACGCCGTCTGAAGCTGCGGCTGGACGTTAACAACATGATGGAACAGGCTGTGGGCGCACACGGAATCAAACAAAGCGAGCTGGATAATGCCGCGGGCGAAGCCAAAGCGGCTTTTGAGAAAGTAGCGCTTGGGCGCGGCAAAGGCATGATGGGGTGGACGGAACTGCCCTACAATCAAGCCGAAGTTGTTGCGGATATTTTACAGACAGCACAGCAGGTGCGTTCCGAATATGAATATTTCGTTGTGCTTGGCATAGGCGGAAGCGCTTTGGGGCCGATTGCCGTTCAGCAGGCGCTGAACCATCTGCGCTATAATGAGCTCCCGGCTGAAAAGCGCGGCGGCCCGAAGCTTTATGTGGAGGATAATGTAGATCCGGAGCGCATGGCTTCTCTTCTTGAAGTTATCGACCTGAAAAAAACATGCTTTAACGTTATCACCAAATCGGGCAGCACGTCCGAAACCATGACGCAATATCTAATCATACGCGACCTTTTAAATCATGCGTTGGGTACAGATGCTGCTAAGCATATTATCGCAACCACCGACGCCGAAAAAGGCAATCTGATCAAATTGGTTCGTCAGGACGGCTTCAAACATTTTATAATCCCGGACGGCGTGGGCGGACGTTTCAGCGAGCTTTGCCCTGTGGGACTGCTTTGTGCCGCCGTATGCGGCATTGACATCGAGCTTTTGCTGGAAGGCGCGGCTTACATGGATCAGTGCTGCCATGAAGGAGATATTTACAAAAACCCCGCGCTCATGGCCGCTGTGATGCAGTATATCGCCATGCAGAAGGGCATGAATATTTCCGTCATGATGCCCTATGCGGATAGCCTGAAATTCATGGCCGATTGGTACTGCCAGCTTTGGGGAGAAAGCTTGGGCAAAAGCGTTTCACTGGACGGACAAACCATTCACGCAGGCCAAACACCGGTCAAAGCTTTAGGCGTAACGGATCAGCATTCGCAGATTCAGCTTTATACCGAAGGCCCGTTTGATAAAGTAATCACGTTCCTAACGGTAGACTGCTACCGCACGGATATCACCATTCCGCAAGGCTGCAGCGATATTCCCGCCGTCAGCTTCCTTTGCGGCCACACGATGCAGGAACTGATCCAAAGCGAGCAGCTGGCAACAGAATACGCCGTGATGAAGAGCGGAAAGCCAAATCACACCATTACACTGCCGGAGGTAAACGCGTTTACGATCGGTCAGCTACTATACTTCTACGAGCTGGAAACCGCGTATACCGGCGCTCTGCTGAACATCAACACCTACGACCAACCCGGTGTTGAGGAAGGCAAAAACGCTACCTATGCCCTGCTTGGCCGCCCCGGCTATGAAGAGAAAAAAGCAGAGCTGGATGCGCGCCCGCCAAAAGCCGCAAAATTCATTCTGTAAATTGAACAGTGAATATGCCTTTAGTTCTCGGTTGATTTTCGGTTTTGAATTGAAATAACAAGCCTACGGGCAGGGCGGCATAATTTGCCCGCTTACAAAGCATGCGCAGCCCAAGCATGCTTTCAATTTACACAGAAAGAGTGATAGAAAATGAAAAAATCACGCGTTATATTGATCAGTGCGCTGCTGACATTAAGCCTTACAGCCTGCACTAAATCCGACGAAGCTATTTCAACCGCTCTTTCCGGCAGCGCTGCGCTTATACCGATTTCAACAGCCAATCTACAAACAAAGGACACTGCTCCCACCCTAACCTCTGCTGTTTCAAAACAAACCGATACCCCTGTGCCGGTGTCAACAACTGCCATACCGAAAGGAACCGAAACTCCTATCCCCACAGAGACTGTTACCGAAGCTCCGGTTTCAGAATCCCCCACCCCTCATATTGTTCATAGCTACGGAAAATGGACGGTAACCGAAGCCGCCTCCTGCACTGAAGCCGGCGAGCAAGTACGCGTCTGTACACTTTGCGGAGAAGCACAAACCCAACAAATCAACACGCTTGACCATAGGTATAGCGCATGGCATATAACGGAATCCCCCGCCTGCACTGAAGCTGGGCTTCGGGAACGCACGTGCGCGGCATGCGGAAAGCTCGAAAAACAAACCGTTTCCGCTGCGGGGCACAGCTGGAGCCAATGGAATATTCTCAAAGCTGCCACGATTCATGAAACAGGTTC
>JAHAAN010000125.1 GCA_018376855.1 Clostridiales bacterium | reverse complement strand
CCCAACATATCCTCAATAACATCCGTAAGATGAACTGGATCGGCTTGATAGCGATTGAGAGCGTGACCGATGCGTTTTACAACTTTTTTCTCGCAGCTCACATCATTGACGATTACGTTGGGATCATTTTTCAGTGTGATCCCATAGGAAGCATACGCTCCAATGTCGGTCTGATACAGGTTCTGTGGTATGTAACGGTAATGTAGTTTCTTCATGGGGATCCTCCTGATAAAAATCCATAAAATCTTTTAGGTCGAGATCCAGTATATAGCATATTTTTACTATGGTATGAATTCTTGGGTTTGAGAGACCTAATTCAATATTGCTGATGCATTTATCGCTTGTATTACATAATTCAGCAAGCCTTTCGCGGCTAAGATTTTTGATTTCCCGTGCAGCACGGATTTTTTTACCCATCTCTTCAAAGTTATACATAAAATCTCGTTCCTTTTCTACATTTTACAACAAATGTTTTGGAAATAAAAGGAATAATAGTTCCGAATTTATGTATAACATTTATGTACGGAAGAATTAGCACATTTGGAAATTGTGAGCGCAATCGTGCATCAGCTTACCAGAAATCTCACACCTGCGCAGATCAAAGAAGGTGGGTTTGAAAGCTATTTTGTGGATCACACGACAGGAGTGTGGCCTTGTGCTGCATCGGGTGTGCCGTTTAGCTCTATGGCGTTTGCGTCCAAGGGGGATGCGATTACAGATTTAAACGAGGACTTGGCAGCAGAGCAGAAGGCGCGTACCACTTATGATAATATTCTTCGTTTGGTGGATGATCCTGATGTTCGGGATCCGATCAAATTCCTTAGGGCAAGGGAGATTGTGCATTATCAGCGATTCGGAGAGGCGTTAAATCATGTGGTTGAGCAGTTGGATCAGAAAAATATTTATGCGATGAACCCTGAGTTTGACAGAGAATGCAGAAAATAATGGATACGCCGTTTAAGGTTGAAGCAGGCTGCCGCAAGGATTTGCGGCGGCTTGTTTTTTATCTATTGGCAAATTCGCCGGAGCTGTCGGGGATAAAAAGCTTCAGCTGTGAGCGAACTGCTTTATTATGAAGTTGAAGCCTGCCGATTTAATGAGCCACAAGAAGGTTCTGATTTATCGGAAAGAAGGATATAAACGGTTTATGACGTGCGATATGAAATGGAAATAGGATACTGTATTTTTATTTCGATATTGCGGCCAGGCGATATGCGGGAAAGGGGCTGTGTTAGGCAGTTTGAAATTTAACGCCGTGAGAGGTATCGGGAAACAGGGTTAGCGAGATAGTATTCAGACACGAACAGCGCAATAGAAAATCAACCGATAGAGGATAAAAAGCCGCAAAAAGTGGGATTGCAAGCACTATATAGTGCTTGTGCGAAAGAATAATTGAAAAGTATTTTATGGGGATAAACGATAAGAGCAATCATGAGAAAGCAATCATACGTTAGTGAGCATTTCGTCCCAAATGAGCTTTGGGGATTTATAGAAAAGTGTGCTGCGGCTATTTCCGAGGCGGACAAACATGAATTTAGTGCGGGAGTAGTGTGCGGAAGAACAAAACGGCGGCTATAATAAGTAGGTTTGACTTGCGAAGGTTCGTTTGCGGGCAATATATAACGGCTGAATGGAAGGCAGGCAAATACTTGGCGCGCTTGTGCGCTGAGGGATTTGCCCGAAACTGAAATAGGGGAGGTTTTTTATTGGCCTAAACCGTCGGCGCTGCTTTTAAGCAGATAGATCATCCGTTTTCCGGCACGCAGTTTGTCTAATCGGATAAAACGTTCATGTTGAATTTTTAGGCTTTTGCTTCCGCAAACGATCAGCACGCTGTTATGATGCATTACCGGCAGAAGATTGTTTAAAAGCGCATTAACGGGAGATTCCGTAAGCTTCTTTTCGGTTTGCCATGCCGTCATGCTGCCGTAAGGAATGTCGGCAAAAATGAGGTCGGCTTTGCCGCGCAGCTGTTCGGGCGGGGTGGAAAGAATGTCGTGCTGAAAGATATTTGTCGGAAGCTCGGACGTTCCGGCGCGCAGCAAAAGCTTATCAATGGATTTTTGCAGCTGATTGCGCCGTTCTTGGCCAGTGGTTTCTTTGCTGAACAGTGCATCGCGCGCGGATAGCAGATTGCGCGGAATAAGCAGAGAAACATTGCAGCGCGCCGCATCGACGCAGGCGGGGGAAATATCGGAGCCCGATAATGCAGAGAGCTTATCCGAACACATCAGCCCTAAAACTGTTACGCTGAAGCCGTTTCCGCAGCATGGATCGTACACGGAGATTTTGTCCTTGCCGATCAAGCAATAGGCTCTTTCAAACAGCTCTAAGGTAAGGCGCACAGGAAAGCAGGGCATGCCGGAGAAGTGCTTTATAACGTTGCCGCTGGCCAAAAAGGAGAAATCCTCTTTTGAGGCGTAAAGATAATCCATGGCGTGATGCTCCCGTTTTATTCAAAGTCGTAGCTGTCGGGTCTGGCTTTGGCGATATAGCGGTATTCGCTGGGCGAGAAGCCTGTTTTCTTTTTAAACAGCCGTGAAAAATAGTTAGAGCTTTCAAACCCTACCTGATAGGCGATGACCTGCACGGAATCGTTTTGCGTTTGCAGCAGCTTTTTGGCGCGGTTAATGCGCAGATTATTAATAAATTCGATCGGCGGATGGCCTGTTTTTTCCTTAAAGTAGCGAATAAAGTAATTCGGGTGCAGGTGCGAGATATTGCACAGCTCGTTGATTGTGATATCGCGGGAAAGGTTTTCTTCAATATAAGTAAGGATGGTGGAAAGCTTGGTGTCTTTAAAAACAGTTTCGCGCGTGATATGGGAATGCTCGGTATAGTAGGCGAGCAGCTGCAGAATATATGCTTTTCGCCGCAGAATCTCATGGAGCGAAAGGTGGTTATTGATGATGATGAATTTAAACAAATCGGCCACATAATCCTGATCCTCCACATCAATATAATGCGGCAGTGCGATTTGCTCCATCAGATCCTTGTTGTTGCACATTGTGGTAAAATGCAGCCAGTATTTAGAGATGCAGTTTTCCGAAATGTGGTGATAGGTCTGCATGGAATTACAGGGCAGCAAAAATAATTGCCCTTTGCGGGCGATATACTCGCTGTCGTCGATTTTGATATAGCATTCCCCGCTCATGATATAATAAAATTTATTATAATACGGACTGATGTTGGAGGAACCCCATGACTGCCAGCACTTTGCAAAATCACCCGTCAGATATTCAAGCTGAATGTTTTCAAGCTGCTGACTAAAGACAATATTATCATTCATGCGGTGCATTGCTCCTTTTGATTTTACCCTGCATAAAAACATCAAAGTTTGCTCAACCGTGCTTGCCGAAAGCAATTAGGTGAGTTTTGTGCATGCGTTTGTGCCGTTTGACAGGGTATATGCTTAGAATCGTATAGAAACAGGTTAATTTTATACATATCCATTATACCGCGAATGCGGTATAATATCAATAATAATTTTCGCCAATCATGTTCTTTTTATGATAGCTGAATGGATTTTGAAAATAAATGATGGCAAAAATTTATTCTTTTAATTGCGAAAGCCGAAGAAATGAGAGGGTATTTTTATGAGTTTAACGGTAAAAGAACTGCGCTGTGAAAATTTTTCACAGCCGATGGGGATGGATATCAAGCGTCCGCGATTGACATGGAAGGCGGAAGCGCAGGAACGGGGCGACTGCCAAACTGCCTACCGTGTGCTGGTGGGCACTACGCGCGAGCATGTGCTGAGCAAAATGGCCGATGCGTTTGACAGCGGCGTGGTAAAAAGCGGCGCTTTCTTTTGCTTGTACGACGGTATTGAGCTACAGAGCCGAACAAAATATTACTGGGCTGTGTCGGTGGCGGATTCCCGCGGAAATTGGAGCGCGTGGAGCGAGGTGGCTGACTTTGAAATGGGGCTGCTTGAGCCGGAACTGTGGGAAGGTCGTTTCCTCGGCGCGCCCTGCGCAAACAATGGAGTGCTGCTCATGCGCGCACATATGCAGGCGGGCGCGGGCGTGGTGCGTGCCAGAGCGTATTTGGCTGCCGCGGGTTTTGCCGAGCTGTGGATGAACGGCAGCTGCATCACGCAGAACGTGCTGGAGCCTGTGAATTCCGATTATAATAAAGAGCTTTATTATGTTACCTATGACATTACGCCGAATCTGCTGCAGGGCGATAACGCTGTGGGCGTGCGCTTGAATAACGGGTGGACGGATCACGGATGCTTCCTGCTTCAAATTTATGTGGATTATGAGGACGGCTCCGTGCAGTCCTTCTGTTCGGACTGCATGAACTGGGTGTTTGCCGTTAGCGAGATTCAGCTGGCCACGCAGTACTCAGGCGAAAGCTATAATTTCTTTCATGAAAAACCGGAATGGAATCTTCCCGGTGATGCGTTTGAACGGAAATATCATGAAGAGTCCTTTAATATTATGTCGTTTTGGCTGCCTGAAAGTGCAGAAAGCGCTTATCCGGATCAAAAATGCACAATAGGAGCCTATTACCGAGCTATTGAGATGCCCGCCCCGCGCGGGAAGCTGATGGCAACGCATCAGGAGCCTGTTAAGGTGGGCTTTGAAGTGAAGCCCGTTTCCGTTAAGAAGCTTGAGAGCGGCGTCGCAGTGTTTGATTTTGGGCAGAATTTCACGGGTGTGTGCAAGATCCGTGTTAAGGGCAAAAAGGGAACGGTTATCAAGATCGAGCATACAGAGCTGCTGAACGACGACGGCACGCCGAACATGGTTTATCTGCGAATTGCAGAGCCAAATTATCCCTTTGCTATGCAGACGGACACCTATATGCTTCGCGGGACCGGCGAGACCGAGGAGTTTATGCCGCGTTTTACATACCATGGCTTCCGTTTTGCCGCCGTGTACGGCCTTGAGGAGGAGCCGACGTTGGAGATGCTTACGGGCTACACGGTCAATTCGGATATCCGCACGATCGGCACGTTCCACGCTGACGACGATATGCTTACATGGATGCAGAAGGCCATTATGTGGACGGAGTACGGCAACCTTCATTCCATTCCGACGGACTGCCCGCAGCGTGCGGAGCGTCAGGGCTGGCTGAATGATATGACAGCTCGCAGCGAAGGCGCGGTGTATAATCTGGATCTGCATCTGCTCTACGCTAAATGGGTGCGGGATATTTTCGGCACGCAGGATCCTTTCAGCGGCGCGATTGCCGATACGGCTCCGTTCCGCCGCGGCAATTATCCGGGCGACACGGTTATCAGCTCGTATCTGCTGGTTGCAGAGCTGATCTATATGCACTACGGAGATGACCGCACGATCCGCGAATTCTACGGCGGCTTCAAGGCGTGGACGGATTATCTTTACCGCAATTCCGATCACGGTATTGCCATCTACAGCTTATACGGCGACTGGGCAGGCCCCGAGCCTTACAGCTTTAACCAGTCCTCGCCGGTTTCGGCCATCACGCCGGGGCAGTATATGTCGTCAGGCTTTAACTATTTCAACGCAAAGCTGATGGCGCACTTTGCCGCTGTGGTGGGAAATGAGGAGGATAAAGCTTACTATACT
>JAHAAN010000124.1 GCA_018376855.1 Clostridiales bacterium | reverse complement strand
CCGTTCTTCATTTTCGATCTTTTTAGACACGCCCACATAGTTTGCATACGGCATCAGAACCAAGTTTTTCCCCGGCAGCGCAACAGCCGTCGTAACTCTTACCCCCTTGCTGCCGCGCACCTCCTTGAGCACCTGAACCACGATCTCATCGCCCGGACTCACTAATTTTGAAATAGGAGGCGTCCCCTTCTTTTCACCGTCTCCGCCTTCGGCCAAAAAAA
The DNA here is from genome assembly GCA_018376855.1 of Clostridiales bacterium. GTDB lineage: Bacteria > Bacillota > Clostridia > Christensenellales > QALW01 > JAHAAN01. The sequence goes on along the minus strand of JAHAAN010000124.1, from coordinate 5,376 downwards.
TATCGCCCGCATAAAGAAACGCATTTTTTTCTAAGCCTATATCGACAAATGCGGCCTGCATTCCCGAAAGAACGTTTTCCACCTTTCCTATATAAATATTACCGCTTACGGGTTCGGCAGCCTTTCTGGCGATCTCATAGCGCTGCAGAACGCCGTCCTCTATCAGCGCGACCCGCGACTGCAGCTCCCCAACATCCGCAATAATTTCCTTCATGCTCTTTCCCTTCTTCTGTGCAAATGTGCAAAGCGCATCTCAATGCAGCTCCATTGCGTCGCACAGTGTACCGTCCTGCAAAATCAGCTGCGCCGTTCTGCAGATACGCGGCATTTCCTGCGAGTCCTCCAGCAGCGTTTTTAGATAGCTCCAAAACACGTCCGGCCGAAGATTCTCTTCATTGCCGGCAGTCAGCTCGCAGGCCAAGCAGTTTCCCTGCTGCGAAAACTCGCGCACCATCCCCCGAATATCCGTAAGCTTTATGCCTTTTTTGGACTTCTTTTCAATCATGATCTGATTTTGTTCCAGCACTCTCAGCGGAAGACTTTTAAGCTCTTCCGTCATTTGCTCAAAGGCAAACTCATACTTAGCCGCTCGGATCATCGCCGCAAGCGCCGGACCCGCCTCCGGCACAGCCTTCACCTTTAAAACCGCAATCCCCGCGGGCAATACCGCGTTGAGCCTATCTGAAATTTCTTCTTCCGCGATTTCTTTTACAAGCTTAAGCTCCATATATTCCGCCGAGGAGATTACTCCCACGGGAAGCGCGCACGCAAACCCGATCAGCATATGAGGATTATATCCCTGCGAATAGGCAATCGGAAGCTCCGCCCGAAGAACAGCCCGCTGAAACAGACGCAGAACGTCCAAATGGGATATGTATTTTACATTTTCACCTTTAGAAAACTTCACTATTGCTCGCACGGACATTTCCCTCCCGCCAATCGATTCATGCCGCAGCCTGTGCAGCCTTTTCTGCAGTCGCGCGTTGTCTGCGCCGCTTGAGAACGCTGATATTCCGCTTTGAGATAGCTCTTGCTTACACCGCAATCGACGGTATCCCACGGCAGAAGCTCATCCAAAGAGCGCGCCCGCGCGGCATAAAAATCAAGCTCCAAGCCCTCCTGCTCAAACGCCCGAAGCCAATTATCAAAACGAAAATGCTCCGACCAGCTATCAAAACGTCCACCGTTTTTCCATACGCGAAAAAGCACGCCGGCCATACGCCTGTCCCCTCTGGCAAGCGCAGCCTCTATAAAACACATTCTGCTTTCGTGATAACGGTATTCCACACAGCGGATCGGTTTAAGCAGGCTTTCCAAATACCGACGCTTTTCCGTCTGCTCGGCCACTGTGCTCTGCGCGCACCACTGAAACGGCGTAAAAGGCTTCGGGACTAAAAAGCTGGTGGAAACGACCACCTTGAGCCCTTTCAGATTCCCGTGCAGCTCACGGTAGATCTCCGTGCATCTTTGCGCCATTTGCGCAATTCCCGCAATATCTTCCGGTGTTTCCGTCGGAAGCCCAAGCATAAAATAAAGCTTAACGGAGGTATAGCCCGCCTCAAACACCAAACGCATGGTGCGCTCAAAGTCCTCCTGCGTAACATTTTTATTGATAACGTCTCTGAGCCTCTGCGACCCCGCCTCAGGAGCAAACGTCAGGCTTGAGCGCCGCATCTCCTCGCTGACGAAATCCGGATTAAAGGAATCAAGCCGCAGCGAAGGGAGACTGGCGCACACATGCCTGCCTGCAAAATCACGCGCCAAGCAATCGGTAAGCTCTGTGATGCGGCTGTAATCCCCCGATGAAAGCGAGGACAGCGATATCTCGTCATACCCTGTGGCCCGAAACGTCTGCTCCGCAATTTCCCGTATTTTTTCAACCGATCGCTCCCGGTTAGGGCGGTAAACATACCCCGCCTGACAAAAGCGGCAGCCCCGCGTACACCCGCGGAAGATCTCGATCATCATGCGGTCGTGCACCGTTTCAATATAGGGAACCACCGGACGGGTGGGCACATAACAATTTTCAAAATCCAAAACGATTCTGCGAACCGCCTGCGCAGGCGCTGCCGAATCATTCGGAGTAATGGATTTTACGGTTCCGTCGTCATGATAAGCAACATCATAAAAAGAAGGAACATAAAAGCCGCCATGCGCCGCAAGCATACGCAAAAACTCGATCCGCTCCCCGCCGCTACCCTTCCATTCGCGGTACAGCTCGATCAATTCCAGCTGGATCTCTTCCCCGTCGCCGAGAATAAAAAAATCAATAAACGGCGCCAACGGTTCCGCATGATACGCGCACGGCCCGCCCGCGCAAACAAACGGCCCCGTTTTCCGATCCGCCGCATAAAGCTCGATCCCCGAAAGATCCAGCATATTCAGCACGTTGGTATAGCTCATTTCATATTGCAGCGTAAACCCCACAAAATCCGCTTCAGCCACAGGCTTCCGGCTTTCAAGTGAAAAAAGCTTGATTTCATTTTCGCGCATAAGCTGTTCCATATCCGCCCACGGCGCATAGACTCTCTCGCAAAGAGTATCCTCGCGGGCGTTAAGCAAGCCGTAAATGATCTTTCCGCCCAAATGGCTCATGCCGATCTCATAAACATCTGGAAAGGCAAAAACAAACCGAACCTGCGCATTTTCTTTATAAACGGCATTCAATTCGCCTCCGGTATATCTTGCCGGTTTTTCTACTTTGCATAAAATCTCATCCAAATTCATAAAGAACCCTTTCAGCGCAGCCCGCTCTCGCGGCTTCCGCGTTTCTTCCGTATTTTACGGTTCTATTTTACCTGTTTGATTCGTTTTGGTCAATGCTTTCTTGCAAGAAGCTCTCCAATGCGCGTATGTCCGTCTTGCTTCATAAGCTCTATATTCAGCCTGCTTTCATCAATAGAGCCGATCGGAACCCATTCGTCGTTAAGAATTTTAATAATATAATAATTTTGATCCTTGATGAGCATAGCGGCGCGATGCAGCGTCATATCCTGCCCCACCGCAATGATCCTGACATTTAGCGCATCCTCGCTGCATCTGCTGCGCTGCCGGTTCAGCATACACTTTGCAAGCTCAAACTTACTGCTTTTAAATTCTTCCACAGCCGACAGCAGCAGAAACGCTCCAAGCATCATAACTAAGATTTCCGGCTGCATACCGAAAAAAGTATAAATACCGTATCCGCTGAGCGCCGCTCCAAGCAATATCCCTAACATCGCGCAGATTCTTGTTGCGCGTGCAAAATCGCAGGCTTTGGCAATGCAGGCTCTCAGCACACGCCCGCCGTCAAGCGGCAGCGCGGGGATTAAGTTGAAGCCTGCTATCAGAAAACTGTAATCGGCAAATTCTTTAAGCGGCTGAGGCATAAACAAAGGAAAATATTTTGACACCGTAACAGCGGCTGACGCGCAGATCAAGCTCATCACAGGGCCGCATGCGGCAATCACCGCCTCCTTTAGCGGCGCCTGCTCAAAAACATCATCCATGCGCGCCGCCGAACCAAACGGCAGCAGCTCCATTTCGTAGATCCGCACGCGAAAAGCCGCGGCTGCAACCATGTGCGCGATCTCATGCAGCAGCAGCGCCGCATATACGATCAGCGCCGTAGAGATATAACCCGTTACTACCCAGATAAGGCTCATAACCAACAGCAGCGGATGCACTTTTATTTTGATCCCCTTAATACAAAACAGCGTCATGACCTGCTCCTTTCGCACAGCTATGCAAAATATTCGGAAGGATCCAGTTTTTCCTTTCCGCACACAAGTGAAAGCGTGATGCTGCCCGAATCCGGCGCCATCGCTATCGGCTGCCCTGTGCGGAGCTTTGCGCGCTCGTTTACCAACGGCAGGCCGCATCCGCCGTAGATCGCCAAGCATCCGTCCTGCTGCAAAACCGTGATTTCCCAAAGCTCTCCGGTACGCTTGATCTGTTTGATCTCACCGGCATAGATTGAAAACACATTATAGAACCTGCCGCACAGAGCCGTAAGCGTTTGATCCTCCTGAGAATAGGGGCGAATCTCACCGTCGGTAGGCTTTGCATACATTCCCGCGGGCTTGCCCGAAACGGAAATCATGCCCCCTTCGCCAGTGCCGATCCCTAATAATTCCCCGATTTTTTCCGCGCCGTCGCCGAGATTCATATTATAGCTCAGCGCCTCCTGCACACCCTGCCGCATCTGCTGCGCTAAAGGAGCCTGCGAAAATGCGAAAAACGCGATCACACTAACGCCTGTTACCGCGATCAGCAGCCGAATGCCTCTTCCGCCTGTATTTGCTTTTTTGTATAATGCAGAACGCATACATCCTTCCCCCATCTCTATTAGATATCTGCCTAAAAACATATGCCGTTCCGCTTTCGGGCATGCCTTATAAAAAGCCGCAGGGAGAAAAACAACAAACTAAAAAAGAAAGCGCCTCTTCTGCAGAGCCGCTTTACCGTAGCCTTTATTTCAATTTTGAATATGGGCGAAAGCAATCGCCCAAAACAATACTTTGTTATTTCTTCTGATGCGAACGGAATATCAATGCGTTCAAATATCCGAAGAACACCGCCGCTGTAATACCGCCGGCCGTTGCAGCCACGCCGCCGGTAAATACGCCGAGCAGCCCTTTTTGGTCTACCGCCTCAAACGTACCTTTACAAAGCGTATGGCCAAAGCCCAGCAAAGGGATCGTAGCACCGGCTTGGGCAAATTCCGCAAACGGCTTATAAATTCCGACCGCGCTTAAAATAACGCCCAGCGTAACCAAGCCAACCAGAATTCTGGAAGCCGTCAGCTTTGTTTTATCAATTAAGATCTGGCAGGCGGCACAAATTGCACCGCCGACTAAAAACACCTTTAAAAAGGTAAGAAACAAATCCATTTTTGCTTTACTCCTTTATTTTTCTATGCATACCGCATGCGCAATGCCGGGGATCGAATCTCCCTGCATAGAGCTTGTTTGGCTTAATAAAGCCCCCGTGGCCACGAACAAAACCTTTTTCAACTCTCCCGCGCACATTTTATGATAGATCCTGCTGTTGAGCACCACGGCCGAACAGCCGCAGCCGCTGCCTCCCATATGGGTGTCCTGCTCCTGCGAAAAGATCATGCAGCCGCAGTCCTGAAGCTTTCCCTGCACGTCATATCCCTTTTTGGCAAGCAGATCGGCCAGCACGCTTTTTCCCAACTGCCCTAAATCGCCCGTAAGGATCATATCAAAATCCTCCGGGGCGCAATGATGCTCCTTCATATACGTGCTGATCGTATCGGCCGCAGCCGGCGCCATCGCTGCGCCCATATTGTTCGCATCGTCGATTCCCATATCCACCACGGTTCCAAAGGTTCCCCCTGTGATCCTCAATCCCTCTCCGCCTTCGGCAATCACG
>JAHAAN010000123.1 GCA_018376855.1 Clostridiales bacterium | reverse complement strand
TGGACAACGAGCCTGAGCTTGCGCAGGCCTTTCGGGTTATGAGCATTCCTATGCTTGCAGTAATGAAGAACGGCAGAATTGTTAATCAGGCAGTCGGGGCAAGGCCGAAAAGTGAAATTTTAAAAATGCTGAACAGCTAAATCATGAAGACGTTTTTTGTCCAAAATTTTAACGGCTTTGCGGGAACTTTCGATGATCCCTTCGTTTGCAAAATATTTTAACATACGGGATACGACTTCGCGCGCAGATCCCATATATTTGGCGATCTGCTCGTGAGTCAGCGTAATGACTTCCGATCCCAGCCTTGCGGATTCGTCAATAAGGAAAACGGCAAGCCTTTTATCCATGCTCATAAATAAGATTTGCTGCATAACCCACATTACGTCTGAAAATCGGCTGACCGCTGTTTCAAGTGAAAATATTTTTATCTTTGGGTTATTCTCACTGATCCGGGAAAAAGCAGAACCGTTGATAACATAGCATTCACTGTCGTCTTCGGCAGAGATAAACACATCAAAGGTGATTGTTTGCAGCACGCAGGAAGCGGAAAGCATGCACATATCGCCCTTGTATAAACGGTAAAGGGTAATATCTTTTCCCTCGTCGGACATTATATATACCCTAAGGCAGCCTGATCGCACGAAAATTACGCCTGAACATTCGGTATTGTCGTGTGCGCTCGCTCCTTTCGGATATGTAATAGCCGATGAATTTTGGCAGATATATTCTTTTTCCTTTTCGGATATTTCATTCCAAAAGGGGAACGTTTCTTTATAAACGGATTCAAAGCTTGAGGGGATCATTTTGATGGCTCCTTTCGGAAAAGCCAAGAGGATTATTTTCGGAAAAAATGATTGTATGATATTTCATGTGCAAATTATAACAAATTATTGCGAACAGGTCAATTTGCATTTTTGCATCTTATTTCTTTCACGGAAAGGATTTTTGTCTTAATTATGAAAACTGTTATTATTGGCGGTGTTGCCGGCGGCGCTTCTGCCGCTGCAAGACTTAGACGGCTTGATGAAAGAGCCGAGATCATTATCTTGGAAAGAGGTGAATTTGTTTCCTTTGCAAATTGCGGTTTGCCTTATTATATCGGCGGCAGTATTACAGATAAAGAACATTTAACATTACAAACGCCTCAAAGCTTTAAATCCAGATTTAATATTGACGTGCGCATATTCAGCGAGGCTGTAAAAATCAGTCCTGCTACAAAAACGGTAACTGTAAAGGATCTTCGCACAGGTGAAATGTATGATGAAACCTACGATAGTCTTATTTTATCTCCCGGTGCAGGGCCGATAAAGCCTAATATTGACGGAATTAACAGCGATAGAGTATTTATGCTTCGTAATATTCCCGATACCGTTAAGATCAAAAGCTTTATCGAAACGGCAAAACCGAAGTCGGCCGTTGTCGTCGGAGGAGGCTATATCGGTGTTGAAATGGCGGAAAATCTTGCGCAAGCGGGACTTGAGGTTTCCATAGTTGAGCTTGCCGATCATTTGATAGCGCCTCTTGATTTTGATATGGCGGCGGACGTCCACCGCTATATAAAGGGGAAAGGAATTAAACTGTATTTGAATAACGGCGTTAAGGCTATTGATGATAACAGAGTTATTCTTCAGAATGGTCAGATATGTGCGGATATGATTATTATGGCTGTGGGCGTTAGGCCTGAAACAGCCCTTGCAAAAGCCTGCGGCATTGCAGTAAATCCCCGCGGCAGTATTGTTGTCGACCGTAAAATGAGGACCAATATCCCTGATGTCTATGCAGTCGGAGATGCCGTAGAGGCAGAGGATTTTGTTTCCAAAGCTTCGGCGTTTATTCCCCTTGCAGGGCCTGCCAATAAACAGGGACGCATTGCTGCCGATAATATTGCCGGATATGAAAGCGAATATACCGGCACACAAGGCTCCGCCGTCTTAAAGCTTTTTGATATGACTGTTGCCACAACAGGGATTAATGAGAAAACTGCACAGGCGAAGGGGATAGATTATGATAAAGCTTATATCTACTCCGCTTCCCACGCGTCTTATTATCCGGGCGGAAGTATGATGTCGATAAAAGCGCTGTGGGATAAAAAAACATTAAAAGTGATCGGCGCGCAGATCGTAGGCTTTGACGGTGTTGATAAAAGAATGGATGTTCTGGCAGCCGTTATTCGTTTCGGTGGAAAAATTACCGATCTTGCGACTCTTGAGCTTTGTTACGCTCCGCCGTTTTCAAGCGCAAAGGATCCTGTAAATATGCTTGGTTTTGTTGCCGAAAATATAGTTACGGAAAAAATTAAACAGTTTTTTTGGCATGATGTAGAAAAGCTTCCCTGTGACGGAAGTATAACTTTGCTTGATGTAAGAACCGCTGTCGAGGTTTCCCACGGTAGAATAGAAGGCTTTATCAATATTCCGCTTGATTCTCTTCGTGAACGTATAAACGAAATTCCCAAGGACAAGCCTGTCTATGTTCATTGCCATTCAGGACTTCGCAGCTATATCGCCTGCCGAATCCTTGCCGGCAACGGTTATGATTGCTATAACCTTGCAGGCGGTTGGCAGCTTTATGAATCGGTTATAAACGAGCGTGCAGTTCCGGAATATACCTGCACAGAATGCGAATGAAGCAAAAACATAACGCCCTGCGTATTGGTTGGGCGTTATGTTTTTTACTGTGCGAATTTTTTACAACAGAGCCGGGGGGAGCTTAGGTCTTTCAATGAGAAAAGAACACCTGCTGCGGCAGGTGTTCTTTGTCTTATTAAATAAGGCTTATTCTTCATCCTGAAGCGCTGCGTAGCCTTCTTCACCGGTGCGAACCTTGATAACATTTTCAACGTCGTAAACGAAGATTTTTCCGTCGCCGATATGGCCGGTGTAAAGCACTTTCTTTGCGGTGCTCACTACGGTGGAGACCGGCACCTTGCAGACGACGATTTCGATCTTGATCTTCGGCAGCAGATTTACTTCCACTTCAACGCCGCGGTAATATTCGGGGCGGCCTTTCTGCATTCCGCAGCCCAGCACCTGTGTTACCGTCAAGCCTGTAACGCCGATTTCGTTCATGGCGGATTTAAGCGCTTCAAACCTGCTCTGCTTGGTGATGATAACGATCTTGCTCATCTTTACGTCGCCGTTAAGGCCACTGGGATCGCTGGAGATTTCAACCGGAACGGCGTCGTCAGGAGCGACGGAACCGCTGATTTCTTCTTCATAGCTTACGCCGTTAAGGGTATGAGCTAAAGGCATAAAATCCGCATACGCGCTCGGAAGGCCGTGTTCTGTAACGTCAAGACCGGCGATTTCTTCTTCCGGGGAAACGCGCAGGCCGTTGAATTTCTTGAGAAGCTTAAATACAACCGTCATGGTTACAACCGTCCATGCGATGATTGCGGCGGCGCCTAAAAGCTGTATGCCTAATACTTTGAGACCGGCTGTAAAGTCTGTGCCGTGGATCAGCGCGTAAATCGGGCCGTCTACGCCGCCGGGAGCGGTGTTGGTGGCCAGCAAGCCTGCCGCAATGCCTCCCCATAAGCCGTTGCAGGCGTGCACGCCTACTGCGCCGACGGGATCATCGATGTGAAGCTTTAAGTCAACAAATTCAACCGCAACAACGATCAGAATGCCGGATACGATTCCTACGACAGTTGCGCCGATCGCATCAATATTATAGCAGCCTGCCGTTACGCCAACCAAGCCTGCCAGTGAAGCGTTAAGGCACATGGAAACGTCGGGCTTGCCGTTCTTCTTCCAAGTATAAAGCATGCAGACGACGGTGGCGATCGCCGGGGCAATCGTGGTGGTGGCGAGCACCTGAGCCAGCTCAAGGTCGTTGTGATTTGCTGCGGCGCCGTTAAAGCCGTACCATGCAAACCAGAGGATGAAGCAGCCGAGCGCGCCGAGCGTTAAGCTGTGGCCGGGAATAGCGTTGACCTTTACGACCTTGCCTGATTTATCCTTGACGTACTTGCCGATACGCGGGCCGACAACGATTGCGCCGATCAAAGCGGAAACGCCGCCGACCATGTGAATGACTGTGGAGCCTGCAAAATCAATGAAGCCAAGCTTTGACAGCCAGCCGCCGCCCCATACCCAATGCGCTTCGATCGGATATACGATCAGAGTGATCAGTGCGGAATAAATGCAGTAAGCGTTGAACTTTGTGCGTTCCGCCATCGAGCCGGATACGATCGTTGCAGCCGTAGCGCAGAATACTAAATTGAACACGAAGCTGCTCCAATCATATGTAGCAAAGTTTGCGATGTAATCGTAGTTGGGGATGCCTACAAGCCCGAACAGCGCGTCCTCGCCGAGCATCAGTCCTGCGCCCAGCACCATGAACATGATGGTTCCGATGCAGAAATCCATCAGGTTTTTCATAATAATATTTCCGGCGTTCTTTGCGCGCGTAAAGCCCGTTTCGACCATTGCGAAACCGCATTGCATAAAGAAAACCAATATCGCGCCGATCAGGAACCATAAACCGGATGTGGTCAAAGTTTCTTCCATGATATATTCCTCCTAAATAATGTGATTATATATAAACAAAGGCGCGGCACGAGCAGGAAAGGGAAAGCCTCTTTTTGCTCATGCACACGCCTTTGTGTACATATTATAATAAAGCTTTTGATTTGTTCGGAATCAGACTCCGTAGAGCAGATCGCCGTATGTCGGGAACGGCCAGTAGTTTTCGCCTATTACGGTTTCCAAAGCGTCTGCGTAAGTACGAACCTCATCCATTGCCGGAACAACAGCATTGCGGTAATACTGTGCGTTTGCCAAAGCGTCGGAAACGGAAGCGGCTTCTGCTGTAACAGCTTCCAGTTTTTCCGTTGCGCCGTACAGGCTGCCGGTCAAGCTGCTGATTTTTTCGATCAGCTTCTCTTCCGCGCAGACTGTCGCCGCAGGGCAGCAGGCTTTCACATTCAGCGCCGTTTTGCTCAGATCCTTCAAAAAGCTCATTGCAGCGGGCAGAATCTCGCGCTTGCTCATTTCAACGGCAGTCAGAGCCTCAATGTTGATTGTTTTGCTGTAATTTTCAAGCAGGATCTCATAGCGAGAATGAATCTCCGATTCGGTAAAGATCTTATGCGCAGTGAACAGCTTGATATTCTTTTCAGCCACAAAGTACGGAAGCGCATCCGGCGTGCTTTTCAGATTGAGCAGGCCGCGTCTTTCGGCTTCCGCTACCCATTCGTCGGAATAGTTGTTGCCGTTAAAGATAATGCGCTTGTGATCCTTGATGGTGCGGCGGATCAGGGCGTTCAAAGCGAGCTTGAAATCATCGGCTTTCTCCAGCTCATCGGCGAATTGGCGCAGCTCTTCGGCGACCGCCGTGTTCAGAATGATGTTCGGGCCGGAGATGGAGAAGGTCGAGCCCAGCATGCGGAATTCAAATTTGTTTCCGGTAAAGGCAAACGGAGAGGTACGGTTGCGGTCTGTGGTGTCCTTGGGGAAGGAAGGCAGCACATGCACGCCGATTTCCATTTTAACAGCAGCCTTCTTGTCATAGGCAACGCCTTCTTCAATAGCAGCCAAAATTTCAGCCAGTTCGTCGCCGATGAACATGGAAACAATAGCGGGCGGCGCTTCGTTGGCGCCCAAACGGTGGTCGTTTCCGGCGCTTGCCACGGAAATTCGGAGCAGATCCTGATATTCGTCAACCGCTTTGATTACCGCGCTGAGGAACAGAAGGAACTGCGCGTT
>JAHAAN010000122.1 GCA_018376855.1 Clostridiales bacterium | reverse complement strand
GTCCGATTCGTTCATCATCAGCTTTGCATTGGTTTTTATCCATGACATTCCTTTTGCCATAGCGTCGGGTTCCTTTCCATCGTCATGGTATTGCTCTAAAAGTGTTAAAATATCCTTTTTCAGCGTTTGATGCTCATCCTTGCAGCGATCTAATGTGCGTTTAAAGGCTTCGTTTTTTACATGGTCGTAAATTTCTTCAATAGAGGATATCCCCATGCGGATCCCTGCGTCGCATTCTCTTAACAGCTTGATCGTATCCGATTCGATCATAAAAATCACCTCTTTTTTAATATGGTATTAGTGTGTCCGAATTTTATAAAAATAAGTAACAGATCTGATTTTTACATAAGAATTTTTATAGAAATGTGAACGCAGGTGTTTTGGAAATATAAAAAAGCCCATATCAAGCAAGGAGTTGCCGAATATGGGCTTGTCAATATGGAATCATATCAGGGAAGCAGAAGCTCCTTTGTCAGCTCCTGCAAACGCTGCGCGTCCATTTCAGGTGTGTCCGCAAGGGGAAAGGGAATTCCGAGCTGCTGATATTTTTCCATGCATAGCTTGCGGAAGGGAAGATACTCGATTTTTTTGATATTTGCGAATCGCTGTGCGAATTGATATAATCGGCGCAAGCTTTCGGGCGTATCGTTCAGCCCCGGAACCACAACGTGGCGGATCCATACGGGGATCTGCATTTCCTCCGTTTTTTTTAAAAAAGCCTCCGTGCGGGTCAGATCGCCGCGGCAGTAACGGGAAAAGTCTTCGGCATCGGTGAATTTTACATCGGCTAACGCCAGATTCGTATGCTTCAGCACAGCTTCGATCTGTTCGGCGCTGCCGTGGCAGGAGGTGTCTAACGCCGTGTGAATGCCGAAGCGATGGAGCGTTTCAAACAGCTCGGCAACGAAGTCCGCCTGCAAAAGCGGTTCTCCGCCCGAAACGGTTACGCCGCCGCCGTTTTTGAAATACGGCCGGCAGCGCAGGATCTTCTCCGTCAGCTCCTCCACGCTGATCTCCGTGCCCGAAGCCGGCTTCCATGTATCCGGATTGTGGCAGTAGCAGCAGCGCAGCGGGCAGCCCTGCATAAACACGACATACCGCAGGCCGGGGCCATCCACAGTGCCGAGAGACTGCACCGAATGAATGTGTGCTTTCATGTGCATTTGTCCTTTCTTTTCCGTGCGGGTGAAAAAGTCCGGCGGCAGCAGCGCTCCGCCGGGGAATTTTACATCTTTACATGAAAGGTGCGGGCAATCACTTCGCGCTGCTGTTCGCGGGAGAGCTTGTAAAAATTCACCGCATAGCCGGAAACGCGAATCGTCAGGTTCGGATAATCTTCAGGATGCTCATAGGCTGCCATCAGGGTTTCACGATTGAGCACGTTCACGTTCAGATGCTGTGCGCCCTGGCTGAAGTAGCCGTCCATCAGCGTTACGAGGTTTGCGGTTCGGGTGGCTTCGTCTTTCCCAAGTGCCTCCGGTACGATAGAGAAGGTGTTGGAAATCCCGTCGCGGCAATAGCGGTATTTAAGCTTTGCTACCGAGTTCAGTGCGGCGATTGCACCGGAGGCGTCGCGGCCGGACATTGGGTTTGCGCCTGGCGCCAGCGGCTCACCTACGCGGCGTCCGTCCGGCGTGTTGCCCGTTTTTTTGCCGTACATCACGTTGGAGGTAATCGTCAAAATCGAAAGCGTATGCTCCGCGCCGCGGTACAGCGGATTGATCTTCAGCGCTTCATAAAATTTTTCCGCCTGCTCGCATGCAATGGAATCCGCGCGGTCGTCGTCGTTGCCGTAGGCAGGGTAGCTGCCCTCCACCTGATAATCCACCACCAGTCCGGTTTCAGGATCGCGGATGCATTTTACCTTGGCGTATTTGATGGCGGAAAGCGAATCCGCAAGGCAGCTTAGGCCGGCGATGCCAAAGGCCATAAAGCGGTGCACTTCGCTGTCGTGAAGCGCCATCTGCGTTTTTTCATATGCGTATTTATCATGCATGTAATGAATGATGTTCATAGCTGAAACATACATTTTTGCCAGCCACGGGCGATAGAAATCCAAACGCTTGACAACGGTGTTATAATCCAGATATTCGTCGGGATAGATCTCCATTTCAGGACCGACCTGCTGGTTCTTCAGCTCGTCGCGCCCGCCGTTTACGGAAAGCAGCAGCAGTTTGCTCAGATTGGCGCGCGCGCCGAAGAACTGCATTTGCTTGCCCACCTTCATGGCGGAAACGCAGCAGGCAATCGCATAATCGTCGCCGTACCCCGCAGGGCGCATCACATCGTCGTTTTCATACTGTACTGCGTCTGTGTCGCAGGAAACCTTAGCGACAAAGCGTTTCCAGTTCTCCGGAAGCTGCTCAGACCAAAGAACGGTTAGGTTCGGTTCGGCGGATGGGTTCAGATTATATAAGGTGTTGAGCATACGGTAGCAATTCTTTGTTACAAGATGCCGACCGTCCTCGCCGATACCGCCGAGGGATTCTGTGATCCACATCGGGTCGCCGCCGAACAGCTCGTTATAATCCGGCGTGCGCAGATGGCGCGCCATGCGCAGCTTCAGCACAAAGTCGTCCATAATCTCCTGTGCGCGTTCTTCCGTGAGCACGCCTGCTTTGAGATCGCGCTCAAAATAAATATCCAAAAAGGTGGACACTCGCCCGAGACTCATAGCAGCGCCGTTTTGCTCCTTGATCGCGGCAAGATAGGCAAAATAAAGCCACTGTACGGCTTCCTGTGCATTGGCGGCGGGAGCGGAAATATCGCGGCCGTAAGAAAGTGCCATCGTTTTCAGGTCGTTTAATGCCTTGATCTGATCGTTCAGCTCCTCCAGCAGGCGGATCGTCTCCTCCAGCATGGGGCGTTTGCCGATCTCGGTTTTATCCGCTTTTTTCTGTGCGATCAGGCGGTCAACGCCGTAAAGCGCCACGCGGCGGTAGTCGCCGATGATGCGGCCGCGCCCGTAGGCGTCGGGCAGCCCTGTAATCAGCCCGCAGTGGCGTGCAGCGCGGATCTCGTCAGTATAGGCGGAAAACACGCCGTCGTTATGGGTTTTGTGAAAACGGAATTCGTCTTCGATCTTTTCCGAAACGGTGTATCCGTAGGCCTTGCAGGCTTCCCGAACCATTCTCATGCCGCCGAAGGGGTTGCAGGCGCGGCCAAGAGGCTTGTCCGTCTGCAAGCCCACGATGATTTCGTTTTCCCGATCTAAATACCCCGGGGCGAAAGCGGTGGGGGTGATTACGGTTTCCGTGTCTACATACAGTGCGCCGCCTTTTTCGCGTTCCTCGCGCAGAAGCGCGTCAAACTTTTCGCGCAGCGCGGTTGTGCGCGCGGTCGGGCCGCAAAGAAAGGCTGCGTCGCCGTCATACGGCGTATAGTTTTTTTGAATAAAATCGCGTACGTCAATATCTGTCTGCCAGCTTCCGCCGGTAAATCCGTTCCATTGTTCCATGTTGGTGTTCCTCCTTGTTTGCTTTTGGGCGATATGCCGAAAATAAAAGGGCGGCATCGTTATTACGATACTGCCCAGACGGTCGGCTGTTATCGGTATGCTGTTTCCCGGTGTTCATTCACCTGTTCCGTCAGTAGCAGCAACCTATCGCTTTACTGCGATTATACCAAATATAGTATAGTGTGTCAAATGTTTTCGCTAAATATTGTGCATGAAATTTTTCCCTTATGCTTCCGGATAGCCTAAGGATTCTAAAAAAGCAAGCGAGCGTTCCGAGATCATGCGGTTTTTGCCTGCTTTGCCGCCGCGGTAGCGTTCGTTCAGCGGCTCAATAATGCCGAAATTGATGTTCATGGGCTGAAAATTTTTGCCTGAGCCGGATGAAACGTACCGCCCCAGCGCGCCGATTGCAGTGCGTGCGGTAAAATCGGGGAGGGGTTCCCCGTTTATGTAGGCCGCCATTGCAATTCCGGCCAACATTCCCGATGCGGCGGATTCGATATATCCCTCCACGCCGGTGATTTGCCCTGCAAAAAAGACGTCCGGATTTTTTTGCAGCTGATATACATGATTCAGCAGCCGCGGAGAACATAGATAGGTGTTGCGGTGCATCACGCCGTAGCGAACGAATTCGGCGTTTTCAAGGCCGGGAATCATGCGGAACACGCGCTGCTGCTCGCCCCATTTCAGATGCGTCTGAAAGCCTACTAAGTTATAAAGGGAGCTTGCTGCGTCGTCCTGCCGGAGCTGAACCACCGCATACGGATGCTTACCTGTGCGGGGATTCGTCAGCCCGATGGGTTTCAGGGGGCCGAAAGCAAGAGACTGCTGCCCGCGCGCTGCCATAACCTCTACGGGCATGCAGCCTTCAAACACATTGTCTGCTTCGAAGCCGTGAACCTCCGCCGTTTCGGCGTGCAGGAGCGCATCCACAAACGCGTCGTATTCCTCGCGGGTCATGGGGCAGTTCAGGTAGTCGTCCCCCCTGCCGTAGCGTCCGGCACGGAAAATCGTTTGCATATTGAGCGATTCAGCTGTAACGATCGGGGCGGCGGCGTCATAAAAATGCAGGGAGTCTTCTCCCGTTAGGTCGGAAACAGCCTGTGCCAGCGTGTCCGAACAGAGAGGACCGGCCGCAATGATGCAGGGGCCGTCGGGGATCTGTGTGCATTCTTGGCACAGCAGCGTAAACAGCGGGTGTGCTTTCAGCTCATCGGTAACTCCGCGGGAGAAGCCTTCGCGGTCAACGGCCAGCGCGCCGCCGGCGGGCACGCGGTTTGCGTCCGCATGGCGCATGACGACCGAGCCGATTCGGCGCATTTCCTCCTTTAAAAGCCCCGGGCCGTTTTCCAGCCGATCTGCGCGCAGAGAGTTGGAGCATACCAGTTCGGCAAAGCCGCCGGTGCGATGCGCGGGCGTCATTTTTTTGGGGCGCATTTCATACATGCGCACGGGAATGCCGCGCCGCAGCAGCTGATACGCCGCTTCGCTGCCGGCAAAGCCCGCGCCGATAACGGTTACGGGTTGTTTCATTGTGCGTATGCCTCCTTGAGCAAAGCGATTTCTGCCGCATATCCTTCCAGCTCGTTGGGTGTTTCCAGATAGCATGGAATCCCTTGCAGCGCTTCGTGGCGGATCAGACGCGAGAAAGCGGGAAGCCCAATGCTGCCCTGGCCAATTTTTTCATGGCGATCCTTGTGGGAGCAAAAGGGATTTTTACTGTCGTTCAAATGCAGCGCTTTAAGCCGGTTTAAGCCGATGATGCGGTCAAATTCCGTAAGTACGCCGTCTAAATCGCTTACGATGTCATAGCCCGCGTCATAAACATGGCAGGTATCCAGGCACACGCCTAGCTTGTCCTGAAGCTCTGTGCGGTCGATGATTTCGCGCAGCTCTTCAAAGCGGCTGCCGATCTCGCTGCCCTTTCCGGCCATTGTTTCTAACAGCACAACGGTGGTTTGTTCCGGCTTGAGCACACGGTTGAGCAGTTCGGAGATTTGTTCGATGCCCGCTTCCGTGCCTTGCCCTACATGGCTGCCCGGGTGAAAATTATATAGATTTCCGGGCGTATATTCCATGCGAAGCAGATCGTCCGTCATGGTGCGGAAGGCAAAGTCTCTCACGGAGGCGTCGGCAGAGCAGGCGTTGAGCGTGTAGGGTGCGTGCGCGAGGATGCAGCTGATTCCGTTTTGTTCTGCACAGCGGTGAAATTCTTCAATATCCGCCGGATTTATCTCCTTTGCAGCTCCGCCGCGCGGGTTTGCATTTCGGATAAGTCCATAGCGCACCTCCTGTGA
>JAHAAN010000002.1 GCA_018376855.1 Clostridiales bacterium | reverse complement strand
AAAGACAACCTGCATTGTCGAAGGCCGATATTAAAATAGTCATTGCAAAAAATATAGCAGATTTGCGCTTGGCAAACGGTATGACCCAGTTGGAATTGGCTGAAAAAATAAATTATTCGGATAAAGCAGTTTCTAAATGGGAACGTGCGGAGTCTATGCCTGATATAGTGGTTTTAACAGAGATAGCAGATTTATTTCAGGTTTCGCTGGACGATTTAGTTCGATTGAAGGAACCTATTGAAAAATCATCCGTTTCCCTCGGAGCAAACGACCAAAGAAAAAAACGCAACCATGCGTTTATTACAGGCATGGGGATCCTATTAGTGTGGTTTATTGCTGTATTTGCTTTCGCTGTTATGGATATGCTTCCGGAAAAAATACAGTTTCATTGGCTTTCTTTTGTATATGCAATTCCGGTGTCCATGATTGTATGGCTTATTTTTAATTCTATATGGTTTAATAAGCGCAGAAATTTTCTGATTATTTCTTTTTTAATGTGGTCAATATTAAGTTGCATTTTTTTAACAGCGCTGCTGTTTGAAATAAACATTTGGCAAATATTTATTCTCGGAATTCCGGGGCAGTTAATGATCCTTTTGTGGTCGAAACTAAATTTTAAGCGAAATAAAACCGGCCCATAAAATTTGGATACCATATTGGCTCAGTTTTTGTATAAGCAAAATTATAAATATTGTATGATTTTTGACCGCAAAGCAATAAAAAACAGCCGCAGGAAGAAAAGGCATCAAACTGCAAAAAATATGCGGCTATTTTTAAGGCCATATGGCTCGGTTGCCCCATAAGGGGCGAGAGCCATGGCCATAGTATGTTTTTTGTTGCGAAGCAATAAAAAATCCGTATCAAATGGATTTTCTTTAGTGTTTTGTTTGAACAGCAATTCTTATTACTGCTGTTCACCAAGGGCTATATTTTTTAATCTTTAACCATAAAAACTCATTATATAATTTTCCAAATAATAAACAACTCCTGCTAAACACACTCCTAAAACGAAAACAGCCACTGTAACATAAATACCTTTCCTTTAATATCTCTTTTCAAATAACCTAAAATGATTACAGACAACCGCTTTCTGCGTCTATAGCTTACAATTCTCTTAACATCCTTACAATTTTGTAGAATATTGTTCAGGATATCAAAAAAACAGAGCGGAAAAACTTCTTCCGCTCTGTTTAAATACTATTTGATATTTCTTAAATAGTTCTTTTCTTTTTTCCGAAGGCAACCAACGCTATTACCGCAGCTCCGCTGATAAACAGCAAAACTGCTGAAACGAAAATGTTGTTTTCGCCGGTCTGAGAAGGCGGTTCACCGTTAGGATCTGCTTTTCCGCAAACGGTGCACTTGCCGTTTTCATAAGTGTGTTCAGTGTGCAGATTCGCTACCGTGCCGTCCTCGTTTTTCTCAAAGAAAACGTTTTCGGAATTGCTCTCTAAAACAGGCGCATTTCCTTCTGCATTGCTCTTTTCCACAAAGATCAAAACCTTATTCTGCTCGCTGCTTTCATCTGTAAAGATCAAAGACGAATCCTTTTCAAAGGTCAAAGAAGCGTCGCCGTTTTTGTTATCCAAATCTACGCCGTACCATGGTTTATCGCCGGTAACTACCGTCAATGAACCCGTTACAGCCACTTTAGAGCTGTTAATTACCATTGGCGCGCCGGAAGATGCTTTAGAATGATCCAAAACAACATTATTCAGAACCACGTTATCTGCGCCCCAAATATCCAAGGTGTGCTTGTTCTTATCCGTGGCAACCAGCTTAACGTCATCCAAGGTTACACCATCAGCTTCGATTTTTACCAGCTGAATCTGCCCCTCCAAATTCATTTTGAAATCATCGGCAGCAGTAATAGTATGACCATTACCCTTAATTGTAATCTGATCCACACTGTTGATATAAAGCTCTTCACTGAGCTTAATATCGCTCATAAGCTCGATAGTCGTACCCGGCTTGAGATTCTTGACGATCTGCTGCACAAACTCGCTTTTCTCGTCTACCTTAATGGTAAAGCCGTCCAATACAACATTTTCGCCGCTGATGCCGGGATTCCAAGCATAACCGTAATCACCGTAGGTATACCCCGCATAGGTGTTGTTAGTAAAATCCTGTGTTACATTTTTTGCCGTAACGGTTCCTGCGGTTACTGCACGGGCATTGATCCAAGACGCCAAAGTTACATCCTCAAGAACAGTATTACCTGCATCCGCAACATTAATATAAATGGAACCGCTGTTTTTCTTGCCGTCTGCATCAGTCAAGGCGAGGCAATCCACATTCTTCAAAGTCAAATCTTTTCCTGCGCCAGCCAGCTCAAGCACTTTATTGCAGCCGTCATAATATGCATTGCGGTTTCCTTGGAGCTTTACATCCTGAATCGTTACGCCTGAACCGCTCACAGTAATAAAGTTCTGCGCACTCCAAATTCCGGAATTTGCTTCATAAGTACTGGTAATGGTAACATCTCCGCTGCCCTTAATCGTAAGATTGTTTGCATGAATTTGGAATACAAACCCGCTCACCACGCCGCCGATGTTTGCTTCATGCTCCAAACAGCCGTCAGCTATATCATACGTACCCTCAGCAAGTACCCATGTCTGCCCATCCTGCTGATTATTAATTGCATCAATCAGCCCTTGGGAATCGGAAATGTTCACGACATTTTCCTCTTCGGCAAATGCAATAGCCGGAACCATACACAATGCCATAATCGCCGCCGCTACAGCGGACAGCCATCTGCGTCCTTTTTTCATTACAAAAAGCCTCCTTTTCTCCTTCTCCGAAAGACCTTTTATTTTTATCTTTCGGAGTATCATAACTTAAAAGCATTATGCTTGCAAGTTATAACCACATATTGTTAAAAATAATAAGCGTTTGCATTCTTTATAATGCCATCCATTAGTATTCTATCACTTCTATTCTCTTTTTGCAAGCCTGACTTTATTCTCTTTTTGGATAAAGCATTTTACTGCTGCATATATCTGCTTATTTAACAAAAAGCCGGCTTTTATCTGACAGTTTTTTGTTTTTATGCTGCGAAAACCAAATGAACAAATCCGGCTTTACTCTTCTTCCTCTTCTTCGTTCGTTTCGCCCTCCTCCAGCACGCTTAAATCCTCCATCAAAACTTCCTCCGGCTCGCCTTTGGAAGCCGGAACAACAAAGTCCTCATCAAAATCCAAGGAATCCGTTGCATCATCTTCCTTCGCTGCATTTTTCATCTGTTCCAGCCGGCACGCATAACAAAGCTCTTCGCCTTCCTCCAGATAATTCTCGCCGCACTCGGGACAAAGCTTTAAATCTTCATCATCCATATCTTCAAGAGGAGCACCGGCGATCTTTCCCATATCAACCAAACATACCTTACAGTATTGTTCCGTATCCAAAATATAATTCAATTCGCAGCGCGGACATTTTTTATATGCCATGTGAACCCCCACCTTCTTGGTATATATGTTATAGCAATTATAGTAAAATCGTTACAAAATAGCAAGCAAAATTTTTTCATTCCATGAATATTTATAATTCATTCAAAATTATCCTCTGCATATTGTTTATATGGTTGTGGACATAAAAATAAACAAGGTGTTTGCATTTAAGAAGTTTTCCACAATGCAAACACCTTTATCCACTATTTTCGCTTATTTACACCATAATATTGGTGGATAAAACCATCCACAATATCCACAGATATTTTAAAATCATCAAAACTGTGGATAACTCAATTGGATTATGCCACATGCTCCAATAAAAGCTTATCAGCAATAAGCGCTATAAATTCACCGTTTGTGGGTTTATCGTTTTTCGTATAAACATGATATCCGAATAAATCGTTCAGATTTTCGATTTTTCCGCGTGTCCATGCCACTTCTATTGCATGGCGAATCGCACGCTCTACCTTGCTGGGACTGGTATTGAATGTACGCGCAATTCCGGGGTAAAGCTCCTTCGTGATCCGGTTAATAATATCGGGATTGGCAATGACCATTTTCACAGCCTCCCGCAGAAAATGATATCCCTTAATATGCGCCGGAATTCCTATCGTAATAAATACCGTGCTGATCTTTTCATCCACAGAAGTACCTTTCGGCTCCTGAACGATTCCGGAGGACAGCTTTGCCAAAGACGGTTTAGCTGCATTTCCAGAATGCAGTTCCACAACATCAGATACTCGCGCTTTAAGAACATCCACACTAAAGGGCTTTGCAATAAAGAAAACTGCGCCTAACTCGATTGCACGGGCAATCAGCATTTCCTGTGTCAGTGCCGAAACCACAATTACATGTGGAGAGCTGCTTCGTTTAGATAAAATCTCTAAAACCCCGAAGCCGTCAAGCTTCGGCATTACGATATCTAAAAGCACAATATCGGGATTTAACGAATCGATCATTTCCAGCGCCTGAAGTCCATCTGATGCACTCCCTATCACATGGATATTTTCACAGTCCGATAAACTTTTAGAAAGAAAATCCCGTACTTGAGAATTGTCATCTACGATTAATACTCTTTGTGGCTGATTCATAATGTCCCCCTGTTTTTATAATATTTTCATTGATATTGTAATTATATCACAATATTTCGTACAATGCTATAGAAATTTTAACAAAATATGGAAGAAAAATATCGTTATTGCTGTGTTTTTTGCTTTCACAGCTCGACAACCAATTGTAAAATAAGAAAAAATAAGTCATTTTATGAAGAATACGCCTTTATTTAAAATCCTTTTTTCGCCCGAATGGAAGAAAATGAACTGTTTTTCCTCAAAACAATTTTTTAAGAAAAGGTTAGGAAAGGCTTGTTTTTTTCTATAAAAAGGAATACAATGAAAATAAGATTCCGGCATAAACGGTAAAAAATGATAAGGAGCTGACTCATAATGAAAAATACCATTCGGATCAATAAGGGGAGCAGCAAAATGATTGCGCACAGAGGCTTGAGCGGTATTGAACGCGAAAATACAAATGCCGCATTTATCGCGGCAGGCAATCGCAGCTATTTCGGAATAGAAACAGATATTCATCGCACAAATGACGGCCGTTTCGCCGTTATTCACAATCATGATACGGAATATGTTTCCGGAGAAAAACTCGTGATCGGCGAACACTCGCTCAATGAACTGGAACAGCTTATTCTTTTTGATATGGATGGCGAAAAATCGCGTTCCGATCTGCGCATTCCCACATTGGAGTCTTATCTTTCCATTTGCGAAACTTACGATAAGGTTTGCGTGATTGAACTAAAGGATGCTTTTTCCGAACCGGAAATGAAAGATATTCTTACACTTACCGAAACCGCGGGCAGAAAAGACCGCTGCATTTACATTTCTTTTCTTCCGGAGAATATGGAGCTTCTTAGAAAGCTCGATGCAAGCTGCAAGGCACAGCTTCTTACCGGAGAATGCACACCGGATACAATTGAATTTTTAAAGAAAAATCATTTGGGAATTGATATTTGGTATCCTGCGCTCAACGAAGAAAACATTTCCATGTTAAAAAAAGAAAATATCGAAATTAATTGCTGGACCTGCGACGATCCCGCCGATGCGGAAAAACTTATTGCCTTAGGCGTCGACTTTATTACAAGCAATATTTTAGAATAATTGATTCACATTATATTGATTATCAGCATGCACAGGTTTTTCATCTGTGCATGCTTTTGCTTTATTACAAATAAAACCTCCAAATCACGCAGAGAAAAACTTTTTTTTTGGAATTATATGACTAAAGTAATACAGGTTTGCGCTATTTTATTTTTACAAAATAGTTTATTTTCCTGTTAAGGAAGCAAGGAGAATTACAAATTTCAGAATACAAATTTCTTTATTACGCCCCTTAACAATCCTCCGCAACCCTTTGGAACGTCTTTTTACTGCAGCGGATACAAAATTTTACGGATAAAAAAGCGCAGAAAATATCTCTGCGCTGTTCTTTTTATATAAAACAATTATTTTCTTTTAATCTTCTGGCCTTCCTTAGAATCCAGCACTATATAGCCCAACGCTGAAAGTTCATCACGCAAACGGTCGCTCTGCGCCCAATTTTTATCCATGCGAGCCTGTGCACGCTGATCTGCCAGCGCCTGAATTTCGTCAGGAAGAATTTCTTCCTCTTCCTGAGAGGATTTACATTTTTCCTCGCATCGATCAAGAGAGAGTCCGAGAATTTCATCCATTTTCAGCAGTGCGCGGTAAACCTCAGCAGATTTCGGCTGCTTTGCCAAAAGCCATGTAAAACCGAGCGCCTTCGGTACGTTTAAATCATCCTCCACAGCGGCATAGAAATCCGACAGCATGGAATGAATCATGACCTCATCCGCCGTCTCTTTTCCATGCTTATGCGCCAAAGCTGCTTCCAAAAGCCTTGTATAGCTTGTTTGCGCCGCAGTCATTCCCTCCCATGTAAAATTGAGCTTATTGCGATAATGAGAATTCAGGCAATAATAACGAAACGCGAGCGGCTCAAAACCTTTATTCTTTAGATCCTCAACGGTATAAGTGTTGCCCAAGCTTTTGCTCATTTTTCCGTTATCGACCATCATAAATTCGCCATGCATCCAGTAATTTACCGCAGAATGCCCTAAAAATGCTTCACTCTGTGCAATTTCATTTTCATGATGAACCGGAATGTGATCTACTCCGCCGGTATGAATGTCAAACTGATCTCCCAAATATTTTCGGCTCATGGCAGAGCATTCAATATGCCAGCCCGGATAACCCATTCCCCAAGGGCTTTCCCATTGCATAATGTGTTCTTTAGGCGCCTTTTTCCAAAGCGCAAAATCCGCCGGATGACGTTTTTCGTCATTGACCTCTACACGCGCGCCGGCCAGCTGCTCCTCTAAATTCACACCGGAAAGCTTTCCGTAATGGCCGAATTTCTGGATATCGAAATAAATTCCGTCGCCCGTTTCATAGGCAAAGCCTTTTTCCAATAATCCTTGAACAAAAGCAATCATCTCCTGAATATGATCCGTCGCTTTCGGTGTGATCGTAGGGCGTTTAATATTCAATTCGGCAATATCATGAAAAAATACACTCGTGTAATATTCCGCAATCTCATAGGGCGTTTTCTTTTGCTCTCGGGAAGCGCGCTCCATTTTATCCTCGCCTTCGTCGGCGTCGCTTGTCAAATGACCGACATCCGTAATATTCATTACACTTTTTACTTTGTAGCCTTCATGCTCAAGAGACCTGCGCAAGAGATCCATAAAAACATAAGTGCGAAGATTTCCTATGTGCGCATAATTATAAACCGTAGGCCCGCAGGAATACATCCCGATCTTTCCCGGAGCAATGGAAGAAAGCTCCTCTTTTTTCTTACTAAGCGTATTATAAACCTTCATGTAGATCACCGATCCTTTTTATTTAAAAAACAATTCTGATTTTTATTACTGTTTATTTATCTTTCGTTCTAATTCTCCAATACGGGAACAAAGCTGCTGAAGCTCTTCAAGTATGGGATCAGGCAAGCGCTGATCCATGTCAATCGTTTCTTCCACACGCACGTTATTGCACCGAACAATTCGCCCCGGCACTCCCACAACGGTGCAATGCGGCGGAACTTCCGAAAGTACAACTGCTCCCGCCCCGATTTTTGAACCTTTTCCCACGGTAAAAGGCCCTAACACTTTTGCTCCGGCACATACCATCACTTCATCTTCTAAAGTAGGATGACGCTTTCCGACTTCTTTTCCCGTTCCTCCGAGCGTCGCATTCTGAAAAATCGTACAGTTTTTTCCGATTACCGTCGTTTCACCGATAACAACACCTGTTCCATGGTCAATAAACAACCCTTCGCCGATCGTAGCGCCCGGATGAATATCTATTCCCGTTATACGCCGTGTACGGTTCGCGATCATACGTGCAATAATAGGATGACCGTGCTTAAAAAACCAATGCGCGCGCCGATGCCTACGCACTGCCCGAAAACCGGGATAGCAAAAAATAACTTCCCATTTTGAACGCGCTGCCGGATCGCGATCCAACACGGCTTGAATATCCGTTTTCCAATGCTTTGCCAAATCATTCCCCCCTTACTGAATAAAAAAAATAACCCTCTCACAAAGAGACGGTTGTTTCCGCGGTTCCACTCTTTTTAAATATTCAAAAGAATATTTCTCTCAAATCCTTTAACGCAGGCATACGTACAAAACTAACGCTTCGTCCCCTTCAGCCAACGCACCGTATTGCCGCTCTTTCATGTGCCTTTCACCCTGCGGCACACTCTCTTTGGAAATCGCTGTTGCATACGCTTTGACGTAATTGGGTTTCAATATTTATTATACTCAATTTTGAATGCATGCGCAACAATTATTTCCTTATAACTTTTCGTTTTAGATCTGAAAAGACGAAAATCCCGCTTGCATAATTACATTAAATCGTCTAAAATAAATTAGGATAAAACCGATTAAATCTCGGAGGAAATCATGGAGCAATATTATATCTTAATCCCTGCCTATAAACCGCAGCCGTTAATGTTGCCATTCTTAGAAGAATTGAAAAAAGAAACCTCTCTGATTCTTGTAGTAGACGATGGGGGAGGAGACTCTTTTTCCGATATTTTCAAACAAGTAGAACAAATGGGAATACCCGTCATTCATCATGCAGTAAACATGGGGAAGGGGCGCGCCCTAAAAACAGGCATCAATGAAATTTTGCTTCGATGCCCGGAAGTCAACGGCATTATCACAGCCGACTGCGACGGTCAGCACACTGTCCGCGATATTATGCGTGTTCAAGAAACGCTTAAGGAAAATCCGGACAAGCTTGTTATCGGCGGAAGAGCTCTTAAAGAAAATGTCCCGTTCCGCTCCAGACTCGGAAACAATTTTATGCGCGTATCGTTTGCTCTCGCTACTGGAATTAAAATTCACGATACGCAAACAGGTCTTCGCGGATTGCCAAAAAATCTTTTAAAACAATTAGCAGTCCTTAACGGAGAACGTTATGAATATGAAATGAATATGCTGCTAAAGCTCCGTGATTGGGATATAAAACCCATTGAAATTGAAATTGAAACGATCTATATTGATAATAATAGTGGTTCTCATTATAATGTATTAAGGGATTCTTTGCGAATTGGGGCAAAAAATTTATTATACGTACTATCTTCTATACTTTCTTACCTATTTGAATATCTTGCTTTTGCAGTTTTGATTTCAGTGGGATTACGGGACTTAAGTTCTAATATTATTGCAAGATCAGCTTCATCTTTATTAAATTACGCTTTAAACCGAAAAATGGTATTTCGTAATGCAAAGGGAAAGTACACTCTTGTAAAATATTTTCTTCTCGTACTCTTTGTGATGTTTGCTTCTTCCTATGTGATTGACGCACTCTCACATGTAATGTCTTCATATATTGCCAAACCGTTAGTAGATATTGTATTTTTCTTCTTTAATTTCATTATGCAGCGAGATTTTGTATTTAAAGAAATTAATATCAGAAAAAAATCTTAAAGGAGATTTTCAATGCGTATAACCGACCGGGATTTTCAAGAAAAATCCAACTGCATTTATTTCATGCAAGCATTTGAGCTTCCTGAACAGCATTATGATTTTTGCGTACTTCCTTCCGTTTCTTTAAAAGAACAAAGCAAATTTTTTAAAGAATTGCTTCCAAAAGCCAAAGAGCACGGAATAACCCTTTTAATTCAAACATATGGAGAGGCTTCTGATATCGGTTTGCTGAAACGATTTTTCTCCTGCATGAAAGGAGCAGGAATTTGCTGGGATATTGCTGCAACTGTCGCTGCATCGGAACCGCCTCGCACTACAATAAAATCCCTTTTTCTTTTTATTCATGCAGCGATCGTGCCGGATTCTGAAATCGGAAAAAACACCGTAGAACTTTTACGCTCACAGAACTACGCCGGTATATTTTGTTTTCCGGAGGTATAAAAGAAATTTTTTTATCATAAACTTCATTAGTATTTTTTAATCAATAGAAAGGATACCCTTTAACAGGGAATGGTGATATGTAATGAGTGAGCTTGAGGCTTTTCTTCTCGGAATTCTTCAAGGAATCACGGAATTTCTTCCTGTAAGCAGTTCCGGACACCTTATGCTTGTTGAAAAAATTTTCGGCTTACAGGAAGTCCCTATGTTCTTCAATATCATGCTTCACGTTGGAACTTTATTTGCAGTCTGTACCGTTTTACGCCATGAATTATTTGAAATGCTCAAACATCCTTTTTCCAAGCTTCCGTGGATGCTCGTATTAGCGACCGTTCCTACCGTTATTATTGCGCTTCTTTTTAAGTTTTTAATCGGAGACATTTTTGAAGGTGCTTTTCTCGGTGTTGGTTTTATTGCAACAGCAATTCTTCTTTATATTATGGAGCTTTTTCCAAAAGGAAAGCGTTCTTTGCAGGAAATTACTTATAAAGATGCTCTTTTAATGGGATCTTTTCAAGGGTTAGGAACTCTTCCCGGTATATCAAGATCCGGCAGCACGATCGCAGGCGGTTCTTTTGGCGGATTAAATAGGGAAGCTCTCGCAAAATTTTCTTTTTTAATGAGTATTCCCGCTATTTTAGGAGCTCTTGTATTAGACATTAAAGATATAGATTTTTCTGCTTTTTCATCGGGAATAGAAGGCGTTTCTGTTTTAAGTATTATAATAGGAACAATTTCAGCTGCCATAAGCGGTTATTTTGCCGTAAAATTTATGATGAAGCTTATTTCAAAAAAATCAATGAAACCCTTTGCATATTATGTCTTAATAATAGGGATTTTCGTTGTATTAGATCAATATATTTTTCATATTATATTTTAGAAATACTTTTTAAAAGCTCTTCATTTTTTTTGAAGAGCTTTTTTTTGTTTCACGTGAAACAATTCATTTTACTTGATCCTAAATGTTTCACGTGAAACATTTACTATTTTATAAAAACACCTTTTCATATTCATAAAAATACATTATAATATAAAAAACAACAAGTTTATTTTTATGCTTGGAGGAACTATGGCAAAAATATTTGCAATTTCCAATCAAAAAGGCGGGGTAGGGAAGACCACCACTGCAATCAATCTTTCCGCCGCCGTTGCTTCAAAATGCAGACGTGTACTTTTAATTGATCTTGATCCGCAGGGAAACAGTACAAGTGGACTTGGAATAGATAAAAAAGCAGATTTTTTAAATATTTATCATGTTTTAATTGAAAATCTTCCTATAGAACAAGCCATTCGCAACACAAATATTTCAGAATTAAAATTGCTTCCGTCCGGCATTTCATTAGCAGGTGCTGAAATTGAAATGGTAGATTTAAAAAACAGAGAATATATTTTAAAAAATGCCCTTTCATCAATTCTATCAGATTATGATTATATTTTTATTGACTGTCCTCCTTCTCTTTCTATTTTAACACTTAATGCGCTAACAGCCGCTCATGCCGTCATTGTACCTATACAATGTGAATTTTTTGCATTGGAAGGCCTCGGCCAGTTAATGAATACAGTAAAACTTGTAAAGCAGCATTTAAACAGCAGTCTGCAAATAGACGGCGTGATCTGCACGATGTTTGACAGCAGAACCAATTTAAGCGCCCAAGTCGTTGAAGAAGTAAAACATTTTTTTTCTTCAAAGGTATATGGAACAGCCATTCCTCGGAATATTCGTTTAGCCGAAGCGCCAAGCTACGGTCTTCCTATAGAAACATTTGATTCAAAAAGCTCCGGCGCATCCGCCTATAGAGATCTCGCCGAAGAATTTTTACAAAGAAATGAATAATTTTAATCTTTTGTATGAGAAAGGATTATCATATGAGCACTAAAACAAAAAACAGCGGTTTAGGCCGCGGTCTGGACGCTTTATTTTCCGACAGTAAATCAACCCTTGAAACAATGAACAGTCCAAAAAACGAAGACGGAGAATATATCATTCAAATTCCGATCAGCGATATTGATATCAATAAGGATCAGCCAAGAAAAAATTTCGACCAAGAAAGCCTGCAGGAATTGGCCTCTTCTATAAAAGCAAACGGACTTCTTCAGCCTATTGCCGTTCAAAAAATAGGGGATAGATACACAATCATTGCGGGTGAAAGGCGTTATCGCGCATTCCGTCTTTTAGGAGAAAATAAAATTCCATGCATTATCAAAAATCTTGATACACAGCAAATCATGGAACTTGCTCTTGTAGAAAATCTTCAAAGAGAAGATCTTAATCCTCTTGAAGAAGCAAGCGCAATAGAGGCTTTGTTAAAAAATTTCAACCTTACCCAACAAGAATTATCAGAACGATTGGGAAAAAGCCGTTCTGCACTGGCTAATTCTGTTCGTTTATTACAGCTCCAGCCTGAAATCAAGCAATATGTCTTAAATAACGCCCTAAGTGCCGGCCATGCGCGCGCTTTACTTGCTTTAACTGAAAGAAACGATCAACTTGAAATCGGCAATGAAGTGCTTTATAAAGGGTTAAATGTTCGCCAGACAGAAGAACTGGTCAATGCGCGCATTAACAGTAAGAGACAGCTAAAAAAACATACGCCAAATCATTCCGAACTTCGTGAATTTGAGCAGGCTGTTCGTGAAGCACTCGGAACAAAGGTAAATATCGTCGGTTCACCAAAAAAAGGTCATGTATCCATCGAATACTACTCTCAAGACCAGCTTGAAGGACTTTTGGAATTCTTAATGCAAATGAAAAAATAAATATAACTATAAAAAAATAAATCGTCAAAGTATACTTTGACGATTTTATTTTACTTTTTCTACTCTTCCGTCTTTTACCATAAATACATTCGCATTGATGATATTTTTCATATTATTAGAAATATGTGTTGTTGTCAAAAAAGTTTGAACATCTTTGATATATTCCAAAAGCTGTTCCTGTCTTTTTTCATCCAATTCACTCATTACGTCATCCAACAGCAAAATAGGATCTTCGCCGATTTCTTCCTTCATCAATTCAAGCTGCGCAAGCTTCAGCGCCAAAGCAGCTGTTCTTTGCTGCCCTTGTGAACCAAAATACCGCAAATCTATTTTATCCAATTGAATACAAAGGTCATCCTTATGCGGGCCAAGCGACGTAGTTGTTTTTTTTAGATCGCTTTCTCTTGTTTTTTTCAGTGCTTCCTCAAATTCTTCCCATTTCACAGACGGCTGATAAATCACAGAGAGCTGTTCTCTTCCTCCTGAAATGTGATCATGAATTTTCCTGCAAATAGGGGACAGCTTTTCAATGAATATCTTTCTTTGCTGTATGATCGGCTTAGCAGCCTGAGCAAGCATTTCATCCCATATCTCAAGGGTATCAATATTTTTTCCATTAAAAGAAATCCCTTTAAGCAAATTATTACGCTGATCCAATATCTGATAATATTTATTTAGTGAATAAAAGTAAATACGGTTTATTTGCGAAAGATCCATATCCATGAATCTTCTTCTGTTTCCGGGTCCTTCTTTTACAATATTTAAATCCTCCGGAGAAAACATCACGCTTTTTATCTGGCCGATCATTTCTCCAATACGGTTAATGGCAACTCCGTTCACTGCAATCCGTTTTTTTTCCGACAAGGAAAGCATTAAATCCACACTGTGCGTTCCGTCTCTTTGTATACTTTCCGTTCTAACCCGCGCAAATTCTTCATTTATACGAATCATATTGCGGTCTTTATTGGTTCTGTGGCTTCTGCCGGTAGAAAGCAGCGTAACAGCTTCTAAAATGTTCGTTTTTCCTTGCCCATTTTCTCCGATAAAAAGGCAAACTTTTTTTCCAAGTGAAAGCTCAAGAGATTCATAATTTCTGAAATTTTTAAACTGCAAAAGAGAAATATACATATCTCATTTTTAATCAGGAAGAAAAGCTCTTTGCCGACACTTTTCCTCCTGAAATAACTCTCCTTTAAAGCTTCAACGGGAGGATCAAATAAAGCTTTTTATCATTGTCTACAGGTGTAATCACGCAAGGAGAACGATTCGTTGTAAAAGACAGATGAATCTGCTCCTCATCCATATTCTTCAGACAATCTACAAAGAATTTTGCGTTAAAAGCTATTTGAAGCTCTTTATTTCCTCCTGTGATCGGAAGTTCTTCATAAACATTTCCGGTTTCGCTTCTTGAAGTAATTACTAATTTATTTTCACTGATCTGAAACATGATATAATTATTATGATTTGTCTCTCTTACCATGAGCCACGCTCTGTCTATACTTTCTAAAAGAGCAGCGCGGTTTACTGTAATTTCAAGGCTCATTTCAGTGGGAATAAATGCTCTGTACTTTAAAAATTCGCCTTCATAAAGCCTTGTAAATACCTTTGTATTGCCGAAATCAAACAAACAGTTGCTCGTTTGAAAACTAATTTCAATAGGACTGTCTTCATCTGTTAGAAGCTTTGAGACCTCGTTTAATGTTCCAGAAGGAATGACGGCTTTCATTGGCTCTTGCGTATTTTCTATAAAAGCTGAACGAATTGCCAAACGAACAGTATCAAGTGCTACAATATTAATATTATTTTCTTCAATATCAAACAGACATCCTGTTAAAATTTGCCGCAAAAAACCCTCCGGCGCCGTTGCAAAAATTGTCTGATTTATCATTTGTTTCAGTAATCCCTGCGGCATTTTATAAGTCCTGCTTTTATTAAAGGCAGGAAGCTGCGGAAAATCTCTGTCATCTAATGCAGATATACTGATTTTACTTCCCATACAGGAAAGCGTTACGCCCGAAGAAAAATCTCCCTGTACTGTTACTGTTCCATCCGGCATTTTTCTTACGATTTCATTAAAGAATTTTCCGGGGACAACGATTTGCCCCGTGGTATAGATTTCTGCGTTAAATTGTGTTTGTATCGTTTTTGAAAGGTCTGTACAAATCATGGTGATTGTTGTGCCTTGTGCGATAATAAGAATACCTTCTGTTACAGGAACTGTTGTTCGTTGAGGCAGTGCTTTCGTAACCGTATTGATTCCGTTCAGCAGCAGGCTTTTTTCGCAGTTGAAATTCATGGGAACCCTCCTGATATATTTTAAAAGTAATATATTATATATTATTCATCGTCATAATCAACCCTGTTTATACTGTGGACAAGCTTGAAATCTAACGGAAAATCGAAGTTTTTTTATTAAGCTGACAAGGGATAAACTGTTTATCGAATGTTGATATTTTGTGTATAATTTTATCCCATATTTACGATTATAGATAAATTCTAAAAATACTTTTATATTATACCAAGAATCTTCTTTTTTTTCAAGCTGTATTGTCTCTGTTTATTTGTTGAAATTCTTTTTTGTTCGTGATAAAATAAAAACAATTGATAGAGGGGGAATATGATATGCTTGAAAAAATCAGCGAAAAGATTGTAAAAGTCGGTCAAGGTGCAGTGAAAAGCACGCAAAAAATTGCTGAAATCAATATATTGAACGGAAAAATTAAAGATGAAAAAAGAGTATTGGAAGGATATTATGCCGAGGCCGGAAGACGTTATTATCAGTTTTTGCAGGACGGTACGCAGGAAAAGGAAATTTTGCAGCTTATTGATGCAATAACTATTCAAAAAAATAGAATTAAGGAATTAATAGAAAAGCTTCATGAGCTGAAAGGGAGTCGGTTATGTCAGAGCTGCGGCGAAGAAATTATGATGGATGCCGTATATTGCTCTTACTGCGGTGAAAAACAGGATCCCTTGGAAGAAAAAATACAAAATACCTGTAAGAATTGCGGATGGGCTATGGAAAGCGAGGATATTTTTTGCAGTAATTGCGGCGCTAAGAAGGAATAATTTTTATGATATTTATTTCTTAGTGAGCGAATAAGTAGTATGCTTATTGCAAGGCTTAAAAAAAGCCCGAAGATTATTGTCCTTCGGGCTTTTTCTTTGTTTTATTTCTATGAATTTTATGCTCCTTTAACCGAACGTGAAAGAACCTTTGAAACCGCTTTAACATACTCCTGATAACCTGCGTCGTGCACACGCGCCACAACGATTTTCCATTCGCAGTCTGCACAGATATGATGCCCCAAAATCATAAGATTCTCTTTTTTTACCTGACCGCACAACACACATTTTTTCTCCATTGAAAAATTCCCCTTTCCATTTTAACCGATCCCGCAAGATCTTTTTGGTTCATTATTCCCTAACTGCTGTATACTATTCAGCTTCGGGCAGCAGTGTTAAAACTTTTTATAAAAAAGGTTGTGTTAAATGGAAAAATTCAGTACAATAAAAGAAATAAGAGGAGGGACTTGCTTGAAACGGCCGATTGAAGATATGCTTCAGCATTATGAGAATTTCGGTATGCTCCGGCTTCATATGCCCGGTCATAAGGGTGTGCACGGCGAGCATGATGTAACAGAGCTTTCTGCAACGGATAATTTATACGCTCCGAGTAAAGCGATTACACAGGCGCAAACGCTGCTTGCTAAGCAGTGCGGTGCGCAAAAAAGCTATTTTCTCACAGGCGGAGCGAGTCTTGGAATTGCTGCAATGATTGCAGGCACAGTATTCCCTGGGCAGAAATTGATCGTTGCTGAAAACAGCCATCGCAGTGTGTGGGATGCGTGCGCACTGTGCGGTATAAACGTTCATGTTCTTCCATTAAAGCAAGAAAACGGATTATTTCTTCCGCCGGATGAAAAAAACGTTTCCGAAGCTTTGAAAAAACACAAAAATGCAGCGGCGCTGCTTATTACCTCACCGGATTATTACGGATTATGTGCGCAGTTGAATCCAATCGGTGCGATGTGCAAAAAATACGGTGTAAAATTGCTGGTGGATCAAGCGCATGGAGCACATTTTCCTTATTATTCAAGTCTTTTGCCTTATAACGGGCGGAGTGGAGCGGATGCATGGGTGCATTCTCTTCACAAAACCACCGGTGCATTGACACAAAGCGCGGCGCTGCATATTGATGATTTATCGCTTTCGGAGCGGATGGAATTCTTTCTTCAGCTTTTGGGTACCTCCAGTCCAAGCTTTTTGCTTTTAGAAAGTATGGATCGTGCACGTGATGAATATGCTGCGTTTGATACAAATGCCTTTCTTGCTCGTGTGAAAAAATTGGAGGAGAAAATTTCTCAAATACCAGGACTTTCCGTGCTACAATATGTGCATAAGGATCCTACGCGGTTATGTATTGATACGTCTGAAATCTGTGAGGGGATTGAAGCTGCAAAGCGGCTGGAGGAACAGGGGGTTGTTCCTGAAATGGCGGATTTGCGCTTTGTGGTTTGTATTTTAACGCCTTATGACAGTGATTATACACGTTTGCTTCAAGCGCTGAAAAAGTTGCGCCGAACCTTACATTTAAAACAAAACAGTTCGGCTTGTTTGAAAAAAAATGAACGCGTGCAAAGCGTAAGGGAAGCTGCGTTTGCCAAAGCAGAATATTTGCCTGTTGATCAATGTTCAAATCGCATAGCTGCTTGCTGCGCCGGTATTTATCCGCCCGGAATTCCTGCGGTAGTTTACGGCGAAAAAATTTCCGAAAAAACAGTTGAATATCTTTTACATGCGCAAAAAAAAGGTCAGGAGCTGTTTGGGTTGCAAAACGGCCGGCTCCGTGTTGTAAAGGAAGATATATAAAATATTTGTTGTTTATTTAAATTTTGTATTTACTCAAAAGGACGGTTATAAAAATGAAGGGTTATTTTATTACCTTTGAAGGTACGGACGGAGCGGGAAAAAGCACGCAGATACGTTTTCTTTCCGAAAGGCTGCAAGATGCCGGGTATGAAACTCTTGTTACAAGAGAACCGGGCGGCTGTGAGATTGCCGAAAAGCTGCGCAATATTGTGCTTGATGCTGAAAATGAAAGCCTTTGTGCGCTTGGGGAGCTTTTGATATATGAAGCTGCAAGAGCGCAGCATGTTCACGAAGTTATTGCGCCTGCGTTGAAAGACGGAAAAATCGTGCTTTGCGATCGTTATATTCATTCTACTTTAGCATATCAGGGTTATGCGCGGGGAATAGAGCTGCAAACGGTTCATATGCTTAATGAATTAGCTATGCAGGGCGTTAAGCCTGATTTGACATTTTTTTTAGAAATTGATGAAACAGCTTCGTTTCTCAGAAAGGGCGGAGCGGAACAGAATGACCGCATGGAAATTCAGGGAAACAGCTTTCACCATAAAGTGTATGAAGGATTTCAGAAAATCGTGCAGGAAGATCCTTCCGTGTATCGTTTAGCGGTAGGAGATTTTACAAAATACGAAACAGCCGAACGTATTTGGAATCTTGCTTGTGAACAGCTGAATATTTGCGGAAAAAAAGGCGGTAACAAGTGAAGATCGGAAATTTAAATATCAAAAACAAAATATTTCTTGCTCCAATGGCCGGAATTACGGATAGCGTGTTTCGCGGACTCTGCGCGGAGCAGGGCGCCGCTATGACCTTTACTGAAATGATCAGTGCAAAGGGGCTTCTTTATGAAAACCGCAATACGCAGGAATTGCTTTCACTGAAATATGACCGTGTTCCGTGCGGCGTGCAATTGTTCGGCAGTGATCCTGATATTATAGCGGAGCAGGCTAAAAACCCTATTTTGAATGGGTTTGCGGCTATTGATATCAATATGGGATGCCCTGCCCGCAAAATTGTTTCCAATGGAGAGGGAAGCGCACTGCTTGAGCGCCCCTCGCTTGTGTATGAGCTGGTTCATGCGGCAGCAAAAAATGCAGCCGTTCCCGTTACAGTAAAGATCAGATCCGGAGCGGACGGCGACCATATAAATGCAGTGGAGATTGCTCGTCTTGCGGAGCGAGCCGGCGCTGCAGCCATTACGGTGCATGGCAGAACGCGGGAACAGGGGTATAGCGGCAAGGCGGATCTGCAAATTATTCGGGAGGTTAAGGAAGCTGTAGGAATTCCCGTGATTGGAAACGGCGATGTGCAAAATGGTGAAGCGGCGCTTTCTATGTTGAAAAAAACGGGCTGCGACGGCGTTATGATTGGCCGAGCAGCATTCGGAAATCCGTGGATATTTCTTGAAATTTCCAATACACTTCTCGGAAAGGTTTATGAAATGCCCTCCGCAAGGGAGAGAGGTGAGCTGATTCTGCGTCATGCAGAGCAGCTATGTGCGTTAAAGGGTGAAGAAAATGCCATGAAGCAGATGCGTAAGCACTTATGCGCCTATACCCATGGCTTGAGCGGCGCTTCCAAGCTGCGTGCCCAAATGCAGGCGGTTTGTGTAATGGCAGACGTTGCGGAAATTGTGGAAAGAATTTTTTTCTGTCAGGATGTTTGATCGTTTAAATTTGTCAGCTAAGCCTGTCAAAATGCTTACTGCAAAAAATAAGCTGCAAAACAGCAGCTTTGTTAAATATTATTAATCTATTAGCAAATGGTTGATTTTTAAATCATTCTAGTTTAGGCTGCATCTTTTGGTTATATAGGAAATTTTTTAATCAAAAACACATTTAAAATTTCTCTTTGCCTTATAGTTTTATATTTCGGATAGTTGGCTGTGCAATCAAGTTTTGATATTATAATATTAACCGTTTACTACAACGGATAGGCATTTTCTTTTGTTTTTTTGTTATTCCGCTTTACCGCCTACGGTTATGGAGGAGATACGGATACGCGGCTGGCCGACGTTTGTGGGAATCGAACCGCTTTCCGAACCGCACATTCCCTGCGCCATGCACATATTGCGCCCTACACGGTCGATATTCAAAAGCACCTCATGCCCTTTTCCTATCAGCGTTGCTCCGCGTACAGGCGCAGTGATCCTTCCGTTTTCGATCAGGTAGCCTTCACGAACGGCAAAATTAAACTCGCAGGTTACGGGATTCACACTTCCGCCGCCCATGCTTTTGGCATATAACCCATATTCCACGGAAGAGATCATTTCCTCGTTATCGTCTTCTCCGGCAGCAATATAGGTGTTTGTCATGCGTGAGGTCGGCGCATAGGTGTACCCCTGTCTGCGGCCGCTGCCGGTAGAGGGCAGGTTCATTCGTCTGCTTCCCAAGCGGTCGATCATATAGCTTTTGAGAATACCGTGGTCGAGCAGCTGAATGCGCTGTGTTTTTTCTCCTTCATCACTGATGTTGAGCGAACCCCAAGCGTTCGGAATAGTGCCGTCATCAAAAGCTGATACCTTTTCGCTTGCGATTTTCTCTCCAAGTTTGCCGCAGAATACGGAATTTCCGCGTGCTACGCTTGTTGCTTCCAGCGAATGGCCGCATGCTTCGTGAAAAATCACGCCGCCGAAGCCGTTTTCCATTACCACGGGCATTGTTCCTGCAGGGCAAAGCGGTGCATGAAGCATAGTAACCGCTTGCTTTGCAGACGCGCGCCCAAGTTCTTCGGCGTTGATCGTATCCAAAAATTCAAGCCCCATATGCGCGCCGGGGCTTTCGCTGCCGCTTTGATTTTCCGTACCGTTAGAGGCGATCGCGGAAATCCGCAGGCGCGTATAAGCGCGCTGATCCTGCACCAGCAAGCCTTCGCTGTTGGCGATGAGAATTTCATGCATACTGTCGGCAAGAGAAACGGAGACCTGAACGATCTCGCTGCTGTAAGTGCGGGCGCTGTCGTGCGCGGCACGGATCGCTTCTGCTTTTTTGCGATAATCAAAATCCGAACCGTTTTTTAAAATAGGATGAATGGAAGAAATCTTCATCGGCGTAAGCAAGATATCCTGCTGCTTTAAGCAAGGCCCGTCAAGCGCGGCTGCAACGCTGTCTGCTAAATGCAGCAAGCCCGAAAGCGAAAGATCGTTTCCGTAAGCGTATATGCAGCGTGTTCCGCAAAGGATGCGTATTCCTACACCGCGCTCCTGTGCCGATACAGCCGATTCTAAGGCACAGTCGATCATTCCCAATGAATGGCGCATACTGTCCTGACAGAAAATTTCCGCGAAATCCGCGCCGGTTTTCATGGCGCGTGCAAGCGCCTGTTCGAGATCCTTTTTAGCGATCATGACCGCTTAGCTCCTTTCCTGTTAAGCTGATAAAAATTCGATTCCTGCGCGAATGCGGGAAAGCGTTTCTTCCTTTCCCAAAATGTCCGCCAGCTCAATCGCTCCGCCGGGGGTAGAGGGCAGCCCCGAAAGCGCTACGCGAACCGGCCAAAGTATTTGTCCGTTCTTCATAGCGTTTTGCGCAGCAAGAGAAAGCATGCATTCGTGCAGACTTTCCTGCGACCAGTTCGGAAGTGCGGAGAGCGCTGCTTCCGCTAAACGCAGCGCCTGCAAGGCGATTTCCTGCGTAAGTTTGAATTTTTTATGCTCATAAAGCTCTTTTTCATAGGAGGCAACCTGCGGCAAAAATTCGATCATCTGCGGAATTTCTCCCAAGACCTCGCATCTGGGCTGTAAGAGCGCGGAAAGCTTGGCATAATCATAGCGCCCTTTAGCGATGCTCTGATCCAACCACGGGGAGGCCAGCTCCAAGAATTTTTCCGGTGAAAGGCGTTTAATATGCTCTCCGTTCATCCACCGCAGCTTGAGCGGATCAAACAATGCGGGGGATTTGCTGATACCGGAAAGATCAAAGGCTTCCGTAAGCTCTTCGCGCGAAAAGACCTCTTGATTTGTTCCCGGATTCCACCCGAGCAAAGCGATATAATTGACAATCGCGTCCATTAAATATCCTTTGGCGCGCAGATCCTGATAGCTGGCGTCCCCGTTGCGCTTGGAAAGCTTGTTGTGCGCGTCTTTCATAATGAGCGGCAAATGTACATATTTTGGTTCCTGCCACCCAAAAGCGGCATACAGCAGGGAATATTTTGGTGTGCTGGAAAGGTATTCGCTGCCCCGCAGCACATGGGTAATGTTCATAAGGTGGTCGTCCACTACGTTGGCGAAGTTGTATGTCGGAAGCCCGTCCGCTTTAAGAAGAACCATATCGTCCAGCGTGCCGCACTCCACCGTAATACTGCCGAAGATCATATCATCAAAGGTTACGGTGCCTTCCGTGGGCGTATTCTGGCGAATGACATAGGAATCTCCGCGTGCAATACGCGCTTGAATCTCTTCCTTAGAAAGATTCATGCATTTTTTATCGTATTTAAAGGTTTCGCCCTTCGCTTCAGCTTCAGTGCGGCGTGTTTCAAGCTCCTCCGGCGTGCAGAAGCAATAATACGCTGCGCCGCTTTCTACCAGCTTATGCGCATACTGCCGGTAAAGCTCTCTGCGTTCGGACTGCACATACGGCCCGTATCCGCCGTCCTTATCCGGCCCTTCATCGTAAATAATTTCCGTTTCGCGCAGCGTGTCAAAGATTACGGAAAGCGCTTCAGGCACATATCGTTCCTGATCCGTATCTTCCACACGCAGCACAAAAGAGCCTTTGTTTTTGCGGGCAAATAAATATGCGTATAATGCGCTGCGTAAATTCCCCACATGCATATACCCTGTAGGGCTGGGCGCAAATCTTGTTCTGACCATTTTTTCAAACCCTTTCTGTTTTTTTATCCGCTGCGGGCACAATTTTTTCTCTATACCCGAAGGACATGCTATGCTATTAATATAGAGTATTATACCATAGTTTTATGAGAAATAAAAATATAAAAAAACGTTATTTTTAATTGTATCTTGTGGAATACTGCCATACCATATATAGTATAAGTGTAATTTTTGCAAAAAAATCTGCAAAAAAATTAAAAAAATTATTGATTATCCACAGTTTTTTTGGTATGATGTATACAATTCATTCGCTCTAAAAAGCGCATTATTCTCAACATAGTTTTCCACAAAAGCGTTTTTTTCGAATTCTATCTCAAAAAAACGCCGTTTTTATGCAAACCTTCGGGTTTTCCGCAGGTTTTACAAAAAGGGTTATTCTATACCTTGTATAGGATTTTTTCATGCATACTGTATATAGAATTTATCCACTGGTTGTGGATAACTCCCGCAAACAGCATCAACAGCGCTTTTGAGGGGGTAGGGGTGTGAAGGATCAGGAAGGAGTCATTGCAATGCAGCAGGATGTGAACAAAATTTGGGATTCAGCTTCCCAAGTGTTAAAAAACACGAATGAGATCGGAAAGGTTCCGTATATGACATGGTTTAGTTCTATTAAACCGTTGATTTTAAGGGACGGTACGATTTATTTAATTGTTCCTTCTGAAATTCATCGCAAACAGCTAACCACGAAAAGCGGATATATGATGCATATGCAGTCTGCTGTTAATATGGCGGCAAACGGTGAGCTGCAGATCAAGCTGCTGCTGCAATCGGAAGCGCAGGATATTCTGAACCGCCGTGACGATACTGCAAAACGCCCAATGCTTAACGAGAAGTATACGTTTGATACCTTTGTCATAGGCTCCGGCAATCAGTTTGCCCAAGCTGCAGCGCTGAGCGTAGCGGAATCTCCTGCAATGTTAAATAATCCGTTATTTATTTACGGCGGCGTAGGGTTGGGAAAAACCCATTTGATGCATGCGATCGGGAACTATATTCTGGATCAAAATCCGGCTATGCGCGTGCTTTACACCACTTGTGAGAAATATACAAACGAATTTATCGATCTTGTTTCCCGCAACAGATCGGCAGAATTCCGCGCTTATTACCGCGAAAACGTGGATGTGCTGATGATCGATGATATTCAGTTTTTGACCCGTAAGGAACGCACGCAGGAGGAAATGTTTCACAACATCAATGAATTAGTCAGCGCCAATAAGCAAATCATTATTACCTCCGATCGGCCGCCGAGAGAAATTGCCACGCTGGAGGACAGACTTCGTTCCCGTTTTGAAGGGGGCTTGATCGTGGATATCACTCCTCCGGATCTGGAAACGCGGGTGGCGATTCTTCGTTTGAAGGCAGAGGCCTGCGGCGCTTACTTGGATGATGAGCTGCTGTTTTTTATTGCGGAACGCGCGTCTGATAACGTTCGTGAGTTGGAAGGTTCCCTAAAGCGTGTAGTGGCATACGCAAACATTATGGGCAAGGAAATCAACTATGAAATTGTATCGGAGGCTTTAAAGGATTATCATGCCGCTCAGAAAAAGCAGCTTACGGCGCAAAAGATTAAGGATGCGGTAGCCTCTTATTTTGATGTGGACGTAGATGAGATGGTGGGAAAAAAACGCGATGCCGTCATTGTTACGCCCAGACATGTTGCCATGTACCTTTGCCGTGAGCTGACAGATTTGTCCTATCCGCGTATCGGCGATGAATTCGGCGGAAGGGATCATTCTACAGTCATTAACGGAATCGGAAAGGTTCGCCAATCTATGCGTACCGATCCTACGTTAAAAGCTTATGTGGAGGATATCGAACGCAGATTGCAGGGGCTTTGATAAGCTTTCTGTTTGCTTAAAAAGAATATAAATTCACAGAAGGTTTATGCTTCGCAAAGCTTAACCTTTTAAGCAAATGATAATTTTAATAATGCAAATAAAAATAATATCATGATATTCATTGATTTAACAGCGGGATAGATCAACAGCAGAAATGAGATAAGCAGCAAGAGTGCTGCTTTTTTGTATATTAAAGTAATGCAATTGAAAGAATGTAACTGTTGGGGGATTTTATTTAAACTGCGTGCTGCCGCTTAGTGATTTAAGTATTTTTGTAATTCGTAAACCCTTAAAACCAGGCGGAAATGAACAGTAAGGGGAAGATATAACCAGAGGAATCTTTTGGTAATATGAAAGACCGCTTAATACGCTTTTAACTGCTGTGAAGCCAACTCTGCTAATCGGAAACAGTTGTTTTATGTTTTTTCGTATCTTTTCTGCAAAACAATTTTTTTCATGTCAAGGGGGTGAGGGGGATTGCCAATTGCAGAATGTAAATTCTCCCATTATGCTCTCTTAACAATTCTTTATAACCTCTTGAAGCGCCTATTTTGGGTGCAGTAAGAATAAAGTGCTTTTAGCAAAATATTATTTTTTTCTCAGCGGTCTATTTATCAAGCTTATAATGGGCTTTTCGCGCCTGCGATAACATCAGCTTGATGCGGTTCAGCTGATTAACTTCACTGGCGCCCGGGTCATAATCCACGGCGGCAATATTGGCATAAGGATAGCTCTTTTTAAGCGCTTTAATTACTCCCTTGCCGACAACATGATTCGGAAGGCACGCAAAGGGCTGAATACATATGATATTAGGCACGCCTGAGGTAAGGAGCTCGGCCATTTCGCCTGTGAGGAACCAGCCTTCGCCGTATTGATTACCGAGTGATAAAAACGGTTTGGCAAGCTCAGCGATTTTTTCAATGGGCAGCGGCGCTTCAAAACGCCGACTTGCCTTCAGCGCGGCGATTGCCGGCCTGCGCAAGGTGCGTAAAGCGCCGACGCCTGCTTTTGCGGTCGCGGAGGTGATCCATTTTGTGCCGAGATATTTATGCTTAAAATCTCCGTTGAACACACTGTAATTCAAAAAATCCATTAAATCAGGAACAATGGCTTCCGCCCCCTCTTTTTCAAGCAGCTCTACCAAACGGTTGTTTGCTAAGGGCATATATTTTACTAAAATCTCGCCTACGATTCCCACGCGAGGCTTTATCAGATTCTCATGAATGGGCAGGCGGTCAAAATCCTTTACGATTCCGCGGCATACCTGTGCGTAGGAATAGTGGCTTCGTTTGTTTGTTAAGGAGTCGATGCAGATGTTTTTCCATTTTTGGTGCAAAGCGTTTGCGGAACCGACCGTTTGTTCATATGGGCGGACTCGGTAAAGGCATCTCATAAGAAGATCGCCGTATATAATTGCGCGCATAGCGTCAATCAAAGCGGCCGGCGTGATGGAGAAGCCTTTATTTTTTTCCATGCCGTTTCCGTTAAGAGAAATCACGGGAATATGTGAGAGACCGGCTTTCTCAAGCGCCTTTCGGATAAATCCCACGTAATTGCTGGCACGGCAGCAGCCTCCCGTTTGCGTCATGACTACGGCAAGACGGTCTGTGTTATATTTTCCGGAAAGAACGGCTTCCATGATCTGACCTACAACGGTGATGGACGGAAAGCATGCGTCGTTATTAACAAATTTCAGCCCGGTTTCAATGGCTGTTCGGTTGTCGTTATCCAAAATTTCCACTTGGAACCCGTAACGGCGAAACACCGGTTCAAGTATATCAAAATGAATCGGACTCATTTGCGGCGCTAAAATGGTATACCCGTCCCGATACATTTGCTTTGTGAATTCTGCCCGACGGTATGCCGCAGGCTTGGGTTCGGCCTGTATTCCCTGTTCGGCGCGCATTTTCATAGCGGCTAAAAGACTGCGGACACGGATTCGTGCGGCGCCGAGGTTATTAACCTCGTCGATCTTCAAAACGGTGTACAGCTTTTTGCTGCCCTCTAAAATCTCGCAGATCTGATCGGCAGTAACGGCGTCCAGACCGCAGCCGAAGGAATTCAGCTGTATCAATTCCAGATCGTTTCGGGCTCGAACAAATTCTGCCGCCGAATATAGGCGGGAATGATATACCCACTGATCGACTACGCGCAAAGGCCGTTCAGGTGTAAAATCAATGGGAAGGCTGTCCTCCGTAAATAC
Organism: Clostridiales bacterium; assembly: GCA_018376855.1. Lineage (GTDB taxonomy): Bacteria > Bacillota > Clostridia > Christensenellales > QALW01 > JAHAAN01. The sequence continues at coordinate 8,272 of JAHAAN010000002.1, read as the reverse complement.
GCAAAGACCGTAGGAGGCGATCATTTCGGGAATACCGTGATTGATCTCCGGATCAATATGGTAAGGTCTTCCGGCAAGCACGATGCCTGTCTTGCAGGCGTGTTCCATTTCGGAGAGAACCCGTTTTCCCTCTGTACGGATGTCCTCTTTTGCTTTTTGCTGCTCCGACCATGCCAGCGCCGCGGCAGAGCGTACTTCTTTTTCGCCGATTCCCCATTCCTTTTTGCAGATTTTCACCAATCTGTCGGCAGCCGTGTTTTGGCTTGTGAAAGCAATGAACGGATGAATATAGCGCACGTTTCCGTCGGTGATCGCTTCCACGTTGTTCTTCAGGTTTTCCGGATAGGAAATTACGATAGGACAGTTAAAATGGTTTTGTGCATTTGGGGTTTCCTGACGCTCATAAAAAACGCAGGGGTGGAAAATTGTTGAAATTCCCTTGTTGATTAGCCACTGCACATGGCCGTGCGCAAGCTTGGCAGGATAGCATTCCGATTCGGAGGGAATGCTGTCCATTCCAAGTTCGTAGATTTTTCGTGAGGAAAAGGGAGACAAAACGCACCGGAAGCCGAGCGCTTTGAAAAAGGTTGCCCAAAACGGAAAGTTTTCGTACATGTTTAGAACACGCGGGATCCCCAGTATTCCGCGCGGGGCATCTGCTTCCGACAGAGGTTCATAATCAAAAATACGGCGGCGTTTATATTCAACCAGATTTGCGCCGGTATTTCCAGCGTTGGCGTTTCCGAGTCCTTTTTCGCAGCGGTTGCCTGTGATATACCTTCTTCCGCCGGGAAAAGTATTTACCGTAAGCATACAGCGATTTGAACAGCGGCCGCAGTGAACGGTTGAGGTTTGGTAGGTAAGATTTAGAATCTCGCCGGCAGTCAGCATCGTTGTCGGTTGACCGTGATAGCGGCTTTTGGCAAGCAGCGCAGCGCCGAATGCGCCCATAATGCCGGAAATATCCGGACAGATCGCTTCTGTACCGGAGATCTGCTCAAAGGCGCGCAGCACCGCTTTATTATAAAATGTGCCGCCCTGCACGACGATATGACTACCCAAATCCTTCGCATCAGCTAATTTGATTACTTTAAACAGCGCATTTTTGATGACGGAATAAGCCAGACCGGCAGAAATATCCGAAACAGAGGCGCCTTCTTTCTGCGCCTGCTTCACGTTTGAATTCATGAAAACCGTGCAGCGTGTGCCCAGATCCACCGGGTTTTCGGCAAACAGCGCCTTTTGAGCAAATTCTTCCGCACTGTAGCCGAGAGAATTTGCAAAGTTTTCAATAAATGAACCGCAGCCGGAGGAGCAGGCTTCGTTGAGCAAAACGGTATCTACCGAATGGTTTTTGAGCTTGATGCATTTCATATCCTGCCCGCCGATATCCAAAACGCAGTCCACCTGCGGGTCAAAAAAAGCTGCGGCGGTGCAGTGTGCGATCGTTTCCACCTCGCCTTCGTCAAGGCAGAAGGCGGCTTTGAGCAGCGCCTCTCCATAGCCTGTGGAGCAGGAGCGGGCGATTCGGGCGTCAGCAGGCAGCTGGCGAAAAAGCTCTTCAATGGCGCGCATGGAGGTTTCTATCGGACTGCCTTGATTTCCGGCATAAAAGGAATAGAGCAGCTCTCCCTTGCTGCCGATCAGCGCCAGTTTCGTTGTGGTAGAACCGGCGTCAATGCCGAGAAAACAGTCCCCGTGATATGCGCGCAGGCCGGCCTTTTTCACAACGGCTTTGCCGTGTCTTTCACAAAATGCTTCATAATCGCCGCGATTTTCAAACAGCGGAGATAAGCGTTTTAGTTCAAAATTCATGGAAACGCCGGCTTCAAGCTTTCCAATAAGCGCATCTAATTCCACAGCGTCTGCATCGCCGGCTTCCAGCGCGGCGCCCATTGCTGCGAATAAGTGAGAACACGCGGGATCCACAACCGTTTCAGGCGTTAAGCGAAGGGTGCGGATGAAAGCGTTTTTCAGCTCCGGAAGGAAATGCAGCGGCCCTCCGAGAAAGGCAACGCGGCCGCGGATCGGTTTTCCGCAGGCAAGGCCGGAAATCGTCTGATTGACAACTGCCTGAAAAATAGATGCGGCAAGATCGGCAGTGGAAACGCCGTCGTTAATCAGCGGCTGGATATCCGATTTTGCAAACACACCGCAGCGGGCGGCTATCGGATAGATTTCTTTATACTGCGCGGCGGCCGCATTCAGGCCAAGCGCGTCCGTTTGCAGCAGAGCCGCCATTTGGTCGATAAAGGAGCCGGTTCCCCCTGCGCATACGCCGTTCATGCGTTCGTCCAGACCGCCGGCAAAGTAAATGATTTTGGCATCCTCGCCGCCAAGCTCAATGGCAACGTCGGTTTCCGGCGCCGCCATCTGCAGCGCGGATGCCACGGCAACGACCTCCTGCTCAAAGGGAATGCCGAGCGCTTTTCCAAGATTGATAGAGCCGGAGCCGGTGATTTTCATGCGAAGCAGGCAGCTGCCGACGCGGGATCGTGCCTCCTGCAGAAGGTCTTTGAGTGTTTCCTGTATGTGCGCGCAATGGCGGCGGTATTCGCCGTAGAGAATTCGATCGTCTGCATCTAAAAGCACCAGTTTGGCTGTTGTGGAGCCGATGTCAATGCCCGCGCGATATGTTTGCATATAAGAAACCTCCTTGTTTGCTTTGAATCAGATTTTTTACCGCAAAGCAATAAAAAATATTTAACAGCCATGACTTTCGCTCGGAAGAGGAAGTATGGATTTAAGAGAACGGAAACCCGGCGCAGCAAAAATAAAAAGGCGGCGGGCAGTAAAAAAGAAAACCGAAACACAGTGAAACAAAAAAACTGTATTTTGCGATTTACTTCATTTTATTACTTTTTTCGACTTTTTTCAAGCAGTTTTATTCTGTTTTGGCTGTTGTGCGGCTTGTGTGAATAAAAAAACGAGCAGAAAAGGAATATTTTGCTTTTAAAACGTATAAGCAAAGCAGCCGTATACAGCAAGATATGCGCCTGCTTTTTAAAGGTGCGTAACAATGGAAATAAGGCGGCTTGCCGGAAAAGATGTAACGGGAATTTTGATGATAAACTCAATCGGGTACGGAAAAAAAGCTGAAATTTACAGTACCTCTAAGAATCAGTCGTTTCCAATTTTGCTTTAAAGGAAATGGAGCGGGGAGTATTCATTTCATCGAATTGAATGATATACGCCTTTTTTATCGGATCGGTGTCTATAACGGTGCCCTTGCCGAAGATCAGATGCCGGATACGCTGCCCTTTAGCATAAGCGGCGGGACTTTCGGCATCCTTCAGCCATTGGTCAAAAAACGCAATGTAATCCCGCGCCTCCTTGATCAGGCCGTCCTTAGGCGGCGCGGTATATTCCAAAAGAGCTTGGTCTATATCAAGAACAAAACGGGAGGGATACCGCGGCGAACCGTCAAGGTTGCGGCCTTCCGCCTCCGAAAGATAGAGCTGTTTCTGGGCGCGCGTCATGGCGACAAAGGCAAGGCGGCGTTCTTCCTCCATTCCGGGAAGCGTCTTGACCTTGCGGGACGGGAAAATCCCTTCGTTCATTGCGCATAGGAATACATACGGAAACTCCAGCCCCTTTGCGGCGTGAACGGTCATCAGCTTGACTTTATCCTGGGTTTGGGCAGTATCGCCGTTTGAAAACAGCGCAATATGGGCTAAATAGTGTTCCAGCAGGCTCTCTTCACCGCAGGTGGTTTCATATTCAAAAACGGACTGCTTCAATTCAGCAAGATTGTCCAGCCGTTCCTGACAGCCTTCCGTGCGCAGCATTTCTTCATATCCGCTGTCGTTTAGCAGTGAGGAAAGCAATTCGGAAATTTGTCTTTCGCTGTAATTGGAGGAATAACGCTGTACGAGCGAAAGAAATTGCTTTGCTTTCGTTCCTTTGAATATGGGATCGTCGATCGTTGTGCAAAGAGCGCGGTACAGGGAACAGTTATGCTGCTGCGCATAATCCTTTAAAAAATTTATGCGGCGTTCCCCTAAATTCCGTTTCGGCACATTCGCGATTCGAAGGAAGGACAGATCATCCTGATACGCGATCATGCGGAGATAGGATAAAGCGTCTTTAATCTCTGCGCGGCCGAAAAACTGAACGCTGCTGTAGATCGTGTAGGGGATCTTTGCTTTGAGAAGAGCCTCCTCCACTGCGCGTGAAACGTAATGAGCGCGGTACAGAATGCAAACGTCCTTATAGGCGGCGCCGGATCGGTGAAGCTCGGCGATCTGCTTTGCGATCCAGTCCGCTTCCGCAGCAGCATTGGAGGCAAAATGGCATACAACAGGCCGGCCGTTTTCAAGCGTAGGAATCAGGTCTTTTTTTATGCGGTCGCGGTTTCGGGCGATGAGAGAGTTTGCGGCTGAAAGGATCTGCGGAGTGGAACGGTAATTTTCCATCATCATAACGGTTCGGACGTTGGAAAACTTTTTGTCGAAATCCAACAGATAATGAACGTTTGCGCCGCGCCATGTGTAGATCGTTTGATCCGGATCGCCGACGATAAACAGGTTTTTGTGATAGCCGCAAAGAACCTCCATCAGCTGATACTGCGGTCTGTCAATATCCTGAAATTCGTCGATCATAATGTATTCCAGGCGCTTTTGCCACTTGAGCCTGATTTCTTCGTTCTGTTGAAAAATATACAGCGTGAATTTGATTAAGTCATTGTAGTCAAGGCCGAAGCATTTCTTTTCCTGATAGAGATAGCCGTAAAAAATAATATCCTTCGGGGAATCTGCATCCATATACTTTTGGTGCAGCACATCAAGCGACATATTGAGCATGTCCAGATAATAATCGGGTCGCTCCAGCATTTTCAGAATCTCGATCATATCCCGCGCGCGGGCGAAGGTCATTTCCCGCAGGGTAAGACCGCGTTCCTCATAGATGATTCTGAGCATGGCGTCGATATCGGAATTGTCCAAAACCAAAAAGCTTTTGGGGTACTGCACCGCATGACTGTCCTCCTGAAGGACGGAAACGCAGAAGCCGTGAAAGGTATTGACATAGCCGGTATCGTTATCGCCGGTGAGATTATGGATCCGTTGTCTCATTTCGTTGGCGGATTTATTTGTAAAGGTTACGCACAGGATGTTTCCGGGAAGAATCCCGATCTCATTGACAAGAAAGGCAAAGCGTCGGGATAGCGCTCTTGTTTTGCCGGAGCCCGCTCCGGCAATGACGCGAACCATGCCTTCCGTGCTTGTAACGGCTTTGCACTGTGAGGCATTCAGCCCGCTCAATATCTGTTCGGCGTGATCTTTTTCCATTCTTATAACTCCTGCATAGGCTCTGTGGGTTGAGGGATTCTAATTTATTATACCGTGACTTCGCGTTTATTGCAATATCGGCACAAGGGAATAGAAAAATTCTTTTGGCTTTGCTGCCGTATTTTGCGCTAGATATTAAATTTGTGCGTTTGATTTTGTGCCGGATTATAGGATGGTATTGAAGGCAAACCGAAATTTAAAGCATAAATTTACCGAATATTTTAATTTTTGTCTCAATGTTGCTTATACGGTAGAAAATGATACAAGCAGATGTAAGGAACTGTTATAATCTTTGAGAGCGAAAGCGCCCGTTGCCTTCGCTCTCTTGTTTATCACATAAGCAGGCACGTTCACTTTGAACGTTGACGAAGGCTTTGCTGATCTGTATAGGGCGGCATTATGATTGCAATATTCATATATGAATGTTATGATATATGGCATATAAATCGACAAACACGAATTTGAAACGGAGTAAAAATGAATGGATGAACTTTTTATATGTAAGGTAGCTTCCCTTCAAGAAATGAACATAAAATGGGAGTATGAGATTGCTCAAAGCGGAAGAGACAAAGAAAACTGGATAGCTTGGAAGAAGCAGAACATAGAAAATTATAAGCGGGGTTATATTATTCCTTACTATGGGATACTTGAGGGTGTTATCATTTGCGAAGCAACTGCGATGCTTCACCCCAAAGTTGTGCAAAACAGCGCCGGTTTGGTTGGCAGTCATACAGTTTATCTGTCTGCATTCCGAACGATTAACAAGTTTCAAGGTAAAGGATATTTTTCAAAGTTATTTCATTTTATGATTGATGATTTGCGGCATAAAGGATTTACAAAAGCTACTCTTGGTGTAGAACCTGCCGAAGAGAAAAATAAAGAGATGTATGCTCACTATGGGTTTACTGAATATATTAAATCCGGTAAGGAATATTATCCGGACGGCACGGTAATCGATGTGGAATATTACGGGAAAACATTTGAACGGTAGAATCAATTTCGGTTCTCGTAAGGGTTTGGGATATTTCAAACAAGCAAAAATTTTTCTTGATTTCGCAGACAGAAAAAGCTGTAAACAAAAAACAGGAGGCGGCTATTTTTTAAGGCCGCATGAATATCGGTATTTTTTATTGCTCCGTAATAAAAAATAAGGAGCAAGCGAAAAGCCTGCTCCTGCTTAGCCGTTTAATAGGCTTTGGCAAAATAAATATGGCATTTTTTAGGCTTGCCGCAATGCACGCAAACCTCTCCTACTTCCTTTTGCTCAAAGGGCATGTTGCGTGTGGTGGCGCCGGTTTCCGCTTTAATGGCAAGCTCGCACTCCGTTTCGCCGCACCAGGGTGCATAAACGAATTTTTGCTCGTCGATTCCCTGTTTCAGTTCGTCATAGGAAGTGGCTGTTACCACGCGCTCGTCGCGGTAAGCGCGTGCGGCGGCAAGCATATCCTGCTGAATGGTGTCCAGCAACGCGGCGACGGCTGCTTCAATGCCGTCGAGCGAAACCGTTTGCTTTTCAAACGTATCGCGGCGCACAAGCACGCAGGCGTTATTTTCAATATCGCGCGAGCCGATTTCCATTCGGATCGGCACGCCCTTCATTTCCCACTCGTTGAACTTCCAGCCCGGGCTTTGATCGCGATCATCCAGCGTAACGCGGATTCCCGCCGCTTTAAGCGCTGTGAACAGCTCGTTCGCTTTTTCGGTTACGCCCGGCTTGTGTGCGGCGATTGGGAGGATCACCAGCTGGATAGGAGCGACCTTCGGCGGAAGCTTCAGGCCGCGCTGATCCCCATGCACCATGACTAAACCGCCGATCATGCGCGTGCTGGTTCCCCATGAGGTCTGCTGGCAGTATTTGAGCTTGCCGTCCTTATCCAAATACTGAATGCCGAACACCTTGGAGAAATGGTCGCCCAAGAAATGGCTGGTTCCCGCCTGAAGCGCCTTACCGTCATGCATCATGGCTTCAATAGAGTAGGTGGCTGCTGCGCCGGCAAATTTCTCCTTTTCGCTCTTGCGGCCGGTGAATACCGGAATAGCCAGCACGTTTTCGGCAAATTCCCTGTATACCTCCAGCATTTTCAGCGTTTCCTCCTGCGCTTCCTCGGCAGTAGCGTGAACGGTATGCCCTTCCTGCCACAAAAACTCGCTGGTGCGAAGAAATGGGCGCGTGCTCTTTTCCCAGCGCACCACATTGCACCATTGGTTGTAAAGCAGCGGCAGATCGCGCCAGGATTGAACCCATTTGCTGTACATTTCGCAAATAATCGTTTCGCTGGTAGGGCGAACGACCAAACGCTCGGCAAGCTTTTCATTTCCGCCGTGCGTTACCCATGCGACTTCGGGCGCAAAGCCTTCCACATGCTCCGCTTCCTTGTGCAGCAGGCTTTCGGGAATGAACATCGGGAAGTAAGCGTTGGAATGCCCCGTTGCTTTAAAGCGGGCGTCCATTTCTTTTTGGATCAGCTCCCATACGCCGTAGCCGTACGGGCGAATGACCATAGTGCCCTTAACGGGACCGTAATCCACCATTTCGGTTTTCAGAATCACGTCAGTATACCACTGTGCAAAATCCTCGCGCATGTCTGCGATCTGGGTAACAAATTGATTGTCCTTTGCCATAAATATCCTCCGTTTCTTTTATAAAAAAACACTTCGCCTTCCGAAAAGGACGAAGTGTTCGTGGTACCACCTTTTTTCGCGGGGCAAAAGCCCTGCCTCTTTCCGCATAACGCGCGGGCGCGGCACGGTTTTTCGTGCGTCTCAGCGAACGGGACACGGCGTTTTCTCCGGCGGGTTCCAGCACAATGCCCGCGTTCTCTTTGAAGAAAAGGATGCCGCTGTGATCGCATCATTGAAAATATGAATTTTAATAAAGCTGCCTTGCAGCGGAAAGCATTTTTATTATAATGCCGTGCGGAAAAAATGTCAACAAAAGTTCAAAGAGGAGATTTTTCCGGCGTTCCGGCCTTTCGGGGATAGGC
>JAHAAN010000121.1 GCA_018376855.1 Clostridiales bacterium | reverse complement strand
GGCAAAAATATCGCTTTTTTCAATCAGCAAGCGAGCATGGAGGAGATCCAAAGAGCTGCCGGAATTGCACAGGCTAAGGAGTTTATCGAAAAGCTTCCGGACGGTTATGAAACGATCGTCGGAGAGCGCGGCATGGGGCTTTCGGGAGGCCAAAAGCAGCGCATTTCGATTGCACGGGCGCTGTTAAAGGATGCACCGGTGATTATTTTTGACGACGCCTCCAGCGCGCTGGATATGGAAACGGAGCAGCTGCTTCAGCAGGCGGTAAAACGCGAGCTGCACGGAAAAACGCAGGTTACCATAGCCAACCGCGTAGCTTCCGTGAGGGACTGCGATGAGATCCTGTTCATGGAAGAGGGGCGCATTGCGGAGCGCGGAACGCATGAGCAGCTTATGGCGCTTAAGGGCCGTTATTATGAGATCTACTGCGAGCAGTACGGCGGGTTGACCGACGGGCTTGAGGAGGTGGTGTAAAATGGCAAAGCGAAATCGTTATTACGATGATGAATCCGCCAAGCGAGGCATGGACGGAAAACTGCTGATTCGGCTGCTGTCTTTCTGCAAGCCGTATAAAAAACGTTTTATCTTAGCTTTATTTGTGGTTTTCTTGGGCGTGGTGCTTTCGCTCATAGGGCCTCAGTTTACAAGAGTGCTTGTTAATGATATTTTCCCTGTAAATGGATATAAGGCCAGCCTGCCGTATCATCCGGAGTTTTTCCCTGTGCGCGACAGCGGAACGGTTACGCTGGGCATTATTATGCTGGTTGTTTTGGCGGTTGTTGCGGTGTCTCAGCAGCTGGTAGGCTCGATGCGCGGCGTGGTGATTACACGGCTGGGACAGTGGCTGATTTATGATGTGCGCAAGATGCTTTTTGAGCATTTGCAAACGCTTTCCTTTTCCTTTTATGACGATCTGCCTACCGGAAAGATCTTGGTGCGCGTTACTTCCTATATAGACCAGCTGGCAGGGCTTTTGTGCAATAACCTTGTATCGGCAATCGGGGATATCGCTATGCTGATCGGTATTGTGATCGTTATGCTTGTGATGAATCCGGTGCTGACGCTTATCAGTTTTTCTATGCTGATCCCCATGGCGTTCTTTATGCTGTGGTTCAGAAAAAAGCTGGAAAAAGTCCGCGTGGTTGTGCGCAATAAGATATCAAACCGAAATGCTTATACGCATGAAAATATTATGGGCGTATATGTAACGCAGGCATTTAACCGTGAAACAGCCAACAAAGAAGAAATGCGGCATCTGAATAGACAAGTGCGGCAGAGTGCGATCCGTCAAACGCTTTATACTGCGGCGATGGGGCCGTTTTTGGGCATTACGAGCACGGTAAGCATTGTAGTGGTATATCTTTACGGGTATCAGCTGGTCAGCGGTCAGGTGCTTTCGCCAGGTGAGCTTGCAGCCTTTGCAGCTTACATATCGCAGTTCTGGGCGCCGGTCAACGCGCTTGCGGATATTTACAGCCAGCTGGTGGCGGCTATGAGCAATGTGGAGAAGATATTTGAAACGATCGATGCAGAACCGGATGTAATTGAAGAGCCGGATGCGCAGCCCCTTCCGCCGGTTACCGGTCAGGTGGTGTTTGACCATGTAAGCTTTGGCTACGAACCGGGGATTTTTGTGCTGGAGGATGTCAGCTTTACCGTTCAGCCGGGGCAGACGATCGCACTTGTGGGGCCTACAGGAGCGGGAAAAACAACGGTTGTCAGCCTGCTTTCGCGGTTTTATGACCCAAGCGACGGTTCGGTGCTGATAGACGGGCATAACATTAAGCATTGCACGCTTTCCTCGCTGCGCACACAGGTAACGGTTATGATGCAGGATTCCTTTGTGTTCAGCGGAAATATTATAGAAAATATTCGCTACGGGCGGCCTGATGCTACGGATGAGGAATGCATTGCCGCAGCAGAGAGCGTGTTTGCCAATGAGTTTATTGAACGACTGCCCGAAGGATACTATACGCGCGTAGAAGAAAGAGGAGCCGGACTTTCTGCCGGCGAGCGGCAGCTGCTTAGCTTTGCCAGAACCGTTTTGGCGGATCCGAAGATCATTATTCTTGATGAGGCAACCAGCGCGATCGATACAAAAACAGAGCTGTTGATTCAAAGGGCGCTCGGAGAGCTGCTGAAAGGGCGGACTTCCTTTGTAATCGCGCACAGGCTTTCTACGATTCGCAATGCGACTAAAATCATGTGTATTGCCGAAAAGGGAATCGCAGAATGCGGCACGCACGATGAGCTGATGGCGCGCGGAGGCATTTATTATGAACTGAATCAGTCGCAGCTCAATGCATTGAAGGGTGAAGCGTGCTGAGGTGAAAAAGAAAAACAGGGAAGGCTGTAAGCTTTCCTTGTTTTTGTTATTGCGGATATGCAAAAACTGATTTCTTAATACGCTTAAATTTTTATTTGGCGGTCTTTTTCCGGAGCAGCGGCAGAATGCCCAGCAGCAGAAGTACAGGGAAGAGAAGGCCGCATAATAAGCCGGACTGCAGCGAGCCGCCGGCAGCGCTTGCCGCAATGCCGATCAGCGCGGGGCCTGCGGCGCAGCCGCAGTCTCCGAACAGCGCAAGAAGCGCAAAGAGAGAGGTTCCGCTTTCCGGGAAATAACCTGCGGCCAAGCTGATGGTTCCAGGCCAGAGAATGCCGCAGGAGAAGCCGCATAGCGCGCATCCTGCAAGGGACAGCCATGGCCATGGCGACAGCGAAATGAGCAGATAGCTCAGGCAGCATAGCAGGCTGCTGCCGAAAATAGATTTTTTTAACGGAAGCCGGTCGCTGAAACGGGCGTAGATAACGCGGGCAATTCCCATGATGGCGGCAAACAGGCACGGCCCCAGCAGATCTCCCGTTGCTTTGGAAACGTGCAGGCCGGATTCGGTAAACGCCGAAGCCCATTGACTTACGCAAAGCTCTGCTGCTCCGGCGCAGAGCATTAAAAGCGCCAGCAGCCATACGCGTTTATCCCTTAGCAGAGCACGCAGAGGCGTCCCCGTTCCCTCGCTTTGAAGCGGCGCTAAAGGAGCTTGTGTAAAGACAGCGGCGTTTGCAAGAGGAATGATGGCCCAAATGCAAGCTATATATGGCCATGCGGCAACGCCGAACCATGCGAAAAAGCCTGTGGAAAGCAAGATAACCAAAACACTGCCCCAGCAATAAAAGGAGTGCAGCAGGCTCATTGCGGACGCCTTGCGTTCAAACGGGCACGCTTCGATGATAGGGCTGACTAATACCTCTAAGAGTCCGCCGCCTACGGCGCATACGATCACTGCGATCAGCAATGCGGCAAATTTGTTTGCCATTAGCTGCGGAAGTACGCCCAGCAGAATCAATCCGCTTCCTGCCAGAATGTGCGCGCCGACAATAGCGGTTCGGCAGCTGATCTTTTCCATCAGGCGGATGCTTAGCAGATCGACTGCCAGCTGTGTTGCAAAATTGCAGGAGATCAGCAGCGCAATGGTATCCAGTGAAAGGCCGTATTGCTGTTCAAAGGTTAAAAACAGCAAAGGTATATAGTTGTTTACAATGGCCTGCGTTATGTAGCCAACATAGCACGCCCGTGCCGTTAGAGAAAAATCTTTTTGTTTCATGAGCATTCTCCTTTGCTGCAATCTATGCAGCGAAGCATACTATATCACAAAACCTGATGAATGACAACAAAAGCGGGAGGGCTAATGGTTTTTATCATTTTAAAAAGGTTGTTAGGAAGGTTTTTTAAATGAATGTTTTAATTGGATGATAAAAACTGCTGGGAAATCAGCAGTTTTTTGTTATGTATGGGGAGAGGTACATTAGCGGTTGACTTTAAGCGGCGTTTGTTTCTTTCGTAATATGCAGCAGAATAGTAAGAGAGGTATAATTTTCGGTTTTTCAAAAGCATACCGCGTTAGTTATCCAGCAATTCCTGATAACTCACGCCTAATACTTCCGCAATGGCCTTTAATTCTATATCTGTTACAAAACGCTGCCCGCTTTCGATTCTCTGTATTGCATTTTTATCTATATTTAATCCTACTTTTTGAAGCATTTCAGCTAATTTTCGCTGAGAGGTTTTTGCGGGAGATTTTTTCTTAAGTTTTTTATTTTCCGGCCGCAAAGATTATTGTTGCCGTTTATTGTTTTATTTTTATACATAAACTCATCTTCCTGTTTGACATTTATTATATGATAAAATACCAAGGAAATTTGACATTAAATAATTGTCAAATTGCGTTTTTTAGCAATATAGTATTAGTTGTTAAAAGGAGGGATATTTTTGAAACAAGAGCAAACCAAGTTTACGCTGCGAGTAGAGTCCGAGCTATTACGCAAATTTCATCATGTTGCAAAATGCAATTTACGCTCTGCCAATAAGGAATTAGAAGCGATCATCATTCAGTATATCGAAGAATATGAAAAAGAACACGGCAAAATAAAATAAGCGGTTTGATTTCTGATTTCATGAAAGTGTTGCACCTAAGTTATTTCACGGTTTTCCGAGTTGTCGCAGCGAGAATAAAGCATGTTTCGTGTTTGGGGAAGATACGGTGGAAGAGAAAAGCGACCGCGATATAGTAGCCGCAAAAAAGGGCGCGTGCGTCAAACGCTTACGACTTTTTTATATAGATAAATATGATACGATGGCGGTTTTATAAGGAAGCGGCATTTGTTAGGCGGATAAGTGCATGATGGAGCTGTTTTGGCGCCGTTGGGTTATTTCTATTGAAGCTTTCCGCCTTGGCGCAGTCTTTCTTCCGTCAGCAGCGCGGCCTCCTGCACGAAGCGCAGGCAGGGGCGGGCTTTATAATATTCGGGGGTTCTGCCGTCCGGCATAGGATCGCTGGTGAGGTTCGGCACGTTTTTTAACAGCTCGCCGCAGACGAGAGTTCCGTATTTTTCCGTAAATCGGTCCGTCAGCTCGCGTACAAGCTTGTACTGCGCGCCGCGGTCATTCGGTTCGGCGCCGCCAAAGCAAATGCCCAAAACCATTCCCATGCCGGAGATCGTTCCGCAGAGGCTGCGCGTGCGCGCAAAGCCGCCCCCGAACGAGCTGGACAGGCGAAGCACGGTATCAAGCTCCATGCCCATTTCGGCTGCAAAAGCTCCCGCAACGGATTGGCAGCAGTTATATCCCTGTAAAAATAATTCGGTTGCGCGGGTTACATAATCACTCATAATAAACCTCCTTTAAAATAAGCCCATTGGGTTCGGCGGTAAAGCCGGCATGTTTTCTCAATCGGGTGTTGAGCGCTTGTTCGGCCTGTTCGGGCGTATATTTTCCTTCGCCGGCAAGGATCAGAGTGCCGGCAATAATGCGAACCATGTTGTATAAAAAGCCCGTTCCGCATACGGAGAGCGTGATAAGGCTTTCGCAGCGGCGAATTTCAATAGAAGTTACGGTGCGGACGGTGGTTTTTACCTGCGCGCCTGCGGCGCAGAAAGCGGCAAAATCGTGCTTGCCTGTCAGTACCGCGGCGACGGCGCGCATACTTTCCTCTTGTAAGGGTACGGGAACGTGCATAGAAGTTCGGCACAGAAGCGGGTTTTCATGCGGAGCGTTCCAAATGTTGTATTCATAGCATTTGCCGGCGGCGCAGTAACAGGCGTGAAAATCGGGAGCGGTTTCGCATGCGTCCAGCATACGGATATCGTGCGGAAGAAGGGTGTTGAAGACAAAAGGCAGCTTGTGCGGGGGGATCGTGGTTTCAATGTCGAAATGCACGGTTTGCCCCAGGGCGTGTACGCCTGCGTCTGTGCGCCCAGCGCATTGAATGTGCGTGTGAATGCCTGTGATACGCTCGTAAGCGCGTTCCATTTCTGCCTGCACGGTGTTGGCGTTTTTTTGAACCTGCCAGCCGCCGTATGCGGTTCCGTCATAGGCAACTTTAGCTTTGATCCTCATGCTGTCTCCTCCTTTACGGCCGCGCCAGCATAGGCAGCAGGCGCGAAATCAGCGTGCCGTCGGCAATCGCGGCGGCCGTAAAG
>JAHAAN010000120.1 GCA_018376855.1 Clostridiales bacterium | reverse complement strand
CCAGTTGGAGCACTTCGTGAAAAAGATAGCACAGATTTAGTGTGGGAAAAGCAACAAGACTTTCGGATTATATCATGGATAAAGATAAGATATATGAAGCGGAAATCGTTTTTGGGCAGGCTACTGATACACAGGATGCTACAGGAAAAGTAACAGAACAAAACCCGCGCATCGTAACGCAGGATGAATTGCAGGCGGTGTTACCTCGGTTTTTAGGAGAGATTGAGCAAATTCCGCCTATGTATTCCGCAATTAAGAAAAACGGCAAAAAGCTTTACGAGTATGCGCGCGAAGGCATTGTATTGGAACGTCCTCCCCGAAAGATAACCATTTACAGTATGGAAATTTTAAAGCAAAAAGCTTCGAATGTTTTTTTGCTGCGTATTTGCTGCTCTAAGGGCACATATATTCGCGTGCTGTGCGCAGATATTGCCGCTGCGCTTGGAACTTGCGGGCATATGGCAGCCCTGCTAAGGACTGCATGTGCGGACTTTAATCTTGATAAAACGTTTACAATAGATAAAATTCGTGTGATGAAGGATGCGGAAAATTGGTCGTTTCTTCAGCCAATGGATAGTGCGGTAATGAGGTTTGCGCGCGCGGATGTTTTGCCGGAGTATATTGAGCCGTTTTTTCACGGAAGGCCGGTTCCGATTGGGCAATTTGTTTCCGTTGATTTGACGAAGGGGCAGAAGGTGCGCGTCTATGCAGGGGATGAATTCTGCGCTATGGCGGAGTTTAACGGGGTGGAACTGAAAACCTGCTGTATGCTGCGAGATACATAATAAATGAGGAAAGCTATATGAAACGTATTTTGATACTTGGTACATTTGACGGAGTTCATCGCGGACATCAAGCGCTGCTGCGAAAGGGCAAAGAGCTTCAAAACGAGCTTTTTGCGATTCCTACAGTGATTACTTTTTCACCGCATCCTGCACTGGTTTTAGGAAAAAAGGTAAAGCTGCTTACGCTTCCAAAGGAACGAAGAGTTTTATTAGAAAAGCAAGGTGTTTGCGTAGAGGAAATTTTGTTTGATGAAGTTTTTGCCGCAATGCCTGCGCAGCAGTATATTGATTTTTTATGCAGGAATTATGATCCTGCTGCAATTATTGTAGGCGCAAATCATACCTTTGGGGCTAAAGGCAGCGGTACGCCGAAATTGATTGTTTCAATGGCTGCAAAGTATGGATACAAGGTTTTCATAGAGCCGTCTGTAGGCTATGAACAACAGCCTATCAGCAGCACGCGCATTCGGGAAGCGCTGCAATCAGGGCATATAATGAAAGCCAATGAGATGCTTGGGTATTATTACGGTATTTCGGGAACGGTGGAAGGCGGGCGGAGGATTGGCAGAACAATCGGATTCCCGACTGCGAATTTAGCGGCGGATCTGCAAAAGATATTGCCTGGACAGGGCGTTTATGTTACAATTGCAGATAGCGAAGGAAAGAAATACTGCGCAATTACCAATATCGGCGTGAGGCCTACCGTTGCGTTGCATGGGGAACAAACGGTAGAAAGTTTTTTGCTGAATTTTGATGGAGAGCTGTACGCAAAAGAAATAAGTTTGCGTTTTGTGCATTGGCTGCGGCCGGAGAAAAAGTTTTCGGATATGAAGGCTTTGAGTATGCAGCTTGCGCAGGATGCTGCAGTAGCAAGAGCGTATGTAAGCTCTTTGAAGGAAACGGATATTTTATAAAAGGGGCGGGAGCATGAGAGGAAAGATTGTTTGGGCTTTGATTTTTATTCTGATCGGCGTATTGATCGTTTTAAGTAATGTTAACGTGGGATTTGTGCTGAATTTTTGGTATGGTTTGTTGGCCATCTTTGCGCTGAGCGATCTTATCGGAAACAGGAGAATCAATTTTTTAAACGTCGGTCTTTTTTTGGTTGGGATTTTCTTAATATTGGCTGATAATATTCCGAGCTTAAAGGTGTACTGCAATTTTTCGTATTTAGCGGCGCTTATTTTTATTTTGATCGGTTTAAATCTTCTTGTAGGGAACCGAGGGAAGCGTCCTGCGTGGCATAAAAATATTTCAAACAAGGAAGATGGAACGCATTTTGAGATAAGTGCTGTTTTCAGCGGACGAAAGGAACGGTACGACGGATTTAATTACAGCAGCGGAACTGCTGTTGCTGTGTTTGGCGGTGCCGAACTAGATTTGACAGGAATTGAGGTTAGTCCGGAAGGGCTTTATTTGGATGTTACTGCGGTATTTGGCGGGATAGAGATTTACGTTCCGCAGCAATGGCGTGTATATAAAAGCGCTTGCTTAGGGGTGTTCGGCGGTGTAAGCGTGAAAAACGATTTAGGCAATGAAAAGAATACTGTACTGTACCTAAGAGGACAGGCGATTTTCGCAGGAGTTGAAATAATTTACAAATAATAATTTACAAACGAAATGTGTTATGCTATAATATGCTTGTTTCTGTAGCCATTTACTGAGAGGTGCGAAGCTCCTGACGGCTATCTCGGATTTTGGCGGTTGGAGACAAATATTTATAAGGAGGTGCGTCATGGAAAAGACAAAGGCGGAAATTATCGCTGAGTTCGGTCTTCATGAAGGCGACACAGGTTCTCCCGAGGTGCAGATTGCTTTGCTGAGCAATCGAATCAATCATCTTACCGAGCATTTGAAGGTGCATAAAAAGGATCACCATTCCAGACGAGGAATGCTGATGATGGTTGGTCAGCGCAGAGGCCTGCTCAATTATCTTAAGAGCGTAGATATCGAAAGATACAGAGCTATCGTTGAGAAGCTTGGTCTCAGAAGATGATCGCAAAGCGGAGTATCCTTGCAGGGTAGTCCGCTTTTCCCGTTTTTCAAAATCGCAAAGTTTAGTTTGTGTATTTTTAAATAGATGTTGGAAAAGAGGATAAAAATGGTAAGAGTATTCGAAACAGAATTTGCCGGCAGAAAGCTGTCGATAGAAACCGGTAAGTATGCGGAACAGGCAAACGGTTCCTGTATTGTGCGCTGTGATGAAACGGCGGTTATGGTAAATGTAACGATGGCAAAGCAGCCGCGGGAGGGAATCGATTTTTTCCCGCTTAACGTGGAGTTTGAGGAAAAACAATATTCCGTAGGGAAAATTCCGGGCGGTTTTATTCGCAGAGAGGGAAGGCCTTCAGAAAAAGCGATCCTCACCTCGCGTTTGATCGACCGGCCGATCAGACCGCTGTTTCCTAAAGGATTTTATAATGATGTTCAGGTGGTTGCTACAGCAATGTCGGTCGATACAAATGTGCCGCCGGATATTTATGCAATGATCGGTTCTTCTGTTGCGCTTTCAATTTCTGATATTCCTTTTGCGGGGCCGACGGGCAGCGTTACGGTAGGTTTGATTGACGGAGCTTTTGTTATTAATCCGGATTCGGAACAGAGAGAAAAAAGCAAGCTGCATTTGACCGTTTCGGGGACAAAAGACGCGATCATGATGGTTGAAGCCGGCGCGAATGAGGTTACAGAAGACGAAATGCTGGAAGCAATTATGATCGCACATGAAGAAATTAAAAAATTAGTTGCTTTTCAGGAAGAAATCGTTGCTGAGATCGGCAAGGAGAAAAAGCAGATCGAAGTTTATAAGGTGCCGGATGAGGTTCAAGCGGCAGTGAGAGAATATGCGACTGAAAAGATTCAGTGGGTTATGGAGGAGTTTGACAGGCATGCCCGCGAGGATCGTGAAAATCAGGTGGAAGAAGATGTGCAGGCACATTTTGCTGAAATTTTTCCGGAAATGCAGCGTGAAATTAATGATGCTTTGTATGTAATCAAAAAGGAAACTATGCGCCGAAAGATTTTAGACCATGGTGTACGTCCGGACGGCCGCGGATTGTTTGACATTCGGCCGATTTGGTGTGATGTTCATATGTTTGCACGGCCTCATGGTTCTGCGGTTTTTACCAGAGGGCAAACTCAGGTTATTACGATGACAACGCTTGGTCCGATCGGCGATGCTCAGGAGCTTGACGGTATTGACGACACAGAATTGAAGCGTTATATGCATCATTATAATATGCCGCCGTACAGTACAGGTGAAGCGAAGCCTATGAGAAGTCCGGGGCGCCGTGAGATCGGTCACGGTGCGTTAGCCGAACGCGCGTTGGAGCCGATGATTCCTTCGGTAGAGGAGTTTCCGTATGCTATTCGCTTGGTTTCGGAGGCGGTTTCTTCTAATGGATCCACTTCAATGGCCAGTGTTTGCGGCTCCACACTTTCGCTGATGGATGCAGGCGTTCCGATCAAGGCTCCTGTTGCAGGCGCGGCAATGGGACTGATTAAGGATACGGAAAGCGATAAAGTTGCTGTGTTGACGGATATTCAGGGATTAGAAGATTTCCTTGGAGATATGGATTTTAAGGTTGCCGGAACAGCAAAGGGTATTACTGCTATTCAGATGGATATTAAGATCAAGGGAATCGACGAGCCTATTCTGAAACGGGCTCTCGCGCAGGCTCACGATGCGCGTATGTTTATTTTAAATAAAATGCTCGCTGTGTTGGACAAGCCGCGTTCCGAGCTTTCCAAGTATGCGCCTAAGACGATCGTATTCCATATCAATGTGGATAAAATTCGTGAGGTCATCGGGCCCGGCGGAAAAATGATCAATAAGATTATTGATGAAACCGGTGTAAAGATTGACATTGAGGATGACGGCCGCGTGGTAATCTATAGCTCAGATCAGGAATCCGGAGCAAAGGCGAAGAAAATGATTGACGCCATTGCAAAAGATATTGAAGTGGGCGAGGTATACTTGGGAACGGTTGTGCGCATTATGCCCTTCGGTGCATTTGTGGAGCTGTTGCCGGGTAAGGACGGAATGGTTCATATCTCCAAGCTTGCGCATGAGCGCGTGGAAAAGGTGGAGGATGTAGTTAACATCGGCGATCAGATTATGGTCAAGGTTGTTGAGATCGACGATAAGGGTCGTATCAATCTTTCACGGAAAGATCTGCTTCCTAATAAGAAAAGCGAAGGTTGATTCTGTAGCAGAGCAATAAAGACAAAGCGGATGAAAGCGGTTTTCGTCCGCTTTTTTGTATCTGAAAATATAAAATTCGGCATGGTATATTCGCAGGCACCCAGCATATATTTTTACTGTTAAAGGAGGATGCGGTTATGCGGGAGAATACCAGGGAATTTGTTACAATCAATTTAGCGCTTTTTACGGTCTTACTTTTACTTGCGGTGTTTTCTTTAGGCGGAAACGGTGCAGTTCAAGTGTTTACGGGAAATCAGACAGCCATTTATAAAGCAGAAACGACGGAACCGGTAGTCGGATTGATGGTAAATGTCTATTGGGGCACAGAGTATATTGAACCATATTTGGAATTGTTTGAGCAGTATCATGTAAAAGCGACATTCTTTTTAGGTGGAATATGGGCAAAGGATAATCCGGATTTAGTAACAAAAATTGTGGAAAAAGGGCATGAACTGGGGAATCATGGATATAACCATAAGCTGCCTTCTAAAAACAGTGCGGAGACAATTTACAGTGAAATAGAAAAAACAGATGCGATTATCAGCGAAATTACTGGAAATAAATCTAAAGTATATGCGCCGCCCGCGGGAGATTTTAATGAAAGCACGCTTAAATCGGCGGCACAGCTTGGATATAGAACGATTATGTGGAGCATTGATACGATTGACTGGCGCGATAAGGACTCCGCTAAGATTAAGCGCAGAATTATGGATAATTTGCAGCCGGGCAGTTTTATTTTGATGCATCCCACGGCAGATACGCTTACTGCATTAAAAACCGTTTTGCCCGAATGCGTTGAAAAGGGCTACCGATTTGAAACGATCAGTGAGCTAATCGAACGCATGTAATGATAGCTGCAGAGATTAAGCTTGCATAAAAAGGCATCATTATAATATAATAAAAACAAATAGCTGCGCTTGCTGCAGTGAAAGGACGGTTTTATTGTAATGGTGCAAAATATTACACTAAAAAACGGAGTGAGAGTTGTAACAGAGAGAATACCGTATTT
>JAHAAN010000119.1 GCA_018376855.1 Clostridiales bacterium | reverse complement strand
ACCAGCCCTTTTACGGTGCATTTATTGTAATACGGCGTTACGACTAAAAGCGCGTCGGCTCCGAATTGATGGGCTTGTATCGCATTGGATACGGCGTCGGCGGTATTATTGCTGCCGGCCCCGACGATCACGGGAATTCGGTGCGCCGTTTTTTCTATGCAGTATTGAATAACGGCAGCCTTTTCATCTTTGGTCATGGTCGTGGGTTCGCCGGTAGTTCCGCACACAATGATAGCCTGTGTTCCGTTTGCGATTTGATATTCTATTAGCTTTCCGAAAGCGTCAAAATCCACGCCGGATTTTGTAAAAGGAGTAATGATCGCAACGGCAGAGCCTGTAAATAGGGTATTTTTTTTCATAAAGCACCATTCCTTTTTATCAGAATTAGTCCATGTAGCCTTCGGCGCAAAGAAGCTCGGCCATTAGTACGGCGCCGCCGGCGGCGCCGCGCAGCGTGTTGTGAGACATGCATACGAATTTATAATCATATTGCGTGTCCTCACGCAAGCGTCCGATAGAAATGGCCATGCCGTTTTCAAGATTTCTTTCGGTTTTGATCTGCGGCCGGTCATTTTCGTTAAAATAGTTTAAGAATTGCTTTGGCGCGCTGGGAAGATTCAGCTGCTGTGCCCGGCCGGAAAAGCTGTTCCAAATATTGATGATCTCTTCCTTGGAAGGCTTCTTTTCAAACGACGCAAAGACAGCGGCAGTATGACCGTCGGAAACCGGAACGCGCAGGCATTGCGCGGTAAAGGCGGGGGAGACAGCGTTTACAATGCGGTCGCCTTCGACCTTTCCCCAGATTTTGAGCGGTTCCTGTTCGCTTTTTTCTTCCTCGCCGCCGATATACGGAATTAAGTTATCAAGCATTTCAGGCCATGTTTCAAAGGTCTTGCCGGCTCCGGAGATTGCTTGGTAAGTAGTAACGAGAACTTTTTTTACGCCGAAAGCGTTTAAGGGATACAGAGCCGGAACATAGCTCTGCAGCGAGCAGTTGGATTTAACGGAAATAAACCCTCTTTTGGTGCCTAAACGTTTGCGCTGTGCAGGAATCACAGCGGCATGATCGGCATTCAGTTCCCAGCTCTTCTTCCAGCGCCTTGATCTCGTCTTTTTTCATGTCGACTGCGCAGAATACGAAATCTACTGCGGCAGCAATTTTTTCTTTATCGGCAAGCGCATCCATTACGATCATGGAAGCAACGATTGCCGGAATTTCCTGCTGCATACACCATTTATGCCCAACCGCTTCGCTGTAAGGTTTTCCGGCAGAACGTGCGCTGGCAGCTAAAATTTCAATTTTGAACCACGGATGGTTCGCAAGAAGAGTAATAAAACGTTGGCCTACCATGCCGGTAGCTCCGATAATGCCGATTTTGTAAGTTTTCATATGTAGATCCTCCTTAAAATAAAAGCAGCGAAGCCTATGTGAAGCCGCGCTGCGTTGTACCGTTTTCGGGTATTCGTTAGCGCTCCATTCATAAAGAATGACAGTCAGGCAGCTTTTAACTGCACAACCAAGCCTTTGCCCGCACAAGACGCAAGCTTTCGGCGGAAACTCCTTTCAAGCGGCTTCACAGAGCTGTGCGCTCTCTGCCGTTATACTTTTAGTGCCCGCACCTCTAACATTGTTGATTTTTATATATAGTAGCATTTTTATATGCATTTGTAAAGCTAAATCTTTTTAAAAGAACAATATTTTTCCGGAAATTTATGTAAAAGCGTACATTAGGAGAAAAACGGATAAAAATAGAAAAAATAAGCCAAATCTCGCGAAAGGAAATAAAAGGTAAATGTGTAAATATTGGTTGAGAAGGAGGGATGAGCGTGAAGCAAGACATAGCTGTAAAACAGAAAAAAGAAGAATTTATCATAGCCCTGAGAGGAGATTTGGATCATCATGGAACGCAGCAACTTCGAGCTGATTTAGAGGAGGCGCTCTTGGTATGCCGGGAGATGAGAGTTGTATTTGAACTTTCCGAGGTATCTTTTATGGACAGCTCCGGCATCGGTTTGCTGCTTGGAAGATATAAAATGCTTAAAAACAGAGGCTGTTCGGTGGAGCTGCGCGGCGCGCAGCCGGCAGTGGACAAGCTTTTGGCAATGAGCGGGCTGTATCAGATTATGAAAAAGAGCGCATGAATGAGATAAGCGGGGATTCCGCACAGTGAAAGGATGGACGAATATGAATGCGATGAGACTGGAATTTGACGGACAGTCGATCAACGAAAGCTTGGCGCGCATGGCGATTTCGGCCTTTGCGGCGCAAATGGAGCCGAGTTTGGAGGAGTTGGCGGATATAAAAACAGCGGTTAGCGAGGGCGTTACAAATGCCATTGTACACGGATATAGATATCATAACGGCAAGGTCGTGATGGAGGCGAATATTCGCGGAGATGTGCTTACCGTTATGATTGAGGATTTCGGGCAGGGAATTGCCGATGTTGCGGCCGCTCGGGAACCGTTTTATACAGCCGCACCGGAGGAGGAACGGGCCGGCATGGGATTTTCAATCATGGAAAGCTTTATGGATAGCTTGGAGGTGAAGTCAAGTCCGGGCGAGGGAACCAGACTGGTGATGAAGAAGCAGATACATAAACGTAAGGGTGATGCTGCATGAATGCGGAAGTTTATTCGCATGAGCATATAAGCGCTTTGATTCTTCATGCCCAGAGCGGGGATAAGGAAGCTCGGGAGACTTTGGTTAAAGAAAATTTGCCGCTCGTTAAATCGCTGGTTAGGCGTTTCATTGGCAAGGGGGTAGAATACGACGATCTGATCCAGATTGGGTATATCGGGCTGATGAAAGCGATCAACGGATACGATGCGTCATACGCAGTGCGTTTTTCTACCTATGCCGTGCCGTTGATATTAGGAGAGCTGCGGCGCTATATGCGTGACGAAGGCGTGCTTCGTGTGTCAAGATCCCTAAAGGAATTGAACGTTAAGGCCCGGCAGGCGTCGCAGAAGCTGAGTATTCAGTTAGGCAGAGAGCCGAGCGTGCAGGAAATCGCTCAGGAGCTTGGGTGCGAGTTGTCGGAGCTTTTGGAGGCGATGGAGGCGTCGTGTGTGCCGATCTCCTTGGAACAGCCGTACAGCAGCGGGCAGGAGGATGCCTCCGGAGATTCTCTGCTGAGCCATGTGGCGGCGAAGGAAACGATGGATCTGACAGAGAAGATCATGCTCAGGGAGTGCATTTCCCAGCTTCAGCAGCAGGAACGGCAGATCATCGTGCTGCGCTATTTTAAAAGCTGCACACAGTCAAAGATTGCGCAGGAGCTCGGCCTATCTCAAGTGCAGGTGTCCCGAATCGAAAGCAGAGTGCTCAAGAAGCTTCGGTGCAGATTAAAATGAGGCGGGAAGTGCAAAACCTGCTGTTTTCGTAATGATAAAAGCCGCTGCAAGGATCCTTGCGGCGGCTTTTTAAAAAGGGAAAGGGAAATAATGAAATGGCTTTGTTAAGAAATATCGGCGCGGTTTACTTCGATCTCGGCTACTTGGAACATATATCCATCCGCTCCGCTGGTACGCATTTGCGTTGCGGTTACTTTAACAAATTTGGCCGCAACGGTGTCGAAGCGTACTGTCCGCGGCGTCATTCCGAGATTCTGCGTTTCCGTGTGTCTGCCTACTTCCGTCCATGATGCGCCGTCTGAAGAGACCTCCACGGTGAATTCCTTCGGGAAGTAAGTGGCATTGTTGCACGGATATAGAATAACTTCGTTGATTTGATATTCTTTTCCTAATAAGATCGTGGCCCATTCGCCCCGTTCAGGATGCTTTTTATAAAGCCCCGGTTGGCTGGTCCAGCCGGAATGAGATGAGGTCTGCTCCGTAATGCCGTCGTTGAGATGGGAGGATTTCCATCCCCATTGCTCATATACCGAAGGCGTTGTGGAGGAGACAAGAAAGGCCTTTTGCAAAGCGCAGTTTTTGCCGCTTAGTTCCGGAACGGTCTTTCCGTTTTCGGCAGAGGGAACGGAGCCGTCGTCCAAATAAATTTCAACTTCGCCAAGCTCTGCAATATTTTGCTCGTCTATGACCAATCCTTTTTCAATATCAATCCGTACATAGCGTCCGCTGACTTTTTCAAAAGAGAAAGACGGAACCTTTTCGGGAAGCAGGGAATAATTGTCTTCCGAAAGGATTTTTGTGTAAGCAACGCCGTCTGTTGAAACAGAAACGGAGAAGGAAGACGGGAATAAAGCGCCGTATGCGCAGTCTGTTCCGGCAGGGTAAAGATCGATCCGGTTAAATTCCCGCACAGCCTGCAGGTCGATTGTTAAATAGCCTGCCGCTTTATTGCTCTCGGACATTTTCCAGCCTGCGTTTTTTTCGGTGGAGAACCGTTGGCCGTTTACAGCCTGATAAGCGTAATATCCGTCGCTGCCCACGGAAGAAGAGGCGTATACCGGGCGGTTTTTTGCCAGATTTGTGCCTGTCGGAACGGATTCCTTCTTCTGAAGATCCGCACCTTCCGAAAGCTCGTAGAGGCGGAAAGCGCCTGCTTCAAACGAGGCGGAGAATTTTCCGTTTTCAATTGCCACGGATATGCCGTTTTCGGCGCCCTCGGTGATGTCGCGCAGGGAGTCAATCCCGTTTAGGCTGAAGGTGAGCTCGGCCGAATTTTGGAAATTTTTGTTTACAATCATTAAATAATTGCGGCCGTTATATTTGTCCACCATCAGTGAAACCATGAAGTCTCCTTCGGATTCAGCGTTTATGTACCAGTTTTTCAGCATTTCTGTGCTTTGATCCCTTCGCCCGCTGTGATAGATCTCTACAGCGTCCAAACGCCCCAACACCTTGCTGACCTTTTTGATGTTTTTGTTAATGGCGGCAATGCCGTCATAGGTGTCGGATTTTTCGCCGTCCGGGCGAATAATTGCGGTAGTGAAGTCCTCGCTGCGGTTGACAGGGGTGATCCATGTGAAGTATTTCAGGTTTTTAAAGCCGTAGGCCAGCGCCGCAGAGGTATGGTAGCGGGTTTCCGCCACGGTGGGGCGGCGAAATCCATTCACAACACCGATAGATTGAATGTAAAGCGCGGTTTTTACGTCGTATTTCAAACCGGTTTCGCGCACTAAATCCATATTGGCGAACATCTGAGGAACGGAGCCTGCCTGAAGCGCAAAAGGGTAGTGATCGTAGGATAAATATTGAAGGTTTTCACGCCCGGCGGCATTGATCCAATCCTCCGCATGGCCGCGGGCGTCGGCAAGAGCACCCATCGGGAGCATGTTCATTTGTACGATGCAGCCCGGATCCTCTTCTGACATAATGCGCGCAACGCGGCCTAACGGGTTTGCATTTCCCGGTTCGTCCTGAATGAAATAACCGGCGACGCATTCGTAATCCTTATAGCGGCGAACCAGCTCCCGGATCTCATCGTCTGTTTTTTTCTCCCAGTTTACAAAATCCTGATCGGCTACCGTGATCTTTAGGCCCTTTTCCGTGGCAAGACGCAGAACCGCTTCAATGGTTTCCGGCGCTGTGAAGATCGGGTCGGTGCCGTATTCCAATAGGTCTATATCGGCCTGGGCCAAGTAATCAAATTGTTTTTCGGTCGTAAACCCCTCCATAGGCGGCCAAAAAACGGACAGAAGGATGTCGCAGTCCTCTTCCGGCTCTGTCGGCGGTTCCGTTGGCGGAGTTGTCGGCGTTTCTGTCGGCGGAGCGGATTGATCGGCGGACTCGGTTCGGCAGCCCGTGAAAAAGAACGTTCCGCATAAAAGCACGCAAAACGAGATTGTAAGAAATTTTTTCATGTTTTTTACCATGCCCTTCTTTTATTTTCTGTATTTTATATTATACCGAATATATTTAGGGATAACAACGCATATAATTGCTATCTTTTTGCACAATCTTGCTTTTTTCGGTTTTGTTTCGATACAATAGCGTAAAATTTAAAAGAACCTTCGTTTATTTTCTTTTGACCTGAGCATATTAATTTATGAAATGTTATGAAGGGAAGATTTGCAAACAAATGAAACGCTGCAAACAATTTCAGAATAATTTGCTATTTTTGCGCTGTCCCGGAGAAAATGAAAACCGAGCGGGAGCGTTTGATAATATGAACACGGAGAGGAATGAGGATAATGGGAAAACAGCAAAAAACGCCGCAGCAACAGGAATATATTGATTATATAGAAAAAAAGTCGCCGAAAAGCCCGATTGCGCTTGATATGCTTCGCGCCTTTTGGACAGGCGGCTTGATCTGCTGCATCGGACAAGCGCTTTACGAATGCATGGTGCGCTTCTGCGAGGTTCCGCAGGACGCGGCGCTTTCGTTTACTTCAATTATTATGGTGTTTCTGGGCGCTACGCTTACCGGAATCGGGATTTATGATAATATTGGAAAATATGCCGGAGCGGGAAGCGTCGTGCCGATCACAGGTTTTGCCAACGGCATTGTAGCGTCGGCTATTGAATTTAAAAAAGAAGGCTATGTAATGGGGATCGGCAGCAAGATGTTTACGATCGCAGGCCCTGTGCTGGTGTACGGCATCTCAAGCTCGGTGTTGGCGGGGCTTATCTATTATTTGATCGGCATATTTGGCTGGAGATAGCCTTTAGTTTAAAAGAAAAATACAGGAGGCTCGATATGGGGCAAAAAATGGGAATACAGAGTATTGCTTTTTGTAAGGATATTCGTTATATAGCCGGATATGCAATAGCGGGAAAGAAGGAAAGCGAGGGTCCTCTCGGCGAGGAGTTTGACGCGACCGTGCAGGACGATCTGTTTGGGGAGGAATCCTTTGAAAAGGCGGAGCGCAAGATGTTTCGCACGGCTATGGAGGGCGCCGTCCGCAAAGCGGGATTAACCTTGAAGGATATTGATTTGGTGATCGGAGGAGATCTGCTGAACCAGATCATCAGCGCGTCCTTTGCCGTGAAGGATTTTGAAGGCGGCTATATCGGCGTTTACGGCGCGTGTTCGACGATGGCGCTGAGCCTGCTGGTTGGAGCCAATATGATAGAAAGCGGCGCGGCTCGCAGAGCGGTGTGTGCGACCAGCTCGCACTTCTGCACGGCGGAACGCCAGTATCGTTTTCCGCTTGAAATGGGAGATCAGCGAACGCCAACCGCACAGTGGACGGTAAGCGGCTC
>JAHAAN010000118.1 GCA_018376855.1 Clostridiales bacterium | reverse complement strand
CCCGGAGATCCTCCGATCATTACATCCGGAAAAACACTTATGCCTAATGTTGTGGGAAAAATGTATGAGGATGCGGCAAAGGAACTGATCGAGCGGAATCTGCGCGTTATGAGTCCGGTTTATGTAACGGATGAAACGGTTCCCAAGGGTCAGGTAATGCGGCAGCTTTCGGGAGAGGATGATTCAGAGCTGGCTCCCGGAACCGAAATTGAAATCCGTTATCCCGTGAAGCTGATCGTTAGCAACGGGCCGTTGGGAATTTTGATGCCTAATGTGTGCAGCAGGACGGAGGAGGAGGCAAAGGAAGCCATTCGCCTTGCCTTTAATGAGGGAAGCGGAACGTATAATTTTGATAATCTGCAGGTGAATTATGAGGAAAATTCGGCCTATGCGGATGGCTTTGTGTTCCGGCAGGAGCCGACGGAAGCGCAGACGGTAGATCAGAATACTAAAATTATTCTTACAGTGGCAAAGGCGGGGAGCAGCACTAAGCGTGTTCCCAATGTTGTGGGTATGGATGAAGCAGCTGCGCGCGCAAAGCTGCGTGAGGAAGGTTTTTCAGTTTCTTCTATTAAACGTGAATTCAGCGCTGAGCAGGAGGCCGGAAAGGTGTTTAGGCAAACGCCCGCGGCGGGAGAATCGTATCGCAAGGATGAAGTTGTGGAGATTGAAATCTATGTAAGCGTTGGCTTGCAGGAACAGTATACGGGAACGGTTACAGTGCCCGTGCCCTCCGTTGAGCAGGAGGCTTCTTTGAAGATCCAGTTTTATGATTCTAACCAGCAGCTGATCGATTTTGACGAGCGGGTTTTAAAAGCAGGGGCGGCAGCTTGGGATTTTGTGATAACAGGCACCAGCTACAGCAAGGAGGCTCGCGCTTATTACGTTTATTTGAATGATGAGCTGTACGCGGTTCTGTATATGGATTTTTACGATAAAGCCGGCAATAAGGTCTCGCCGGAGCATCCGCCCGATGTGCTTCCCGGAAGCACTCTGCCGCCGGATCCGACAGACACTTCCGGAGCCATTCCGGATCAAACGGCAAATCCGTAGAATGTTTGGAGGCAAGGTGTGCAGCAGGGGAGAGTTTATAAAATTATAGCGGATCGATATGATATTTGCTGTGACGATGGGCAGATTGTTCATGCAAAGGCCAGAGGCAGGTTCCGAAAGGACGGTGTTACCCCGAAGGTGGGCGACGAATGCAGGGTGATTTTTGACGCTGACGGAAGCGGTATGATCGCTGAGCTGCTGCCGAGAAGGAATGAACTGCTGCGCCCGCCGGTAGCGAATATAGATCAGCTGCTGGTCGTTTTTGCGCCGTGTTCGCCTCAGCCGGATCTGTTATTGGCAGACTTATTGATTTGCTATGCCAGAAATATGGGCATACATGTGATCGTATGCATCAATAAAACGGATTTGGATGAAGCGCGAGCCGCAGAGCTTTCCAAACAGTATGAAGGGCTTGAGGATGTAAGGCTCCGAAGGCTTTCGACCGTTTCGGGCGAGGGGATAGAAGCGCTGAAAGAGGAATTAGCGGGCTGCGTTTCCTGTGTTGCCGGGCAGAGCGCTGTGGGGAAGTCCAGCTTGATCCAAGCGCTGGCGCCGGATCATGTAATAAAAACCGGAGAGCTTAGCGCAAAAACGGAAAGGGGCAGGCATACCACGCGGCATTGTGAGCTGATAAGCTTGCATAACGGCGGCTTTATCGTTGATACGCCGGGTTTTTCGATGCTTCAGCAGATCCCGCTTAGCCCCGAACGTTTTAAAGCTTTATATTATGAGTTTGAAGTCTATGAGAGCGAATGCAGATTTAGAGGCTGCTCTCATTTGGACGAGCCTGATTGCGCGGTCAAAAGGGCGGTTGAGCGCGCTGAAATTTCACCGGAGCGGTATGAGCGTTACGGCAAGCTGTTTAAGGTTGTAGCTGAAAATTGGAGGAAAAGATATGATTAAAATTGCACCCAGTATTTTATCTGCCGATTTTGCAAATATGGGGGATGCTGTACATAAAATGCAGTTGTACGGAGCGGATTATATTCATTGCGATGTAATGGACGGTATGTTTGTGCCGGCGATCACTTTTGGAGCGCAGATGCTCCGCGCTATAAAAAAGCATACGGAGCTGCCATTGGATGTGCATCTTATGATTGAACAGCCCGAACGGTATGTTGAAGAATTTGCGGCTGCCGGAGCGGACATTATCACCGTTCATGCGGAGGCGACCCGGCATCTGCACCGGGCGCTTCAGCAGATTCGAGCCTGCGGAGTTCGGGCAGGCGCGGTGCTGAATCCGGCTACGCCCTGTGCGCAGCTGGAGTATGTGCTGGAGGCCTGCGATATGGTTTTGCTGATGTCGGTCAATCCCGGCTTTGGAGGGCAGAAGTTTATTCAAGCTGTTTTGCCTAAAATCGACACGATGGCAAATAGGATCGCACGCAGCGGTCTTTCCGTTGAGTTGGAGGTAGACGGCGGCGTTACCGTGGAAAACGCAGCGGCACTGCGTAATGCCGGCGCTACGGTTCTTGTTGCCGGCAGTGCGGTGTTTAGAAGCGAGGATCCGGTCCGCACGATTCGGGAGCTCAGAGGATGAAAGCGCTTATATGCCTTAACGGCGATCGGCCTGAAAAAAAGCTCGTTGTGCAGTGCGCGTCGGAATGCGAAACGGTCATATGCGCTGATGGAGCCTTGCAGTATTTGCTGGATGCAAATATTTCCCCTGATCTGTGGCTGGGCGATATGGATTCTGTGTCTCCAAAAAAACTTTCCGAAGCTAAAGCGCGGGGGATTATCCCCAAAACTTATCCTATGCAAAAGGATTATACGGACGGGCAGCTGGCCGTAAAGGAAGCGATTGCTTCGGGTGCGGACGAGCTTCTTTTATTGGGCGCATTGGGCGGAAGGAGCGACCACCTGCTTGAAAATATGCGCCTGCTTTATGACGCGTGCCGCATGGGTGTGCGCGCGGTTGCCTGTTCGGAGCGGGAACGTGTGTTTTTGAGCGGAGATATTGCTGAATTTTCAAAACAAAATGGTGCTTTGGTGTCTATGCTGCCTTATACGGACACGGTAACAGTTTCGCGAACAGAGGGCTTGCGGTATCCGCTGACTGATTATACTTTTTCAAGAGAAGAATTCTTTGCGATCAGCGGAGTAAGCAATGTTTTGACGGAGCAGCGCGGAAGATATATCCTTTCAAGCGGGTACGGGCTGTTCGTGCAGATCAAACAGAATGAGTGAAGCAGGAAAACGGCGTTAAGAAGCAACGCCGTTTTTTTGTGCGTCCGATCGGGAACCTCGCGGCCGCTTGATGTATAGTATGATACAAAGGAGGCATGGGTATTATGCTGAACCATTGCAAAACGGCCAAAGCAGTGGGCGTGGTTTTGTGTATCATCGGAGTGATCCTGGTGTTGTGCTGTATTCCCGTTTGGCTTTGGCTTGCAGTTTTAGGTCTATTGGTTGCCGCGTTGGGAATTTGTTTGTGCATGTGTTAGGAGGTGAAATCAACTGTGAAGATTTACTGCTTTAAAGCGCCGGCGTTTTTAAGGATTTTACTTAGATGCTTTACGGCTAAAAGCAACTAACGGCTCTTCCGGCGGAGAGCCATACATAAATCGGCTCATATAGGCCATAAATATATGAGAGAGCGATAAAAAATATGTTGATATTATTTGCAGTTTCTGTTAAAATAAAATAAGAATTTATTATTCTATACTATAGCGGAGGTGCTTATTATTATGGAAGAGAATCAGGTTAATTATATCGATCAAAACAGCAAAGACGGTTCTGTATCTTACGCTAATGACGTAATTGCGATCATTGCCGGGATTGCAACAGTGGAAATCGAAGGCGTTGCCGGAATGAGCGGCGGTATCACAAGCGGCATTGCTGAAATGCTTGGCAGAAAGAACTTAACCAAGGGCGTAACCGTCGAACTTGGAAAAGAAGAAACGGCGATCGATTTGAATATTATTGTGGAATATGGCTCAATTATTCATGAGGTAACGAAAAAGGTGCAGGAAAACGTCAAGAAGGCGGTGGAAACCATGACCGGTCTGCGAGTGGTGGAGGTCAATGTGGCAGTTCAGGGCGTTAACGTTAAGCAGGAGAAGGAAGCGCCGCAGCCGAGATTAAAATAAGGCGGCGTGCGTAGAATTTCTAAAGAAAGGAATCGTTCCGCAAGGGCGTTTTATAGGAAGTCGGGATGAAGATCAGACCTTTTCAGAGAATTCTGTTGGTGATTGAATCATTGCTTTTGAGCGCGCTGCTGGTTCTGCTGGGGCTGTGCGTGTGCGGAGTTTTTTCGCTTTCTGACGTTACGGAGCTGCTTGAAAAATGCCAAAATAACGTTCCGGTCATGATTGCGATTTTAGCGGTGCTGCTGGCTTTAGTGCTGTTTTCCGTATGTATGATGTTCTTAGGCGTGAAAAAGGCCGTGCCGCAGAGCGTGTTTATTAAATCAGGAGAGAACGGGAACGTTTGCATCACGATGCAGAGCATCAATACCTTGATTATGAAGCATGCAAAAAACATTCAGGGCGTAACAGAGGCTAGGGTATATACCAAAGCGGATCCGGACGGCTTGGCAGTGTTAATTAAAATCGCGGTTATGAAGGACAGCGTAATACCGCAGGTTACGCAGGAGCTTCAGGTCAGCGTCAAGCAGATGACGGCGGAGGTTGTGGGGCTTACTGCAAAGGAAGTATCGGTCTTAGTGGACAACTCTATTGCGGTGAACGCAGCTGCGGCGCATACGCGCGTAAGATGAATATTATAAGATGGATAAATATATTGCGCGGCTGATGCGGGAGAAAGCATCAGCTGTTTCCTTTTAAAGCTCAAAAATTGTGAACGAAATATTACGGCTTACAAAGCGTTATATTGAAAAACATCAGAAGAAGGAGTAAGTATTTTATGAGTAAGGTAAAGATTGTAGCAGACAGTACATGTGATCTGTCACAGGAAGTTTTAGAAAGATACGATATAGATATTATTCCGCTTCATATTGTAAAAGGAGATGAAGAACTGGAGGACGGACCGCAGATAGACATTCACGCATTGTATGAGTGGGCTGATAAAAATAAGACTACACCAAAGACTTCAGCTCCATCTATAGAAACAGCAATGAATGTAATGCGGCCATATATTGATGAAGGCCGGGAGATCATATGCTTCTCCATATCGAGTGAGATGTCGACATCAATCAACGTGATCAGAATGGCGGCAGAAGAACTTGATGCAGAAGATAAAGTTACGGTGATAGATTCAAGAAATCTGTCCACAGGAATAGGCCTGCTTGTTGTTGAGGCGGCAGTTATGGCAGCGGATGGTAAATCCCGTGAGGAGATAAAAGCCGGAATTGATGAATTGATCCCGAAGGTTAGAGCAAGCTTTGTTGTAGATACACTTGTGTACCTTTACAGAGGTGGCAGATGCAATGCTGTTTCTGCGCTTATAGGAGGAGCATTGGCGCTTCATCCCATGATCGTTGTAAAGGATGGTAAAATGGATGCAAGCAGGAAATATAGAGGTAAGATCGGTAAAGTCATAAAGAATTATGCAAAAGATCTGGAAGAGGACCTGAAAAACGCAATACCGGATCGGGTATTTATTACACATTCGGAATGTGATGCTAAGACAGTTGAAGAGGTAAGAGATTACATAGCCTCTCTTGGCATTTTTAAGGAAATTATAGAGACAAGAGCAGGTGGTGTGATTTCATCACATTGTGGGCCTGGCACACTCGGAGTGTTATTTATTGCAAAATAATGGAGTTTCATATGGTAAGTACTTTGAAGCTGCTCGGAAAATATAAACATTTTATAAATTATTAGCACTCACTATTGACGAGTGCTAATAATAGGTGTATAACATAGTCAAGAACAAAGGAAAGGAACAAAAAGCAAAGGCTTTGAGTTCTTGAAACATCCCGGTTCCAAAGAAACAGGTTGACACAGATTTTATAGATTAAGAAGGAGAGATGACTTATGTTGATGCCTAGTATTTTTGGAGAAAACTTATTTAACGATGATTGGATGGATTTTTCATTTCCTGATGTTGACAAGGCGCTTTATGGTAAACA
>JAHAAN010000117.1 GCA_018376855.1 Clostridiales bacterium | reverse complement strand
TGTAAAGCTCGATGCGGGCGCTGTCCCGATGGTATACGCCCTTAAAATCTCCGTCCGTACCGATCGGCCAGTTGATTGGGCAGGAGCGGATCCCCAGCACATTTTCCAGCTCCTCCATGAGCTCAAAGGGATGCTTGCCCGCACGGTCAAGCTTATTAACGAACGTAAAAATCGGGATTCCCCTTTTTGCGCACACTTTAAACAGCTTGATCGTCTGCTGCTCCACGCCCTTTGCAGCGTCGATCAGCATCACGGCGCTGTCAGCAGCCATCAGCGTGCGGGAGGTATCCTCCGAAAAATCCTGGTGCCCGGGGGTATCCAAAATATTGATGCGGTATCCATTATAATCAAAAGCCATCACGGAGCTTGTTACGCTGATCCCGCGCTGCTTTTCAATTTCCATCCAGTCGCTGGTGGCATGGTGCTCCGCCTTTCTTGCCTTTACCGAACCCGCCATGCGGATTGCGCCCCCGTAGAGGAGCAGCTTTTCTGTCAGCGTTGTTTTTCCCGCGTCGGGGTGGGAAATGATCGCAAATGTCCGCCTGCGGTCAATCTCATTTTTCCATGGAACCATACGGTTTTTATCCTCCTTCAAATCAAACGCCCTATTTTATCTCAGTGCCTATGCACTGTCAACTGCAAAGCTGCGCAAAATAATGCGCTTTATATTTTTCCCACTGCGCAGGCTCTGTAATCACCTGCATCGCCTGTTCGTAGCCCTTGGCAAGCTGCGCAGCAGCAGCCTCCAAATTTTGGGGATAAATGCAGCTGATGTCGCCCCTGCGGATCATATTCTGCGCATGCTCCGCCAAAAAGTCCTCCCACACCTGCTTTTCCAGCGCCGTCTCCGGCATCTGCGGCAGCCCCTTTTCCAAGCTGGAACGCAGATAGTGCAGAAAATGCTCAAAATCGCCTGCATTATCGCGCGGCTGCACGATAAACAGGATTCTGAAGAACAAATTCCACTCAAAATCCTCGTTCATCATAGCCGAAAGCGCACGGGAAAGCGTGGCGGAAAAGCAGTCGGGCGTTTCGATCTCCCGCTCAAAAACAAGGCTTTCATCAAAACGGAACTCCATATTGCTGATGCGGCCAAGCGTTACCACAAGGATCTGAAAGGTGTCTATCCGTTCGTCAGCGCTTTTATTAACAAACATGTCATACAGAATTTCCGCCAAAATCTCGCAGGGCTGCTTAAAATTGATCGTGAACCCCATGGAAACGTCCATCTTATTATAAAAAACCTCATTGATGCTGCGCGCAAGAATCTTCTTTGCACCTTCTCTGCGCATAAATTCATCCGCGCTGTCATTTTTATTCATTTGCTCGTAAACCAGCATCAGCTGCCTGTCAATCGCAACCCGATTATCATTAATCGACTGCATCAAGCTCACAAGAAAATCATCGATCATGTGATAGCTGTTGTTTTTGTATACGATTTTATGCTCGATCTCCGCCCAAAACACCTTAACCAGCGATTTGATCTGAAGCTCAAAGCGAATCGAACTTCCCTGATAAACAAACAGCCCATCGATTCGGTAAATATCCGCGCCGTTCTTCTGCTTCTGCGGCTGCTGCGCCGAAAGCAGCAAGCGAATATCCTCAAACCCCGGCTGCACGCAGTATTCCCCAAGCGGCGCGCAAAAAACGCGGCGAAGCATCTGAAAAAGAACCGCCTCGTCCCGAATGAAACGGCATTCCACGCGCGCGCCCACTAAGTCGGATAAATGGTCGATGATCTCCGCCCCGTTTGCATATCGCTTATACAGCTTTTTGCGAATGATCTTCTCCCGAAGACTCTTTTCCGATTTAACACGCACCACCATGTTGATAAAGCATTCCGCCTCTGCGGAAAAAAGCTCCGTCAGCCGCCGCTGAAGCTCTGCCGCCGCCCCCTGCAAAAACTCCTGCCGCTGCGCCAAAAGCGCCGTTGTTTCATCCGTAATGTTAAAGACTTCAAGCCGCATATTCATCCCCGCCGATCTAAAAAAGCATAATTTTATATATTATACAACGCTTTCCCCGATTTTGCAATTCCCAAGCCGTTTCCTCCCATTTTGCGGTTGAATAAAATCCGATTTTGGATTATAATATAAATATCTATCGCAAATGGGTCAGCCGCTTCACAGCATGGCCGACGGAAAATCAACCGGAAAGGACTTCGCGCCGATGGCATATAAAGCGCTCTACAGAAAATTTCGCCCCGTCTTCTTTCGGGATATGGTCGGGCAGGAAATCATCGTTCGCACACTCAAAGCACAGATCGCTCAGGGTCGTATTGCGCACGCCTACCTTTTTACCGGCCCGCGCGGAACGGGAAAAACCTCCGTAGCAAAAATTTTCGCCCGTTCCATCAACTGTCTCTCGCCCGTCGACGGGGATGCCTGCGGCGAATGCGCAGTCTGCCGCGCGTTGAGCGCGGACGACGGACTGGACATTCTTGAAATGGACGCCGCCAGCAACAACGGCGTGGACGAGATCCGTGAGCTGCGGGATAAAATCGCTTTTCCGCCCCGCGCCGGCAGATATAAAGTGTATATCATCGACGAAGTGCATATGCTTTCCATAGGCGCGTTTAACGCGCTGCTCAAGACGCTGGAGGAACCGCCGGCGCACGCCGTGTTTATTTTGGCCACAACGGATGTGCAGAAGCTTCCGGCCACGATCCTTTCCCGCTGCCAGCGCTTCAACTTTGAAAATATCTCCGTGCAGGATATCTCCAATCATCTTGCCGATATTCTCTCTCAGGTGGGCGCCGAATTTGAACCGGCAGCCACCGAGTTGATCGCACGCAGCGCCGAAGGCGGTATGCGCGACGCGCTTTCCCTTGCGGACATGTGCCTTTCCTACTGCGGCGACCGCGTAACCTATGAAGACGTCGTGCGCATTCTGGGAACGGTGGATCGGGAGTTCCTCTTTGCCTGCAGCGATCTGATTCAAGCGGCAGATGCCGGAGCCTTGCTGCAAAAAGCCGCCGAGCTGGTCGCGCAGGGGCGCGACGTCGGGGTGTTTATGCGGGATCTTTCCGCGCATCTGAGCGATTTGCTGTTAGCGAAGCTCTCTCCCGAAAGCATTTCCCTGCAATCCTACACACAGGACATGCGCGCCCGCCTTGCTAAGCAGGCTTCCGGCTTTGATACGGACATTTTGCTTTCTGCCATCGAGCTGCTTGCCAATGCCGAGGCTGAACTGAAGCTTCACACGCGCCCGCGCATCGTGCTTGAGACCGTGCTGGCCCGCATCTGCATGCCGCAGACGCACGGCGACGACAACGCGTTTCGCCGCCAAATCGCCCAGTTGGAGGAGCAGGTTCGCAGGCTTTCCGCCGCCGTCGCTTCAGGCGCGGCGTTGCCGCAAAACGAAAAGAAAACGGAGCCCGCCGCAAAGCCGCAGGCAGATAAACCCAAGCCTGTCGCGAAGCCCGCTGCCCCGCCTGGGGAAAGCGAGCTGTTTGAGGCGCTGCTCGCCCGCGTGCGCAAAAGCAGTATGCCCACCTACATGGTGCTGAAGAACGCTTTAGGCGCCGAACGGCAGGAAAACGCATTTGTGATCTTCTTCGCCCCGGAAAACAGCGCCAAGCAGGCTTTTATCAATGCGAAAGCAGCGCTGTTAGAAACGGAGCTTGAGGGGCTATGCGGGGAAAAGCTGGCCGTGCGCTGCGCGGAGCAGACTCCGCCTTCAGCCCCTGCCGCAAATGAAAGCGATTCTTTTCGCCGCACCGCGATCGAGCTGTTCGGCGAAGAAAATATAAATTTTACAAACAGTGAAACAACAGGAGGAATGTAATATGGCAAAAGGTGGATTCGGAGGCTTCGGAGGCGGCGCAAACATGCAGCAGCTTGTGCGTCAGGCTCAGAAAATGCAGCAGGACATGGAAAACGCGCAAAAGGAGCTGGCCGAAACAGAATTGCAGGCCAGCGCCGGCGGCGGAATGGTCGTCTGCACGGTAACGGGCACGAAAGAGATCGTTTCCCTTAAAATCGATCCGGCGATCGTAGATCCGGAGGATACCGAAATGTTAGAGGACACCGTGCTTGCCGCCGTGAAGGAAGCGCTCGCCAAGGCGGAGGAAGCCTATAACGCAAAAATGGGCAGCATCACCGGCGGACTCGGAGGTCGTTTCTAAAGCATGAACATCTATCTTGAATCCCTCGCGCGCGCCGTAAACGCGCTTTCCAAGCTGCCGGGCGTAGGCGGCAAAACGGCGCTGCGCTTAGCCTATCATGTAATCGACATGCCCGGCGAGCAGGTGCGCGAACTTGCGCAGGCGTTGCTGGACGTAAAAGAAAAAGTCAAATACTGCGCCTGCTGCGGAAACTTTTGCGAAGGCGAGCTGTGCACGATCTGCGCCGACCCCAAGCGCGATGAAAGCGTGGTCTGCGTGGTGAAGGACCCGCGCGATGTTATGGCAATGGAGCGCATGCGCGATTACCGCGGAACCTATCATGTGCTGCACGGCACCATCTCCCCCATGAACGGGATCGGCCCGGATGAGCTGCGCATCAAGCCGCTGCTTGAGCGCATCGCGCAGGGCCGCATTCACGAAGTAATCATCGCCACCAATCCCGATGTTGAGGGAGACGCAACCGCAGTTTATCTCAGCCGCCTGATTAAGCCGCTCGGCGTGCGCGTTACACGCATCGCGCACGGTATTCCCATCGGCGGCGATTTAGAATATATTGACGAGGCAACGCTCGCACGCGCAATGGAAGGGCGGCGCGAAATGTAAAGCACATGCCACGGACGGAGGGGCTTTCTTGTTTAAAAAAGCGCTCAGAAACGAATCATTTGCAGAACAGCTTTATGCCAAAACCTTTTGGTACACCGCAACCGCTTCGCTGCTGGCATTTGCCATGCTGTTTTTCCAGCCCGGATTTTTAGCTCATTTTGCCGCAGCAGGCGTTACTGCCGTGGCCTTTTACTTTATTTCGGTGCATATGCGCCATCTCTCGGGCGTCCTTTGCATGCTCGGCATTGCTTTGCTGCTTGTGCCGCTGCTTGCGATTTGGCTTTTTCACCCGTCCCATATGCTTCTTTCCGTCTGCTATGGGCTGATCGGCGCCGGCAGCGGAATGCTTACAGCCTATTTTGTGCTGCTCTCCAAAATGCTGGCGAATCTGCGCCGAATTTTCCGGAATCTGCATCGCAGTCTGTGGAAATTCTCCTTATATCTGATTCCCAGTCTTGCCACCGCAGCGTTCTATATTTTGGCGCAAAGCAGGCAGCGCTTCGGCGCGCTTTCTCTCCTGATCGGCTGCCTGTTTATCTATTGCTGCCTGACAGCCTTTTATTTAGCGGTTCTTCAGCCTCTCACTCCCTTCACGCACAAAAAGCTTCTTGCACTGGAGGACACGGAGAATGAAATGCTCCGCGCCGCGCTGAAAGCGCGTTTAATCGACCCCCACACAGAACGGGTTTCCGCGCGCGTGCTCGCTTTTTTGATCCGGCCTTTTTACCCTATGCGCGTGCGCGGCAAGAAGAACATTCAAAACGAGTTTGCCAACGTCTTTGTAAGCAATCATTGCGAAGTGTTCGGCCCCGTAGCTATGACGCTTTGGTTTCCCCTTTCGTGGCGAAGCTGGTCTCAGCACAAAATGCTTGATCCCGCGCTTTGCGCCGAACACATGTACAACGGAACATTCAAGAATTTAAAGTGGCTTCCGCGCTTTCTGCGCCGCCCGCTCGCAAACTTTTTTGCGCCCATGGTTTCAGCAGTGCTGTTAAGCCTGAATCCCATTCCCGTTTATGAACAGAGCAAAAAATCCGTGCTCGAAACGCTAATGCGCAGCACGCAGGCACTGGCTGAAATGGATAATCTGCTTATTTTCCCTGAAAACCCGGCAAAGGACGAGGGCAAATACGCAGGCGAAGGCGTCGGCACCTTTTTCAGCGGCTTTGCACATATCGGCAAAAGCTATTATAAGGCGTGCGGCAAGGCGCTGTCCTTCTACCCCGTCTACTGCGACCGAAAAACACGCACCATTACGATCGGCAAGCACCGACGCTTTAAAAAACAAAGGAGAACATCTATGAAACCAACAAACTCCATCATCCTATCCTGCCAAAGTGCAATGACGCAGTATGCCCGCAGCGAGCTGCTCACGGCCGACGGACAGGCCGGCGAATTTACGCCGCTCGACGAAGAAACCTACCTTGTGCGCACAAAGCTTTCCTTTGAAAAGCTCTCCGCGCTTTTTCTGAAGCAGCGTCCCGTGTTTATCCGCCACATTCACCCGGCTGACTTTTGTATCCCCTTGGGAGACGCCCCGCTGCAAGCCATTACGGAAAATGCGGCGGCTTTCCTGCCTAATGCCGAAAATACGTTTTCAACTAAAAATACATTTTCAGTGCAATGCCGCGTGCTGGACGCGCACAGTTTTCTTAAACCTTATGATATTAACCGCAGCGTAAGCGAGCTTTTTATCACCCACGGCGCTGTGCTGAATGTTAAAGAACCGCAGCAGGTAATCAGCATCACCGTCGCAGGAAATGTCGCCTACATGGGTCTCAGCGAAACAAGCCGGAATCTTTCCGCATGGGCAGGCGGGCGGATGCGCTTTGCGCGCGAAGAAGGGCAGCTCTCGCGCGCGGAATTCAAGCTGTTGGAGGCTATGGAGGTATTCTCCTTTACGGTTGAGAAAAATTCCGAAGTACTGGATCTCGGCGCAGCGCCCGGCGGCTGGAGCCGCATATGCCTGAAGCACGGGGCCCGCGTAACCGCCGTAGATCCCGCTGAGCTTGACGAAAGCATTCGTCAAAAGGTTCAGCATTTCCGCATGACAACACAGGAATTTTTGAATGAGAACACCCAAAGCTTCGATTATATTCTCAACGATATGCGCATGGAGCCGGAGGAGTCCGCCGAGCTGATCGCTCGCTTTTACCCGTTTTTAAAAAACAACGGAACCGTTGTGCTCACGCTCAAGCTCTTTGGGGATCAGCCCCGCCGCCAAATGCTTCGGGCGCTCTCCCGTTTGCAGGACTACTTTACCGTCGTCGGCGTTCGCCAGCTGTTCCACAATCGCAGCGAAGTTACCGTGATTTTAAAAAAGTAAAATAAAAAGAGTAGGCTGCCTACTCTTTTTTTGCGAGCTCTTGATACACCCTCATCAATTCTGCAACACATTCAGATTCCGTCATTTTGATTGGGAAGCCATAAGCCTGCATCACGGCGCGGTCGTTAACTTGATGCGCTTTTCGCAGCTCCGGCGGCATCGCAATCTCATCGTAAAGATCGGCAAGGCTGGCATCCGGATAGAGGGCGCGGGCGTCTAAAA
>JAHAAN010000116.1 GCA_018376855.1 Clostridiales bacterium | reverse complement strand
GTATACTGAGGTTGAATATGACGGTGCTTTTATCATGAGAATTATGATGAAAATATAGGTAAAGATCTAAAGCATATTGATATTTTCTACAGCCGGCAGGGCGGCGGAAGGGGACCGAAGCGCCGCGTCGGAGCGAAGCGGAGACAGTGTGCAGTTCGGGCGCGGAAGTCGCCCTGATTGCGGTTGAATAAAAACGTTTTTCTATCCGGCTGCTTTTATTTTCTGCGTAGCTTTTGCAAAATAGCTTCTTTCGCCCCCCTTGACAGAGAAAGAAATGGTTTGTAAAAAGGATGCGAAAGAAACGTGAAGCAGCTGAACGGAAAAAGAGTGGCGCCAAACAAAAGCGCATTGCGCTATTGTTCCGCAGTGCGCCCCACTTAGTTTGCGCGCGGAAGAATTGGCTTGTTTTTGCAATGCATCAGGGCGACTTCCGCACTCGAACCGCCTCCTTGCGCGGCGGTTCTCCTTCCTTCCGCCGCCCTCTTCCGGCTCTTGTGCAGCAACAAACTTTTTATTTGTCCATTCCTACCGTTAATAATTTTTCCAGTTAAAAGCTTCTATTTTCACCGTAGCAAAAAGCGGCCGCGGTATAGTGGCCGCTGTAAGGGGCGCGTGCGCCTGCGCCCCTCCCTTAGTTTGTGCGCGAAAAAGTCGGCTTGTTTTTCACGCTGTAAAATTAACTCAACTGCCAAAGCTGCTTTTGGGCAGAAAGCCTCTACTCCCACTGCA
The DNA here is from genome assembly GCA_018376855.1 of Clostridiales bacterium. Lineage (GTDB taxonomy): Bacteria > Bacillota > Clostridia > Christensenellales > QALW01 > JAHAAN01. The sequence continues at coordinate 5,397 of JAHAAN010000116.1, read as the reverse complement.
CCAAACAGGCGCTTCAAGGGGTTACGGGGGATCGTTAAGGGGGCGTAATGGGGAATTTGCATTCTGCAATTGGCAATCCCCCTCGCTTCCTTGACAAAGGAAAAGAACGATATGTAGAAAGCTGGGGAATAACCGTAAACATATTTCATTCTACCTTCCCATGGCTTTTTTCATATTCTTCAATATGCATTTTCATTATGTCTTCCGATTCTTTATTGGCGGAACGCAAATTTCGATTGGGCACATAATGAAACTTATGTAATGTTTCTGCCTCTATTCGCAATATGAATTTTGTTTTTTTCTTCTTTCATAAATAATCATTCGATTTAGGAAAGAAGTATGCGGCTGGATGGATTTCTCCGTCATAAAGTTGTTATAAAATAAATTTCATGGTTTTACTCTTATAATTTTATTTATATGATATTTACATAATATTATATTGGATATATAATATTATGTAACAGTAAAAGAATTGACGCATCTTTATCAGGAATCATTGGATAAGTAAAAATGAATGTCAATTCATATTTTTGATTTTTATGGCATTTTGTGAATGTTTTATACATTTTATCATGAAATAACAAATGTTGAAATTTAAAAGACTGCAGTGAGAGATTTAACTGTTAGAAGGTAAAAGGCTTTATGCAGTCTTGAACGATAGAGAGCGGAAGGTAGAATGTGTATAAAAACAGGACGAAAAATGGAAACAATAAAAGTAAAAGAGCTTCGGGAGAATTTGCCGGAAAAGACATCGCAAAGGAAGCTGGCGTCTATGCTTGCAATGGCCGGGTTAGACATAGATAAGAATGCAGTCCAAAGAATAGAGAGCGGGAAGAGATTCGTAACGGATATTGAGTTAAAAGCGATAGCAGATGTGCTGAAAGTAGATTATCAGGAATTGTTGGATGCTTGAACGGGATGCGGGAAAAATCATTGGAACGAATAGAAATATCGGCGAATTTTTAAAAAGCACGAAATTGCAAATCATCATTAGTTGAAGCGGCCTGCTAAGGGGTTACCGTAATAATGAAACAGGTGAGAGAATGAATAACAACGAAAGACGAAGCGAGATTCTGCGTATGCTCAAGGAGAGCGAGGAGAGCATAAGCGCCGCTAAGCTGGCGGGGCTTTTTGGGGTTACGCGCCAAATTATCGTTTCCGATATTGCGCTGCTGCGCGCGAACGGCAATAAGATCATTGCGGCGCGGCAGGGTTACTATGTGGAAAAGGAACCCGCACAGCAGACGGAAGTGATTTTGTGCAGGCATAATTCCGAAAAGGTCTTGGATGAATTTTACGCAGTAACGGATCACGGCGGAACGGTAGTCAACGTGATTGTGGAGCACCCGATTTACGGGCAGCTGAGCGCAGAGCTGAATATTGCATCGCGCTACGACGCGCAGGAGTTTGTGAAAAAAGTCAGGGAAAGCAATGCGAGTCAGCTGTGTGATCTTACCGGCGGGCTGCATATCCACATGATCCGTGTGCCTGATAAGCAGGCGTATGAGCGGATCGTTCGGGAGCTGGACGCAGCCGGCATTTTGGTTCGGCAGGAACAGAAGGAATAAGGCTCTGCAAGGTCGTTGCAGCTTGTCAAATTATTGCCTTGAGGAAAGTAAAAGCGGTCATTCATTATGAATGGCCGCTTTATTGTTGATATGTTGTTTATGGCTTATGAATTCCATTAAAGACAGCCGAAAATCGTTTGTCCAGGGAGCGGCCGTAATAGCCTTCTATGATTCTGCGAAACGGAAAGGTAGGAGCCTCCTGTGCGTTTTTTTCGTAAGACCTTCAAAGCCAACGGAGCAAATTTCCTTGCAGACGTCTAAAGCGGCATAATATGCAGCTGCTTCGCAGCCGGCAGCAACAGTGATGGCTTCTTGGGAGTAATGAATGGTGTAGCTTTCCGTGCCGTTGTTTTCAATGATCAAATTGAGCGGTAAACCGTCTTTTCCCGTAGATACGTCTTTTTTCGGCTGCAAGATTCGCTGTATTTTTGGGTGCTTGGATATCCCTATTGACTGTCAGCATTTGCTTTTTTTCGAACCGCAGGGAGTTTCCGGCGGTAAGGCTGAGGGCGTATATCCGGCCAAACAGAGCAGAACCGTCGTTGCCGCTGCTAAATATTTTTTCATCTTCTATCCTTCGATTTTATTATAATGCTAAAATATATTATATGAAAAATGTTTTGATATTGCAAGATTAAATTCAATTTTGATTTAATATTGAGGGGGAGTGCACAAGCTTTTAAGATCAGGCAGCCCGGCAGAGCTTCGGTTTGGAAGCTGTTTTAAAAAACGGTGCGCTGCAATAAAGAGCAGCAAAAGGGCAGTCTGATATAAAGAAGCATAGCAAAAGAGTTAACAGGTAACCTGCTAATTCTTTTGCTATCAATTTGTGCGATTCATGTCCATAACGATGTAATGAACATGGGGCTGGCATTATCGGATTTTTCAAAACCGCAATTTTCATAAAAATTCAATTCGTCATCATATGCTATTACTGCGATACGTAAATAGTCTTTGTACTTATTTTTTACCATTTCCACAAGCGTTCTGCCTATTTTCATTCCATGGTACTTTGGATTTACAAGCAAATAATGAACATATGCCGTCATGATCCCATCATCCATTGCACAAAGCATACCAATGAGCTTATCATCGTCCCAAGCGGAATATACCGTTTTAAAGCCTTGCATCGCAACAACAAGTTTATCGGGATAATGACCTGATGACCATTCAACCGACAGAAACAAATCTTGTAATTGTTCTTCGTCAAATTTCTTTGTATCGCTATATTTGATATCCACTCATGTTACCTCCACAAATCCAAATTTGTTGATAAGATTATAACACACTAAAAATAGTTTTTCAATAAATCCATAAATGCAATAAGCATTAAAATTACTCACTATCATCTTTGCAAATCATTAGATTTGCAAAGTGTCATAGTGGATTACACACTTTAGATAGTATAAATAGTAACAAGTGATGTTGTGCCTATGGCACAGTGATATAATTATTCCGCTTTGCTCATAATAACCGGCGTACCTTTCTTACGGAGGGTACGCCAAGAAAGAGTTTTTTGTGGAGATTGTTTGCGGCTGAAAACGCGCTTTTGCGGTTTAAGAAAAACCCGCAAACGGCGCAGTCGAGCCATTTGCGGGCGGTAAAAGAGGGAATAGAACCTCAAAAATGTGTCGGTACGGCTATACTCTTTTGGACAGAACGTTCTTTTCGTAATCCTTCACAGCCGTAAGCGCAGCCCTGCCGATAGGGATGTTCCTGCTCATCAGCAGGTAATTCCAAACCGCGTTGGCGGGCAGATTCTTACATTCGTCCGTCAGCGCCAGCCTTGCGGTGAAATCGCCCTCCAGTTCGGCTTTGTCGATCAGGTGGAACGGCTCAAGCAGCGAACAGAGGATCGCCTTTGCCGCGGCGCGCAGCCCGATCACCCATGCGGCTACGCGATTGATGGAGGCGTCGAAATAATCCAGCCCCATCGGAACGCGCCCGTACAGCCGGCCTCTGCGCATTTCCTGCATGATGCCGTAAATTTCATCGTTTTGAATCACGGCATGATCGCTGTCCCAGCGAATACCGCGGCTGATGTGCAGTAGAACGTCCTTTACAAAGGGGGTGTAGGCGGAAAGCTTATCCGCAACCGATTCGGTGGGGTGGAAGTGCCCGGTGTCAAGACACACGCCCACACCGTTCTTCACGGCGTAGCCCTCGTAAAATTCATGGGAACCGACCGTAAAGCTTTCCGCGCCGATGGCAAACAGCTTGCCCTCCAGCACATCTGCGGCGTAAAGCTCTTCCTCTGCGGTATATTTTTTGGCAAAGATTTTATCAAGAGAGGCGGCTAAAAGCTCGCGGTAACGGAATCGGTTTGCAGGAATATCCTTTAAGCCGTCCGGAACCCAAATGTTGTTGTAGCATTTATCGTTAAGCGCTTTTCCGATCGCCGCGGATATCTCGCGGGAGTCGATGCCGGCTTCTATCCAGTAATCCCGCGTAGATTTGTCTAAACACGCAAGGGAAAAGCCCTTGTTCATCATCGGGTGTGTAAAGAAGGAGGCGTTGAAGTCAAGGCCGTAGCCCCGTTCCTTTGCCCAAGCCACCCAGTTGGAAAAATCGTCGATCGTCAGATCGTTTCGGGGATGGTGTTTTTCTGCGTACATGCTGTGCAGGTTGACTCTAGGCTTGAGCGGGGAGAGCGAAAAAGCAGTTTCAATGTCGCGGCGCAGCTCATCGCCGTTTCGGGCTGCGCCGGGATAGCTGCCGGTTACAAGATTCTGGCTTTCAACCGAGGGCAGATCCTCAAAGCCGCGCACGTCGTCGCCCTGCCAGCAGTGGAGAGACATTGAAATTTGCGAAAAGTCCTCCAAAGCCTTGTCGGTGTCCACGCCCCAATCCCTGTAGACGGCTTTGGCCGATTCATAATCCTTTAAAATCTGTTCCTGTGTCATGTGAAACCTCCTGCAAATGTGATTCCTGCGGTAGTATAAAATTATTATACGCTTTCGGTTTTATGCTGTCAATATTCGCGGCGGCCGCTGAAGAATAAAAAAAGAAGCCTCCCCTCAGGGAGACTTCCTGTGAATTCAAGCTTATTTTGCCGCAATGAATTCCTTGACCTTCGCAGCCTTTCCGACTCTGTCGCGCAGGTAATAAAGCTTTGCTCTGCGTACGCGGCCACGGCGAGTGATCTCGATGTGGTCCAGCTTTGGCGAATGGATCGGGAATGTGCGCTCTACGCCTACGCCGTAGGAGAGACGCCGCACCGTAAAGGTTTCGCGTGCACTGCCGTTTCTGCGCGCGATCACAGTGCCTTCAAAAGCCTGCAAACGCTCGCGGCTGCCTTCGATAACCTTAACCCATACTTTGACCGTATCGCCAACCTTGAAATCGGGAATGTCCTTACGAAGCTGTTCTGCCTCGATTGCTTCGATAATTGTCATCTTTCATACTCCTTTCCCTCAAAGACGTTCATATACACCCAGTACCGCTAAAAAAGCGCATAAAAACATAAGGCCAGAGGACCGTCCGTACTAACGCAATGGATTATAGCACACTGCAGGGAGTTTGCGCAAGCGTTTTTTTCTGAAACTGCCGTTTTTTTCGCGCTTTGTGGGCTTAAAAGGTAAGAAATAATATATAAAGCAGGTTTTTGCATCGCTGTTGTTGCATTAAAAAATAATACTGGATATTGCGGGAATTTTATAGTATAATAAAAAAGAATTTGCTCCGTAGGGGCTTTTGTAAACATAAAAAAGGACGGAAAAAATGTGAAAATCAACTGGTATCCGGGGCACATGGCTGCCGCAAGACATATGCTGGAGCAAAATCTGAAAATTATCGACATCGTTTTGTTGCTGCTGGACGCCCGTGTTCC
>JAHAAN010000115.1 GCA_018376855.1 Clostridiales bacterium | reverse complement strand
AACGATGAATGCCGCTGCCGATTACGCATCCGCCGCCGACACGTTCCTTGCTGCGCCACCATGAGTCTGGTGCGGGATTAAAGTTTTGGTAATGGTCGATCCGTGCGGTTAGGAGAGAGCCGAGCGTGCCGGCATCAATGAGGCTTTTAATGTGTGCATGAATGGGAGCAAAGCGTTCGTTGAAGCCTATCATCAGTGTGGTGCCAGCTTTGTCGGCGGCGTCTAAAATTATGCTTGCTTCTTTAAGATTGCGGGCAATAGGCTTTTCCACAAAAACGTGCTTTCCAGCTTGGAATGCTGCACAGCAGTGCTCTGTATGCAAATCGTGTGGCGAGGTAATGATAACTGCGTCAATAGAGGGGTCGGCCAAAAGCTTGCGGTAATCGTCATAATAAGCCTCGATGCCGGCAGCCTTGGCGGCGCCGTTATCAGGGAACAGATCAGCTGCCGCCGCAAGGTGGAAATAACCGCTTTGAACAGCTTGAGGGCAGTGCAGAAAACGGGCGATACCACCAAGACCGATAATGCCGAGATTAATCATAACATATTTCCTCCTTTATAGTTTCGGTATGCTGCCCACAACGATCAGAATGCAGTTTTCGGTTGCTTCAAAACCATGCGAATGGCCAATGGTGCACAAGGAAATATCGCCTGCCGCCATTTCGGTTTGCTCGCCGTCGAAAATCAGGACGCCTTTGCCGGAGAGAAGGTAGTAAATTTCCTCGTTGCAGTCGTGCGTATGCACGCCGATAGAAACACCCTTGGGTATAGTGTCACTGTGCATAAATGCGAAGGCTGTTCCGCCTAAACCGTCTAACAGCGAATGACACAGCAGGGTACCGTTTCCGTCGTGGCATTTTTCAAATTTGGCGGGAAGAATTTCAGATGCTTTGCGAATTGCTTTCATAAATGAGAACCTCCGTTGATCTTTTTTTAATTTGTGATATAATATCTTTGCTACGTGCGTTATTATAAATCGAGTTTAATCCGAAGTAAATAGCGCATATGTGATTTAAATTTATAATTTGTGATGTGATAAAATGTTTGAAAATATTCCAAGCTATCAAATGGTGCAAACGGTGTTTCCGCTCGACAGCTTACCGCGTATAACGGCGATTCATCATGAAACGGCGCGGGATCCGTCCTATTGCTCGCGAGGAGAGTTGCGAAGCGGGGAAACGCATTGCATTTTTCACTATACGATCCGCGGAAACGGAGAGGTGATATATAAAGGAAAAACTTTTCGGACAAAAGCAGGCGAGGGTTTTTTTAACATTATCAATGAGGAGAATTCCGGGTACGGTTATCCGTTAGGACAAACGGAGCCATGGGAGTTTATCGTTTTATGTTTTGACGGAGGAGCGGCGCGAAGCATGACGGAGGAGCTTTTGAAGGAGAGAGTAGTGTGCTCGGCAAAGGAAAGGCAGGGGGAACTGAATCGACTGTGTGAAGACGTTTTGCGGGGGCCGTTGAATGCGGGATTCAGTGCGGAATGTGTTTGCAGGCTGATTTCGATATTACGCAGGGAGAGCGAATCTGCTTTATGCGAGCGCTTTCGTGAAATAGCCGAAAGGGAACGTTTTGCAAATCCGACGATCGAGGCAATGGCAGCAGAGCTTGGCGTTTCCAGAGAGCATTTGCAGAGGGTATATACAGCGTGTACGGGAATCAGCCCTGCGAAATACGTTGCGCGCTTGCGTCTTAGGGAATTGTGCAGGCTTTTACGGCAGCCGATACCGGAAGCAGAAATTGCGGAGCAAATGGCTTTCGGCTCCGTTGCCGGCATGATTGCGTTTTTTAAACGGCATACCGGAATGACGCCCCGGCAGTATCGGCAGAGCGGCTCTTATCCTGTATAGGAAAAGCGAGCGATTTTAATCGCTCGCTTTTTGTTTGTATTTCGCGGGCGCGCAGGCGCCGCTGTGCGGCGCTGAGGCTCGCAGAGCCTACCCCGCGCAAAGCGCGGGGCTGCGCGCCCGCGTGCGTTGCGGCAGCTATTTGCTCAGCGCATCCGAAACAAGCGCTAACTGCGACAGCGAAAGGCATTCGCCGCGTATCTGTGCGGGGAGCGCGCATTGGGCTAACAGCGTTTCTGCATCCTCGCGGGAAAGTGAAAATTCGTGGATCAGGTTGTTGGCAAACGTTTTTCTGCGCATTGCAAAAGCACTGTGGATCACACGGAAAAGCATTTTTTCGTCTTTCACCGAAACGGAAGGCACAGGAAGGATGTTTAAAGTGATTACCTGACTTTCTACCTTGGGGCGCGGAGTGAAGCACGCGGGTGAGAGGCGTGTTTGAAGCCGGCAGTCGGCATAATACTGAACGACGCAGGATAGGGAACCGTATTCGGGGGTTCCGGGCTTTGCAGCCATGCGCTGCGCTACTTCGCGCTGAACGAGAATCGTTAAGCTGCGGCAGGGCATACGGCTTTCCAACAGCCGCATGATGATCGGCGTGGTAATGTAATAGGGAAGATTAGCGACCACTTTAAAACCGTCTTCAAGATGCTCTGCAAAAAGTCGGGGAAGATCCATGCGGAGGAAATCGCCGAAAATGACTTCGGTATTGGTAAAGCCGGAAAGCGTTCGGGCAAGTACGGGCTGAAGAGAGCGGTCGATTTCCACGGAAACCACTTTTTTTGCTTTGCGTGCCATAACACGGGTCAATGTTCCTGCACCGGGGCCGATTTCAAGAACGGTGTCGCCTGTTTCCAAGGAGGCGTCGTCGGCAATTCGGGTGAGAATGCGTTCGTCGCTTAAAAAATTCTGCCCCAAGCTTTTGGAAAAAGAAAATCCGCATTCCTCCAAAATTTCGCGCAGCTTTGCACCGTTGAGCGGCTCCATAAGGTTCCTCCTTGATTATTGTTTTATCTGAAAGTAAAAATAATGTTTTTAGTATAACGGGTTCGGAATAAAAATGCAAGCGTTTTGGCAGATAACTGCGTGAAGAGCAAAGGATGGGTATATGATAAAGGAGCGGTGCAGGTTATAAGGAGAGAAAATGGAGCTATTAACAAATAAAAATTTTATATTAGGCGCAGCGGCGGCAGCGGGAAGTATTTTGACAGCTGCGTTGGGCGGATGGGACAGCAGTTTGCAAACGCTGATTGCCGTGATTGGTGTGGATTATGTTACGGGACTGTTATGCGCGTTGGTTTTTCATAAGAGCAGTAAAACAGAAAACGGAGCTGCCAGTTCGTATGTATGTTTCCGAGGGCTTGTTCGGAAGGTGTGTATTTTGCTGTGTGTGCTGCTTGCGGTGCAGCTTGATCGCGTTATGAATGCGGAAAAGCTTTGCCGAACGGCTGTCATTCTGTTTTTTATCGGAAACGAAGGGATTAGTATTGTGGAGAATTTGGGCTTAATGGGTGTTCCAATGCCGGCAATCGTTAAGAATGCTTTGGAGGCGTTGAAGAAAAAAGGGAATAACGGAGAAGAGTAAGGATGCGGAAGAAGGGCTTGATTTTTTGTTTGTAATCGTGTAAAATGACAAAAAAGAAAGAGGGTTTTGCCCTATGGAAAAAATTATTACTTATAAAAATCTTCGGAGCTTTGCTTATGTAAACGATCGGTTGATTCAGGGTCAGATCAAAGGAGTTGTTTTGAACTTTTTTGGCCTTGGCGGAATGCCTATATATGACGACAGTGATGAAAGCGCAAAGTATTATGCGCAAAAGAACATTTTGTATGTGGTAGCATATAACAATCCGTGGTCATGGATGAATCCGCAGGCGATTGCATATACGGATGAAATTTTGGATGTGTTGTTTGAGCATTATGCGCTTTTAAACGAGATGCCGATTGTTTTTACCGGCTTCAGTATGGGAGGTATGGCCGCGTTAGTTTATACGCATTATGCAAAGCATACGCCGAAGGCTTGCGTGGTGAATTGCCCTGTGTGTGATATGCCTTATCATTTTACGGAGCGTGCGGATCTTCCAAGAACCATTTATTCGGCATATTTTTGGGAGAATGGGAGCTTGCAGGAGGTTTTGCGCAGATTTTCGCCGCTCCATCTTGCGGAAACCATGCCCGATATTGCGTATTATGTTTTTCATTGCGACCAAGACCAGGCTGTTAACAAAGAAAAACACTCAGATCGCTTCGTTAAGGCTATGAGTAATCACCGAATCGCTTATTATGAAGTGGAAGGGCGCGGTCATTGCGATTTAGGTGAGGAAGCGGCTGTTCAATTTTCGCGCTGTATATTGGAAGAATTAAATGCAGAATGATGCTTTTATGCATGTAAAGCTGTTAAAAAACAAGGCGGCCGTTGGGGCACCCTCTGTAAGGAAGTAGCCACCCGCTGAGATATAATTGCATCTCAATGGGCATTGGGTTATAATAATTTGATCAATAAATTGGTCTTTTTCGGAGAATGTGTAAGAATGATAAGCGTTAATGAGTATATAAATAACACATCTTTAACCGCACCTTGCTTTGTTCGAGGCGATGCATTAAAAGTTTTGTCCTGTTTTCCAGATGATTGCATTGATTGTGTGGTAACCAGTCCGCCATACTATATGAAAAGGCAATACTTAGGTGGAGGTATTGGGCTAGAAACAACATACCAAGAATATATTGATAATCTCCTTGCCATAGTAAAAGAAGTCTATCGAGTGCTTAAACCATCTGGTTCTTTTTGGTTAAATATCGGAGATAGCTATAAAAATAAACAATTACTAAATATTCCTCATCGAGTAGCGATTCGAATGCAGGATGAGCAGAAGTGGATTTTACGAAACACCGTTGTTTGGGATAAAATGAAAGGTGCTATGTCCCAATCCAAAGATAGTTTGGGCTGCGAATATGAGCCGATGTTTCACTTTGTTAAAAAGAAAACCGGTTATTATTATGACTCTGATGCAGTAAGAAAAAAACCACGAAGCGCACATGTGGAGAATGGCGCAGTCGTCAGTGCAACTGGTGTAAGCGGCGTTAGATATCGAAGAAAAATTGAATTGAGCACAGAACTCACAGAAGAACAGCGTGCAAATGCATATAAAGCACTGGACGAAGTATTGAATCGCATCAAAAAAGGTGAACTGTCGGATTTTAGAATGGTTATCAAAGGAGCAAATCAACGGATAACAAATGGAGATACAACGAATTTAAGCGGAAGAGCCAAAGAACTGCAAGAAAAAGGTTTCTATTTCCTTTTCTATAATCCTAACGGCAGTATGATTTCTGACGTATGGCAGATTATTCCCGAAGATACACAGGGAAGAAAATTACACTTTGCACCTTTCCCGGAAGATTTGGTTAAGACTCCTATTGTACTAACCTGCCCGCCAAATGGCATCGTGTTAGATCCATTTGTTGGAACGGGAACAACCAGTTATGTAGCAGCACAACTCAACCGGAAATCAATTGGTATTGATATGGCGCAAGAGTATCTTGAACTGGCAAAGAATAGATGCTCAGAATATAGGTTCTTGAATAATGGAGAATTGGATATATTATTATGAGTAAAATAAGTGAATTCTTTGGACTATATTGCAAAAATACATCATTGGATTTCAGACAAGCGATGACAACGCAAACCTGTCCGTACACTCAGCGTGTTTGTACTAAGATGAGAAAATCCGATCCGGAAATTAAAATCGGAACATGTGCTGTGAAGTACCAAAACCAAGATGTTATTATTTGTCCTTACAGATTGTTAGAACATAATCAAATTTTTATCGATTGCTTACATTTACTGACAATGCATGAGCCGGGGAATGAACTATATCTTGTTCCTGAAGTGCAGATTCCCGGTGGACATGTTGACTATTTCTTATTATCTGCAAAAGACAAAAAGATTAAGGATTTCATTGGAATTGAATTACAAACAATGGATACGACCGGAACAGTATGGCCGGAACGTCAGAGATTCTTGAACGAGCATGGTATAGAAGTAAATCCGGTTGATTTAAATAATAAAAAGCCATTTGGGATGAACTGGAAGATGACTTTAAAAACCATTCTTGTGCAGATGCATCACAAAAGTGAAACATTCGAGCATTTGAACAAGCATTTGGTTTTGATTATTCAAAAACCGTTGTATGAACATATGAAAAGTGATTTCAATTTTGATGGAATCGAAGGTGTTAGACTTGGCGATCCTGTGCACATACATTCTTACAATTTTGAAGAAAAAGAGAATGGTTTGAGTCTTTCTTTGCATACCCGCACTAGCACAGACTCAGTGGGTATTGCTAATTGTC
>JAHAAN010000114.1 GCA_018376855.1 Clostridiales bacterium | reverse complement strand
TCATTGCAATAACGGACACCTCAACAGAAACAGTAGTTGCCACCTACATCTACGACAGCTGGGGGAACATCCTGACAGCCACAGGCACAATGGCAGAAGCAAACCCCTTCCGCTACAGAGGGTACTACTACGATACCGAAACGGAACTGTACTACTTACAAAGCAGGTACTATGATGCCGAGGTAGGTAGGTTCCTTAACGCAGATGGTGTGTTGGGAGCAAACGGGGATATGCGCATATACAATTTGTAGAGATTTTGGTGGCAAAAAATATATGTATTTTATTACTTTTGTTCTTGGGAGAAAATTTTTCGGCTGAATTATTGAAAATATTTTAAAATAGGGTCTTGTTTGAAATCGTTAAGGGTTTTCTTTCGCAAATACCACATTTGCCGGAAGATGTATATGTTTTTGATGACGCAATTAAATGGAGTGTGATTTATACGCACGAGATTACTGAAGACGAATATGCGTATGTGTGATAGATTTATTGGTTAAGTCACAGATAGATTCACAGCTCCAACATTTTAAATTTTGATACGGGTGTGTGGCAGATACCGTTTTCGCAGAGATACCAAAGGGTGTTTTTCGTTATGGGATAGGAGGTTATAAAGGGGACAATTTCTGAAAGTGCTTCAGCATTTAGGTTTGATTTGAACAGAATGTTTAGATCATGCGCAGGGTGGCTTTTCAGATAAGAGATTAGCTCGCATGGCAGGCTGTTTCCGGTGCAGACCAGTTCTTTGTGTGGGTAGAGTACATGAGACATTGCCAGTAAGGCGAAACAGTAGCCGGCGGGATATTTTTTGATTTGGCTCGCCATAAAGTTATGCTGTCTGTCTGCTGCACTGCGAAGTTGCGGATCTCCTGTGAGCGAAGCTAAACGCTCCAGAGCCATTGCGGCAGTGGAGTTTCCGGAAGGGATTGCGCCGTCATAGAGCTCTTTCGAGCGGAGGATCAACGCTTCTGCGTCGTGCGGGGTCAGGTAATAGCCTCCGTGTTCGGAATCCTCAAACAGCTCCGTCATTTGTTTTGCGCGAAAAAGGGCCTGATGCAAGTATTTTGTGTCAAAGGTAAAACGATACAGCTCTGTCAGCGCAAGCGTGTAGGCGGCGTAGTCGTCAAGCAGTCCGGCATAAGCGGCTTCTCCGTCACAGAAGCGCAGATATAGCCGATTTTCCGAATCAATCATGTTTTCTTGGATGAATTCCTGTGCTTTGCAGGCAGCACTCAGGTAACGGTTGTTATCAAGAATTATGCCTGCTCTTGTCAGCGCGATGATCGTCCATGCATTCCATGAAAGAAGGATCTTGTGGTCTAAATGCAGAGACGTCCTGCGTTTGCGGTATTGGTAAAGCTTTAGCAAACGAGAATCGTCAGCTTTCCATCCGGCGCTGCTTTGTCCGATGCGGTTAGGAATATTCTTGCCCTCAAAGTTTCCGGCTGGGGAAATGTTATACAGCCGGCAGAACTCTGCGCCGTCTTTCTTTCCGAGAACATGGAAAATCTCATCCGGCATGAAGGTGTAGAATTTTCCTTCAATTCCGTCGCTGTCCGCATCCTGTCCGCAATAAAAGCCGCCGCTCGGTGCGGTCAGCTCTCGGAGAATATAATCGGCCGTTTGGAGGGCAATATCTGCGAAAAGCGGGTTTTGCGTCAGCTGATAGGCTTCAAGGTAAGCGGTAAGCAGTAAGGCGTTGTCATACAGCATCTTTTCAAAATGGGGGATCAGCCATTTTTCATCGGTGGAATACCGAGAGAAGCCGCCTCCGATCTGGTCGAATATTCCGCCTGCGGTCATGGCCTTCAGCGTGGTTTCAACCATCTGCAGCGCTTCGGGATCGTCGTTAGCCTCATAAATCCGCATTAGAAAGAGCAGGTTGTGAGGGGTGGGGAATTTTGGCGCAGAGCCGAAACCGCCGTATTGAGAGTCAAAGCTTTGTGCAAGAAAACGGTAAGCTTGTGCTAAAAGCGCTTGTTCCGGCATTCCCGATTTTTCTGTTTGCGTTTGACGAAGTGCAAGAATGAGCTGATCGCCGGATTCCAGCAGCTGTTCTCTTTGTGAATTCCAAAGGTGCGATAGTTGACGCAGCAGCTCGGCCAAGCCGATTTGGCCGTAGCGGCTTGTCTTTGGGAAATAGGTTCCGGCAAAGAAAGGAATTCGTTCTGCCGTCATGAAGATTGTCAAAGGCCAGCCGCCTCCGCCTGTAAACGCTTGGCAGACAGACATATAAACGGCGTCAATGTCGGGGCGTTCTTCTCGGTCAACCTTGATGCACACAAAATTGTTCGTCAGCGCTGCGATTTTCTGGTCCTCAAAGGATTCGTGCGCCATAACATGACACCAGTGGCAAGTGGAATATCCGATGCTTAGAAAAACCGGCTTATCTTCGGATTTTGCTTTTTCAAATGCTTCCTCGCACCATGGATACCAGTCTACTGGATTGTCCTTGTGCTGCAATAGGTAGGGGGATTTTTCGTGCATCAATCTGTTTGACATGCTTTTGCTCCTTGCATTTTGGGCGCTGATTAAGTCGAAGCGGTGAGGACTCGGTTCGCATTTTTTCAGCACAGTCCAAAGTTTTTTATCATAAGCTTTGTGTAATATGATTCCCGCCTTTTTATAAACCTATCCCGTCTAAGCCGTTTATATGCAAATGGTTTTTGTGGCGATGGCAGCCTGAAAGGCGCTGTCATGTTCTGCAAAGATCATAGTCGGCGAAAATTCCTGCAAAAGCTGTTCGATTTGTATGCGGGAATAGATATCAATAAAATTGAGCGGCTCGTCCCAAACGTACAGATGTGCTTTTTCACAGAGGCTTTTGGCAATGAGAACTTTCTTTTTTTCTCCGCCTGAAAGCTCCGTCATGTCTTTTTCAAACAAAGCTCTTTCAAATCCCATTTTGCGAAGAATTGTCAGGAACAGCGTTATATCGATTTTTTGCTCTTTTGCATATTTGCACAAGTCGCCGCAGAGTCCGGAGGCGTCTTGCGGCACATAGGATACGATTAATCCCGAGCCTATGGAAACCGTTCCCGTGTGCGGTACAGGAATGCCTGCAAGCAATTTAAGCAAACTGCTTTTTCCGCTTCCGTTTACGCCTTTGAGCGCAATGCGTTCTCCGCGCCGGATTGTGAAGGAGACATTGGTGCATGCAGCGCGTCCGCCGTAGTTCACGGACACATCCGAAAAAGCAGCCAACTGAGCAGCGTGATATTGCGGCAGAGTCAGCTTCAGCGCTTCGGTAGTTTCTGTATTTTTAAGCAGCTGCGATTTTTCTTCAATCGCCTGTTGGCGTCGTGCCTCTATGCACTTTGCACGTTTCATCATTTTGGCGGACTTGTGCCCGACATAGCCTCTGTCAACCTTTAAACCGGAATTTAAAGCTCCTTTTTTAG
Source organism: Clostridiales bacterium (assembly GCA_018376855.1). Taxonomy (GTDB): domain Bacteria; phylum Bacillota; class Clostridia; order Christensenellales; family QALW01; genus JAHAAN01. Next base: position 2,843 of record JAHAAN010000114.1, on the reverse strand, counting down.
AGGCTTCCGTTTGATCTGCCCAGCTTGACGCGCGCTCTGCGGATCGGCGTAGCCGAAGGATATCCTTTTGCAGGCGTTCGTTCTGTGCCGCTTCCAAGGCCTGCTGCCGTTCAAATTGCTCTAAATAAGAGGAGAAATTGCCGCTTTGAATTTCTATGCCGGTGCGGTTCAGGGAGAGAATGTGATCTACGCAGCCGTCTAAAAAGCTTCGGTCATGCGAAACCAGCATAAAGCCTTTCTTTTTCTGCAAATAAGCGGACACGGCTTTTCTTGCTTCAGCATCTAAATGGTTTGTAGGCTCGTCAATAAGTAAAAAGCAGTCGCTGCGGAGAAAAAGAGCGGCAAGCAGTGCCTTTGTGCGTTCGCCGTGCGAAAGGGTTTCAAACGGCCGGTATAGGGCTTCTTGTTCTGCGCCGAGCAGGGAGAATTCCCGCTGCAGCATCCATTCCTGCGTATGGGGGCATATTTCCTGTAAAATCTCTATGGTTTGCCGCCGAGTGTCCGCAACCTGATAGGGAAAATAATCAAAGGAAACAGAGGAGGAGATTTTTCCCTGATATTCGTATTTTTCGCATAATAAGGATAAGAGCGTTGTTTTTCCTCTTCCGTTGCGGCCAACTAGCCCGAGCTTCCAGTCAGTATCGATTCGCAGGTTGAGATTTTCAAACACAGTGTCATAGCTGTTGGGATAGGAGAAGGTTAAGTTTTCAATTTTAATAACGGACATAAAATCACCGTTCCTTTATAAGGATTTTTTATGCCCATGCGGAACAAGAGCGCCGTCTGCATTTGTTTTGGCCGTAAAAAAACGAGCCGCAGAAAGTTTATTTCTACAGCTCGCAGTGCATAACAGCTTGCGTCAGCCTTCGGCAAAACGAAAGCTGAATCTGAAAGAGATGGGTGTAACTTTCCTGCAACGGCGCAGAAGTACCGCATGCGCAATACTGCTGCATATTTTCCGATTTATTTGCAAGAAAAGCTGCGCATCTCACACCTCCGAATATTTTATATTTTTATTATAGCATAGCTTTTAACGTTTTTCAATAGTTTTTTCAGGCGCAGGGCTTCAATGCCGCTTATACTCTTTTTACAGGGAGACTTGTTCCGGATTGAAGCTGTACGATCCAATCGGCAACAATGGCGTTCTCCGGCGGCTTGATTGCGGGCAGCGGCTCTGAAAGACCGAGACGTTCGCACTTTTCCTTTCCCAAGGTGTGGTAGGGGGCTATATGGATCTCTTTGACATGCGGCAAGCTGTTTGCCGTTTCTAAAATTGCGGAAAAATGTGCTTGCGTATCGTTCAGAGTCGGAATGATCGGACATCGGAGAATGATGTTTGCACTGAGTTGATTTAAAAGGCGCAGGTTTTCCAAAATGAGACTGTTGCTCACACCTGTTCTTTCGCGGTGCAGGGCGGGATCGGTTTCCTTGTAATCATAAAGAAATAAGTCCGTTACCTCTGCGATTTGGCGAAAGTGTTCGGCGGGAGCAGCGCCGCAGGTTTCTATAGCGGTGTGGAGTCCGGCTTTTTTGGACTGCTTTAAAAGCTTGTATGCTGCTTGGAACTGCATCATAGGTTCTCCGCCGGAAAGTGTTATTCCGCCGCCGGAAAGCTTATAATAAGTTCGGTCTTGCAGCGCTTCGCTTAGAATTTCCTGCGCGCTTCGCTCTGTTCCAATCATTTCCAGTGCCTTTGCAGGGCACTGCGCCGCGCATTGTCCGCATGCAGTGCATGTTTTACGGTCGAATAAGTGTAGGCCGCCTTCAAAGCTGTGGCAGTTTTGAGGGCACACGGCGGCGCATTTTCGGCAACCGATGCAGCTGCGTGCGCTGTAAAAAAGCTCTTTGCGCGCGGCTTGCGATTCGGGGTTATGGCACCATGCGCAGTGCAGCGGACAGCTCTTGAAGAATACGGTGGTGCGAATACCTGGGCCGTCGTTCAGGCAAAAACGCTGTAGGTTTAAAATAACGGCTTGACTCATGTGAGATCACCTCGGTTTTACAGGGAGTGTTCGGTTCTTGCGATTACCGCTGCTTTCAATTCGTCCGAGAGACGATTGAAATATTCCGAGTAACCGCCGATGCGTACGATTAGGTTTTCGTGTGCTTGCGGATGTTCCAATGCGTCCAGCATATCCTCGCGAGAAAGGCAGCTGATCTGCACCTGCATTCCGCCCTGTATGAAGAAGCCGAGAATCAGCGGCCGCAGCCCTTCCTTCAGGTGCTCCTTTTGCAGGCGGAGATTCAGCACGGGGGTTCCCAACGCCATATGGAACGGCACGGCAGCAGCGCTATTGAGCAAAGCAGTAGGGCCTTTTTTGTCCTTTCCGTGAACGGCGCCGATGCTGTCGCACAGCGGATCGCCGGCACAGCGGCCATCAGGGGTGGCGGGAATATATTTTCCGGCGTCTGCATAAGTGGCGAACTGAATCGAGGCAGGAAGAAACGCTCCGCCCAAATACGGCTTTTCCAAATCGAAAATTTCAAAAACATCCTTGGCAAAGGCGGCGGCAAAACAATCTGCGGCGGGATCGTTTACACCGTAGCAGGGAGAGCTTTTCATATTTTGCAGGTATTGCGGTTCTTGTGCATCCAATTTTTCAATAAATTCATTTCCGGAGTAGGCTTTTTCATCGTATACCCATTTTCGTATGGCAAGCAGAGAGTCGATTACGTTGATAAGCCCTGCAACGTTGACGACGCTCCAATAATAGCGCGCGCCCTTGGAATTGAAATCTGATTCTTTGTCGATGCAGTCGTCAACTAAAAGCGAACGCATGGGGTGCGGCCGATATTCCTCTCTGGTCTTTTGATAGGCGCTGATCGCCTGAAGGATTTCCAGC
>JAHAAN010000113.1 GCA_018376855.1 Clostridiales bacterium | reverse complement strand
CGGAAAACGTGACCTTTCAACTGGTGTTTCTTGATCCGCCTTACGCAATGAAGGATTTGTCGGCAGTCTTTGAGGCGTTGCGTTCAGGTGGAATGATCGACGAAAACTCGTTGATCGTGGTCGAGCATAAGGCCGAGGACGTACCTTTCGTTGGAGACGGCTTTATCGTCACCGACCAACGGAAATATGGCTACGCGGGCATTCATATGTTTCGCTTGAAGGGGGAAGCCTGAGATGGAACGGGTATGTATCTATCCGGGAAGCTTCGATCCGGTGACGAACGGCCATTTTGATTTAATTGAACGGGCCGCAAAAATGTGCGATGAGCTTGTGGTAGCCGTTCTCCACAACGGAAATAAATCAGCCTTTTTCACCATGGAGGAACGCGCTGAAATGCTCCGGCGCTGCACGCAATCGCTGCCCAATGTACGCATCGACTGCTATGAGGGGCTGCTGCTGGATTATATGCACCAATCAGGCTCCAATGTGATCCTGCGCGGGCTGCGCGCCGTGTCCGATTTTGAATACGAACTGCAATGGGCAATGCTGCACCAGAAGCTGGATCGCTCCGTTGAAGCGGTTTATCTGATGACCGGCGCCGAATACAGCTTTCTCAGCTCCAGCATGGTGCGGGAGATCGGCCGCTTCGGCGGAGATATCAGCAGCATGGTGCCGCAATGCATCGCGGATTATGTAAAACAAAAATTGCACAATCAATAAAAAGCAGGAGGAAAACCGTAATGACTGTAAATGAAATGTTAGGAATGCTTCAGGATGAGTTGGAGGCTTCTAAAAAAGCCATGTTCAACAGCAAACGGCTGGTGGATGCAGACAAATGCTTGGATCTCATCGATGAAATCGTCGAAATGCTTCCCGTTGAGTTGGAGCGCGCCGCAAATATTATCAAAGAGCGCAAGCAGATCCTTTCCGACGCAGAATCCGAAGCACAGCAATATTTGGAAGAAGCACGCAGACATGCGGAAGAGCTTGTGCAGGAAACGGAAATCGTGAAAGCGGCAAATGCAGAAGCAAACGGCATCATTGCCTCCGCCAAGCAGAATGCAAAAGAAATCCGTCTGGGCGCAAAGGCTTACGCCAATGAGGTTCTACAGGATCTGGAATCGTATCTCGACCGCATAAACGGTCAGATCCGCTCTTCACGCGAACAGTTTACCAAGTAAACGGCAGGCGGCAATGAACGCCGCCGCACAGGCAACCGGGTACAAAACGTTCCCTCCCGCCTGAAACAAAGCCGCCAGCGCATAGGCAAACACGGCGCAAATCAGACGGGCGCCGACAAATTGCAGCGGGCGGCACGCCTTTCCCAAGAGCGTAAGCGCCTGCAGGTTGATGCAGACGCCCGAAAAGGACAGCAGCGCGCACGCAAGCGGCATCGCTTGGCTTCCCGACAGATGCGCGATTCCGTTTGTCATTTCAAGCATCCCCGCCAAAGCTGCGCCCACGTTTCCGTCCGGCAGCGGCAAGAGCGCGATCACAACACCGAAAAACACCATATAGCCGCAAATCAGCAGCATGGTGTTCACACCGGCCATGACGCTTTGCCCCATAACGGCGCCTACGGAAAGCGATTGTCCCTGCGGCATGATTCGCGCCTCTTCGCAAGAGGGCTTCTGCCCGAACGCAAATAGCGCGGCCGTGCAGAAGCACGCGCAATAGTGGCAGACCAGCATAGCGAACCCCCATTGCGGCTGCTTTAACAGCACGCCTGCGGCCGTTCCCATCACAAACAACGGGCCGGAGGTGTGGCACAGTATGCTCAAATGCTCGGCCTCCTTCTGTGAAACGGCTCCTTGCTCCAAAAGCTCGGAGACCGCCTTAGCTCCGCCGGGATAGCCGCCCAGCATGGAAACAGCCAACGCATACGCGCCGCTTTGCGGATATCCTAAGAAGCGCATGAGCGGTGCAAGCGCCCGCGAGCAAAGCGGCGCGCATCCCATCAGCAGCAGCGCCCGCGAAGCAATAAAAAACGGAAACAGCGCCGGAACCACCGCGGTGGCCCACAGCTGCAAAGCCCGCGCTGCTGCGGCAACAGTCTGCTGCGCGCCCGCAACGGCGGCAACGGCAAAGGCGCACAGTAAAAGAATAACGGCATACCGAAATGCTTTCATAAAGGGAATCTTTCCTTTAACGCTTCAATAAATTATATAGCAAATGCTTTTTAACTATATTCCAAAGGAGGCTTTTTCATGAACAGAAAAAAGGTTGCTTTAGCGCTTGGCGGCGGCGCCGCAAGAGGCTTGGCGCACATCGGCGTGCTTCAGGTGTTCATGGAGAACAATATTCCGATAGACTATGTGGCCGGCTGCTCTATGGGCGCGGTAATCGGCGGAATCTTTTGCACCGGCAGCGATATGTATAAGCTGGCGCAGCTTTCGATAACGCTTTCGGAGCACGATATTCTGGATGTTACACTGCCAAAACAAGGCTTGATTCGCGGAAAGCGAACGGAAAAAATGATCGAAATGCTCACAAAAGGGTATACGTTTGAGCAGTGCGTCATCCCCTTTGCGGCTGCCGCGTGCGATCTAACGACCTCCTCCTCCGTTACGCTGCGTGAGGGCAGTGTTGCTCATGCGATCCGCGCAAGCATCAGCCTTCCGGGCGTGTTTGTGCCTGTGGAATGGGGGGATATGACGCTGGTGGACGGCGGCGTGATCCACCGCGTTCCCATCGAAATCGCACGGGAAATGGGCGGGGAATATATCATTGCCGTGGATGTGGCTTTCCGCGGCTGGAAACGTCATAAACCGGCTAATATGATCGAAACGCTCTACCAATCGTTTGAAACGATGGATTGGCAGATGACGCAGAAAAATCTGCCGAACAGCGACCTGATTATCGCCCCTAACGTAGCGGACTGCGACGAAAAGAATTTTCAGGACGCCGAACGCTGCGTAGAAGCGGGGCGCGTCGCCGCTTTGTCGGCCATTGAACGCATTAAACAGGATTTAGGGCTTTGAGGCAGAAACCGCTTTCCCAATAAAAGGAGCCGAAATAATGAAAAAATTACAGTTCGGGCTGTGCATAGGCACAGCCTTTGTGCTCACGGTTCTGCTGGGCACGCTCGGAATTCTGCAAAAGGATTCCTTGCCTCACATTGCGTCCCTGATCTGCGCGCTGTTATCAGCGCTGCTGCTAACCGCGCTGCTTTTCATAAGCCCGATCGGCGCGAAACGCTTTACGCGCCGCATAAATGCCATGCCCATGCAAGCGCGCATGGAAATGATACTTTCCCGCCGAAACAGCGCGGAAGCAAACATCGAACACGCAGCCAAGCGGCTTGAAAAGGTGCTGCATGGAATCATCGGGTATCTGCTCGCTGTCTTAGCGCTGACTTCCGCCGCCGTGTTTTTCTGCTCCGCAGCGATCGGAAGCACCGACAGCGGACTCATTCCGATCCTTCTTCTCGCCTTTGGCATATACTGCGGAATCCTGCCTTTCTTTTTCTACCGTGCGCCGCGTTTTAACGGAAACGGATATTCCTCTCCGGAGGATTACCCCGCGCTTTATGCCATGGCGCGCAGCGCAGCAAAAAAGCTTGGGATCACGGGCGAGATCCGAATCGTGATCCTGCAGGACTGCAACGCAGGGATTGCCAGAATCGGCCAAGTGTATTCGCTTCAGATAGGAGCGGAGCTGCTGTATATACTGAATCAAGAGGAGCTGGAGCAGATCCTCCTGCACGAATTTGCGCACATGACGGATCCTTACATTCAAAAACAAGCGGCTTTTCCGCGCTATGAAGCAAGCCTTGAATCGAATTCCTTTTTCGGAGTACCCATCGGCTCATGGCTGATGGCTTGGCCAAGAGCCGTGTATTATTTTGAAAAGCAATTCTACCTTGCCTCCGTCTCTCCTTTAGCAGAAAAATATGCAGACCGCACCGTAAAAGAGCACGGCGATTTGCCTGCTTTCGCCTCTGCGCTGGCAAAAGTCGCAATGTCAGAACTCTTTTTAACTGAATTCAATCGTTTAATGCCGGAGCCTTATTACCGGCCGGAAACGCCGCGAAGCGATACCTGCACCGCCGTATGCAGGGCCTTAGCCTCCGCTATTGAAAGCAAAGGCGCCGCCTGGATGGACATGCTCAGGCGCGAGCTTCCTCCGCTTGTTGCCTCCCACCCGATTTTTCGCCAGCGCTTAGAAGCGATCGGCATAGCAGAGCTTCCGATCCAAATTACGCTCCCATCCGAAAGCTCCCCTTACCGCGACGATTGCCTACGCGCAATCGCGCATATAGACGAACAGATCCTTGGAATGTATTCCGGCGAAAACGAATCGCGCTACCGCGAAGAGCGAAAAGAAAATTATCTAAATCCGCTTGCCGTGATCGAAGCATGGGAAAACAGCGCCAAAAACGATTCCTCCGAAACGCTTTACCCCGTTATTGACGCATATCTGACACTGAACCGCTTTGACGAGGCGGAAGCGCTTTGCGACGCCGTTATTCAAAACACCGAAAACCTCCATGCCGCGCCTTATGCAATGTATGTAAAAGGACGGTGCTTATTGGATCGTTACAATCCCGAAGGCATAGAGCTCATCTACCGCGCCATTGAGCTCAATCACAGTTTCATGGATCAGGGTCTGGACGCCGTCGGTTCCTTCTGCACGCGCGCCGGACTGCAAAGGGAATTAGAAGAATACCGCAAAAAAGCCGTTGAACTGCAGCAAAAGAATATGGATATCTACAGCAAGGCTGCGGAAATTTCCATTCACGACCGCCTCTCCTATGAGCAATTTCCCGACGATCGCCTGCCCGAAATGCTCGCCTTTATCACCAAAATCGGAAAAGGGCGAATCCGATGCGTTTTTTTGATTCGCAAGACAATCACTCCGGACTATTTCACCAGCGTATTTCTGATCGGCTTTGTAAGCGAAACGGAGGAATCCGAAAAAGAAAAGATCATGGAAAAGATCGCCTATTATCTTGACACACATCTTGACGGCTGGCAGTATTCCCTATTTGAGCTGGAAAAAAGCATGGAGAAAAAGCTTCAAAAGAAATTCCCGCAATCCCTTGTTTTCTCCTTGCCGCCAAATGAAGAAAAAACACGGCAATGACAATTCTGTTTCACCTCGATGCCGCTGCGATTGTACGCTTCACAGCGATTCCGTATTTTTCGTGCCCGATCACCCCTCGCTTTGTACGAACGCAAAGCGGCAAAATACAACGAATGAAAGGAACTCATCATGTTTGACTGCGGATTCACAAAAGAAGAAAATTGGTTCCGCTACAGAGCCGGAGCCATTATCATAGAAAACGAATGCGTATTATTCGCGGGCAACGCAAATGAAGATTATCTCTATTCCATCGGCGGCGGGGTTCATATGAGTGAAACCGCCGAGGACGCCGTAAAGCGAGAAGTATATGAAGAAACCGGAGTACACTATGAAATCGACCGATTGGCAATCATTCACGAAAATTTCTTTAATCAAAATACGGGTACCCTCAAAGGTCTTCAATGCCACGAAATCAGTTTTTGTTTTTTAATGAAGCCCAGAGCAACACAGGAATTGCACAGCAACAGCTACGCATACGGCGCAAAGGAAGAAATGCACTGGATTCCTATAAAGGATCTGAGCAGCTATAAAGCCTTTCCAAGCTTCCTGAAAACGTATTTAAGCGAACCGCACCCGAATATCGAGCATATCGTAACCGATGAAAGAAACGGACAATGCGCTCCAACACCCGAAATTACATGAATTCCTGCACAGCGAAGCCCCCCGTTTCCGCCATGTACATTTATTTTATGCTATATCACATAGCCGCTGATCCCTCAAATCGCTCTGCTCCTAAAATGAAAAAGCCTTCCCGTGACGGGAAGGCTTTTTCAGCTTAACCGCGTTATTGATTTTCCGTTTCTTCTCTGCCCGCCTGCTCCTGTGCAGATTCGGATGCAGCGCCGTCCTTTTGCATATCGGACGCAGCGCCTTCAGCAGGCTGCTCCTGCGCAGGTGCCGGCTCCTGTGCAGGCTCCGTTTTTGCCGGTTCCGCTGCAAGCGGCGGCAGCTCTCCGCCTTCGCAAAGAATAGTAAACTCTTCGCCGCTGATTTTTTCCCTCTCTAACAGGGCAGAAGCTACTTTATGCAGCAAATCGATATGCTCCTCCAGCAGCCTGCGGCAGCGCTCATGCGCTTGTTCGATCATATCATGCACAGCATCGTCAATCTTTGCAGACCAAATGTCGCTGAACGGCTTCTTCGCTGAAAAATCCATTCCGATAAAGACTTCATCACCGCCGCCAAGATACATCGGCCCAATATCGTCGCACATTCCGTATTCCGTTACC
>JAHAAN010000112.1 GCA_018376855.1 Clostridiales bacterium | reverse complement strand
GTGCCGCACTTGAGGGTCGCTTTGTTTTTTTCTATTTCATTTAAATAAGCTGTTTTATGACCTCCTTGGCCCATGATAAATATTCCGGAACACTTGAATCCAGCAGAGCTTTAATTGCGGCAATGTCTTGCGCGGTAAGCCTTCCGATCTTTTGGTAGAGGTTTCCGGCGGCATATGTGTCGCCTAAGGCAATCGCCGATCTTGCATGATCGCCGATTGCAATATATTTTCCGACGGCTAATGCTCCAACGGAAAAATCACCGATGGCAACAGCTCCGAACGAGAGAATGCCGAAGCTGATTGCGCCTGCCGATAATATTCCGGCGCAAATGCATCCGGCGGACAGCGCGCCCAAGGCGAACAAGCCGATAGAAAGCAAGCCCAGCGAAAGAAAGCCGAATGAAAGAATACCCGCGGAAAGCATGCCTAAGGAGATTATTCCCTTTGCTTTCATGCCTATCGCCACAACACCGCGCGCATTCACCCCGATGGCCACGATGCATTTGGCGTTTTTGGCGATGTGCCAAAGAGGCAAACCCCATAATGTTCTGCTGCTTTTTCGTTCACGCAGGGCTTTTCGAAGGCAGAAGCTTATATGATTACTGTCAGGACGGTCTTCCAGCGGTTTTTCGGGCGTTTCGCATTCTTCTTTGAGCAAATAATCCAAAGAACAGTTAAATAACGTGCCGATCCGAATCAGTTTATCGGTTTCGGGGTATGAAATGTTGCTTTCCCATTTGCTGATCGCCTGCCTGGAAACGTTAAGAAGTTCTGCAAGCTGCTCCTGCGTGTAGTTGTTTTCTCTGCGCAGCTTTGATAATTTATCGCCTAAGGTCATCGTGCATTCTCCTTTGAAGGATTTGTTTTTTATTATCATACTCTCGTCCCGATAAAATAGCCAGCATTTTTTCATTTCCAAATGTAAACTACAGGTTGCATCGCTGATTTTAAGGAATCGGCATACGAAAAATAAGATATTTGCCGCAGGATGGCAAATAAATAAGGCGCGCCGGACGTTGGTCAGCGCGCCTTGCTTGCATTTTTATTCACGCTTAGGCGGTTTATATTATTCCACCGTTACGCTTTTTGCCAGATTGCGCGGCTTATCCACATCGCAGCCCTTGGAAAGCGCAATATAATAGGCGAACAGCTGGAGCGGCACAATGGAGAGGATTGGGGAAAAGAGCGAATCGCAATGCGGGATCTCCCATACGGTGTCAGCCACCTGATCCAGCGCGTGGCAGCCTTCCTCTACGATAGCAAGTACCTTTGCGCCGCGCACTCGGCATTCTGTAATGTTGCTTTTAATCTTATCCATGAGCGCTTGCTGTGTGGCCACGGCGATCAGCAGCGTTCCGTCTTCAATAAGCGCGATGGTTCCGTGCTTCAGCTCGCCGGCTGCGAGAGCCTCAGAGTGAATGTAGGAGATCTCCTTGAGCTTAAGAGATGCTTCCTGTGCCAGTGCATAGTCCAATCCGCGGCCAATGTAAAATACGCTTTTTTTATCGTAATTGCGGCTGGCAAAGAGCTGAATGCGGCTTTTGTTTTCAAGGATCTGCGCGCATTTTTCATTTAAACTGTTCAGCTCCGCAAGATATGCGGAGAGCGCGTCTGCATTCAGTACGCCGCGCTTTTGCGCCAAATCGAGCGCGCAGAGGTAGATCAGCATCAACTGCGAAACATAGGCCTTGGTGGAAGCCACCGCAATTTCAGGGCCGGCCCATGTGTACCAAACAAAATCGGCGTCGCGTGCGATGGTAGAGCCGACTACGTTGCACAGCGCCAGCACCTTAGCGCCCTTGCGCTGCGCTTCGTGCATGGCGGCAATGGTGTCTGCTGTTTCGCCCGATTGGCTGATTACGATTACAAGATCGTCCTTACCCACGATGGGATCGCGGTAGCGAAATTCCGAAGCGATGTCGGTGTTTACGGGAATGCGCAGCAGCTTTTCCATAACGGTTTTGCCGATCAGCCCCACATGATAGGCGGTTCCGCAGGCCACAATGCTGATGCTCTTTAAATTTTTGGCAAAATCCGCACGCAGGCACATTTGCTCCTGCCGCAGAGAATAACGGCCGTCCTGATAAAGAATATTCGGCGAAAGCGTTTCGCGCAGCGCCTGCGGCTCTTCGTGGATCTCTTTAATCATAAAATGCTCATAGCCGCCTTTTTCGGCCGCTTTAACGTCCCAGTCCACATGAAGCATATCCTTTTGGATCCGCTGGCCGAGCTCGTTGTAAATGTCGATGCTGTTTTGCGTCAGCACGGCGATCTCCATGTTGTCTAACAGATAAAAGTCTCGGCTGTATTCCAAAATGGCGGGAATATCGGAAGCGATAAAAGAGCCTTGATCGGTTTTGCCGACCACAAGCGGGCTGTCCTTGCGGGCGCAGAAAAGCTTGCCGGGGTAACGCTTGCTGATGATGCCCAAGGCAAAGGAGCCCTGAAGCGCTGCAAGCGCCTTGTAGATGGTTTGCAGCATATCGCCGCGGTCATAATAATCCAGCAGATGCGCGATAACTTCTGTATCCGTTTGGGAAAGAAAAACCTTTCCGCTGGCAATCAGTTTTTCTTTAAGTTCCTGATAGTTTTCGATGATTCCGTTATGTACAATGGCAAGATCGCCGGCCATGTTCAAATGAGGATGGGCGTTGGTGTCGCTTGGTTCGCCGTGCGTGGCCCAGCGTGTGTGGCCGATGCCGGCAAAGCCTGAAAGCGGTTGATCCTCTACGCGCTGGCAGAGGTTAGAGAGTCGGCCGCGCGCCTTGCGCACCTGCAGGGATTGGCCGTCGAACACGGCGATGCCCGCGGAATCATACCCGCGGTATTCCAAACGCTCTAACCCTTTTAATAAAATAGGAACGGCAGGCTGGCTGCCGATGTATCCGATGATTCCGCACATGATGACGGCTCCTTTCTCCCGAAGAGAAAAATTTCTTACAATGTATTATATGACAAGGCGGCACGGGGTGTCAATTCGAGATTTTCTTCCGTATGAGGGCGAGAGGGGATAAATCGTTCGGTTCAGAGCAGACGGAAATATTATTTTAGGGCAAAAGTGAACGAATTAAGGGGAATAGAAAGACGAACGTTCGGGAAATGCGAACAATTTTGCTGAAAATTATAAAGAATGTTTGTAAAATTCAGACCGTTTCGGTTGACATTCCGGAAAGCTTGTTTTATCATGGTAGCAGAGATCAAATATAAGCAAATGAGGTGCCGCAGATATGGAACTGACAAAAAAAGAACAGCTTTATGAGGGCAAGGCTAAAAAGGTGTATGCAACGGAAGACCCCGATTATGTGATCGTTTCTTATAAAGACGATGCAACGGCGTTTAACGGCTTGAAAAAGGGAACGATTCAGGGAAAGGGTGAGGTCAATAACCGCGTTTCTAACCTGATGTTTCAAATGCTTGAAAAGCAGGGGATCCCTACGCATTATGAGAAAGAGCTTAGCGCACGGGAGACGGTTGTAAAGCATGTGAGCATTGTTCCGATCGAGGTTGTGGTGCGCAACATTGCCGCGGGCAGTCTGAGCAAAAGGCTGGGGATCGCCGAGGGTGTGAAGATGTCTAAGCCTGTGCTGGAGTTTTATTATAAGGATGATGCGCTTGGAGATCCGATGGTGAATACCTACCATGTGGACGCTATGGGCTGGGCGACAAAAGAAGAGGTCGCGCGCATCAGTGAAATTGCGCTGAAGGTCAACGAAATTTTGACGGAATATTTTGCTAAGGCCAACGTAACCTTGGTGGATTACAAGCTTGAGTTCGGCCGCTTCCGCGGTGAGATCGTGCTGGCGGACGAGATTTCGCCCGATACCTGCCGTTTCTGGGATGCGACCACGGGCGAAAAGCTGGATAAAGACCGTTTCCGCAGGGATATGGGCAATGAGGCGGAAGCGTATCAGGAGCTTATGAAGCGTGTATTGGTTCAGGAGGGCAAGAACTGATGATCGAAAAAGGGAACGCGGAGGAGGAAAGCGAGGAACATCTGCACGAGGAATGCGGTGTTGTCGGTATTTACAGCATGGGGGAGATCAACACGGCGGCGGCTTATTTTGCGCTGCATGCGCTTCAGCATCGCGGGCAGGAGAGCGCCGGTATTGTGGCCTCCAACGGGAAGGCGCTTGTCTGCCATAAGGATAAAGGGCTTGTGCGGGAGGTGTTTGAGCCGTCGGATCTGGAACCGTTTCAGAATCAGAGGATTTCTATCGGCCATGTCCGTTATTCTACCCAAGGCTCCAACACACGCTTTAACGCGCAGCCGCTGATGTCCAGATATCGCAACGGAGAGCTGGCGGTTGCGCATAACGGCACGCTGCTCAATACCAAAGTGCTGATGCGCGACTTGTGCAATGCCGGTTCTGTCTTTCAAACCTCTACGGATTCCGAGGTGTTTGTTCATCTGTTGGCGCGCTATGCGCATTTGAGCCTGCCTCATGCGGTGCTGACAATGATGAACGACGTGCAGGGTTCGTATTCGCTTGTGATTATCACGCCCGATACGCTTATCGGTGTGCGCGATCCGATGGGGATTCGGCCACTGGCGTTGGGGCGGAAGGGCGAATCCTATATGCTTGCCTCAGAGAGCGTGGCGTTTGATGCGGTGGATGCGAGCTATGTGCGCGATATTGAGCCGGGCGAGATCATCGTAATCAATAAAGAGGGCGTTAACAGCTATAAGTATGACCCGCACGGTCCGAAAGAGCCGAGCCACATGTGCCTGTTTGAATATGTCTATTTAGCCAGAACCGACAGCTTTATGGACGGAATTGATATTATGGGCGCGCGCCTTCGGGCAGGCGCCGAGCTTGCGCGCATTGCGCCTGTTGAGGCGGATCTGGTAGCGGGCGTTCCGGATTCGGCGCTGACTGCGGCGATGGGTTACGCAAAGGAAAGCGGCATTCCCTATGGTGATGCGCTCACAAAAAACCGTTATGTAGGGCGTTCCTTTATTCAGCCGGAGCAGTCTATGCGGGAGCTGGCCGTTCGCATGAAGCTCAACGCGCTTCGAGCCAATGTGGCAGGAAAGCGCGTGGTATTGGTAGATGATTCAATCGTGCGCGGCACAACGTCGCGCAAGCTGGTGGATATGCTGAAAAGCGCCGGGGCGAAAGAAGTGCATTTGCGCATCAGCTCGCCGCCGGTAACGGATCCATGCTATTTCGGCATTGATACGCCCAGTAAAAAACAGCTTGTGGGCGCTTCGCATACGGTGGAGGCCACCCGTAAGCTTGTGGGCGCTGATACGCTGGCATATTTGCCGCTTGAAAATTTGGAACGGGTGGTGCGGCAGGATAAGAACATCGGGTTCTGCACAGGCTGCTTTAACGGAAAGTATCCGTGTGATGTGAATGCGTGCAGGCGCAAGGGACTTTCGGGAAGATCATAAAAAGAAAAAGAGCTGCTGAATAAGGCAGCTCTTTTTGACTTTTTGCAAATAAGCCTTCTGTTTTAGCTTGCGTAATTGTAGATAGCGGCATACCAATTCACTAAGTCTACATCTATAGAGTAAGAGGGCGGGACAATTACTTTGCCATTACTATCAATAACGCCGTATTTTTCGTTTTCATCTACAACGATTACATAGTTATCCGCAAAGAAACCAATAGTAAGGAGATAAATCGGGTTTACTATATAAGCGCCTTTTTTATCAATAATGCCGTATTTACCATCCGCCTCGACCAGTGCGCGTCCGTTATTCGTAAAAGAGGTAGCGCTGCCGAATTGCGGATTAATGACAAATTTTCCATTCGAGTCGATATAACCTAATTGGTGGTCTGAATTTACCCTTGCAAGGCCGTTGGAGAAATTTTCGGCGCTGTGAAACTGTGCTTCAATCTTAAAATTCCCGTTTTTATCAATAAAGCCCCATTTTCCGTTCTTTTCCACAGCCGCGAGATCGTTGCTGCCAAAGGGCAATGCGTCGTCAAACTGTGGGTTGATGACATAGGAGCCCTTTTTGTTAATATAGCCGTAGGAGTTTCCGATGCTTACCCTTGCAAGGCCGTTTTCGGTAAAGGCGGAAGCGGAGCTGAACTGCGGATTGATAATGTATTTACCGTTCTTATCAATATAACCGTAGCCGGCGGAGGTGTGCACGATGGCAAGATCGTCCTTAAATTTGTCTGCGCTGCTGAACTGCGGTGTGATGACAAGCTTTCCGTTTCTGTCGATATATCCCCATTTACTGCCGGATTTTACTGCTGCAAGGCCATTATCGGAGAAGCTGGAAGCGCCGTCAAATTGCAGGTTTACAATATATTTTCCTGATTTATCGATATATCCCCATTTGTCGCCGACCTTAACGGCGGCC
>JAHAAN010000111.1 GCA_018376855.1 Clostridiales bacterium | reverse complement strand
CCCCGCGTGAGGGAGCGACGGATAAGCCTGCGGGCTTATCCTGCCTATGGGGCATTTCAATCCACGCTCCCCGCGTGAGGGAGCGACCGTGAATTTTTTAAGTTTCAGCGTAAAAATCATTTATTTCAATCCACGCTCCCCGCGTGAGGGAGCGACCTGCTGTTTAAGCTCTTCGGGAGTTAAAAACTGAATTTCAATCCACGCTCCCCGCGTGAGGGAGCGACTCTTTTATTAGCTTGTACGCTGCTAAAGCCACAAATTTCAATCCACGCTCCCCGCGTGAGGGAGCGACGGCAAAAACAACGAAAAAAATTCGTATTTTTGTCAAAAACGGACTAAACTTTTCCATATTTATTCCGTTTTTAATTCAAAAAACTTAGTATACAAGAAAAAGAAAGAAAATTCCAACAAAATAACGGTGCGAAGCTCCTGAATGATTTATGAGAACTTCTGCTTCGCACCAATACGCACCAATATGTTATGCCATAAGAACTCCTTCCGGACGGTATGACTTTTTACATCCAAAATGTTCTATCTTTTTCTCGTAATGGTTACCCAAATAATAGAAGCGAAGGCTATCCTTTTGAGGATCCATAATACTGCACAATTCAGCCTGCAAACTTCGGCATTGAGCTGCGTCAAGCAAGCACTCAAAAACAGAGCTTTGCACTCTTTGCCCATAGTTAACACACTGTTTAGCAATTCGACGCAAACGACTTCTGCCAGCGGTATCCTCTGTACTAACATCATATGTAATCAATACCAACATAATTTTTCACTTCCACAAAAAAGGAGGATATGCATCCAAGTCTCCGCGCAAATGCCTTGCCAGCAAAATTGCCTGAACATAAGGCACAAGCCCCCAATTTATTTTTTCGGTAAGATACGGATGCGTAAGTGTTTCCTGCTTTTTCTCCTGCCAGCTTTTTAAAAACGCCTTTCTCCCTTGCTCTTTAAAAATCACCGCGCCGTTTTCCCGTGTTTCAAAATCCTCCGGAGAAATCACGCGATTGTTAATCATCGTTAATACAAAGCGATCGGCCATACAAGGGCGTAATTCTTCCATCAGGTCTAACGCTAAAGAACTCCTTCCCGGACGATCCCGATGAAGAAACCCAACGTATGCATCCAAGCCAACGCTCTCTAACGCCGCAGCACAGTCATGCGCAAGCAAATAATATGCGAATGACAGCATCGCATTAACTGCGTCCAACGGCGGCCGACGATTTCTGCCATGGAAATAGAAGGTTTGTTTGGCATTAAGAATCATATCGTCAAAAACACCAAAGTATGCTGCAGCTCCCACCCCTTCAATGCCCCTAAGCTCGTCAAGCGATGTTTCTTCCACAGCTAAAGAAAGCAGTTCCTTTATTCTTATGGAGGCATTTAAGAGCTTTTCTCCGTCCACACGCATCCCATGATCGCGCCGCGTGCGCTCAATGCTCCAGCGCGAATTATATAATTTTCCAAACACCATTGTGCGTGCAATGCGGCAGCTTTCCTGCAAATCATCTGCTTTACGGTATTGAGTGCGACGCAACAGCACATTCCCGTTATTTTCGCCGCATGTACGTGCCAAAAATCTGCCAGCAGGAGAACAAAACGCTAAACTGATCCCCCGCTGCGCGCACGCTCCCATCAAAGCCGGCGAAGCGCCCGCATAAGAAAACGAAATAATTCCAAACAAGTTATGCATAGGATAACGTGCCACTGCCTCTTGTTTACGATTTGCAACCACGTTTTCCCCATCCAAAGACAAATATACATCATCGGAAGTTACAAAAAGCGTATTAAGCAGGTGTCTCATCTTCGCCTCCTATCATTTTTGCCAGATATGCAGAAACACTTCCTTTTTTCATAAGAGAAGGCAGACACAGTTCTTTCAGCGAGCAAGCATTACACGCCTTCGTCGGCTTAACTTTAGGCGTATAACCGCGCTGATACAGCTGATGCATTTCTTTTATGCTTACCTGAACTTCTTCTCTTAAAGCTTTGGAAAATTCAACTGTCATTCTGCGGCGTGTTTCTCCGTAATAAAGCGCACCTTCAGGAATATCACAGCACAGCATTTCTTCCAAGCACATTGCCTGCGCACAAAGCTGAAGCATATCGCCGCTGCGTTCATTAAAAGAACCCCTTTTATATTCCACAGGATAAGGCTGCCAAAATCCATCCCGTCCATTTAATGATATTCCATTTGCGCAGCGATGAAACTCCAGCACATCGCACTCACCTGAAATACCAAGAGAAGCCGAGAATACACTCATTCCCCGTGTAATCAAAATATCTCCTCGGCTTTCACGAAATCCTTTATCGTGCGCATTTTTATGCATCAAAGCGCCGTCTGTTGTGCGAAAGTTTTCTGCCCATTGCTTTTCAATATGTATAAGCGCCCACTGCCGCCGGCAAAATTTAAAATGCTGAAGCCCCGAAAGCTGAAGAAAGTCTTCTTCCTTATATTCCATCAATAACCTCACATTCCAATTCAGGCAGCGTTTGAAGACTGATTTCATAATCCTCCATGCCTGTTGGAACTACCACGCCTTCTTTCAGCGAAACCTGCACTAACCGATGAACGCTTGCAGAGGAGTACTGACCAATCTCGCTATTATGTTCCCACCAATAAAGCTTATAAATTTCCATAGATCCGTCCGGACGTGCGGCCGAAGCATCATTTGCAAATAATGTACGCAAGCACTCCTTTACGGTTTGCGCATCCTCATAGCCAAAGCCTGTCTTCTGCGCAAGCTGAACATTAATACTGCCCTTAATTTTATACAATCCGTAATGCACAAAATGCTTGCTGCCCATTGTATCCGAACTCCGTTTTTCAGACGTCTCCCCGTTTACGCTTTTTGTGATCTGCATAGAGCGAACCTCAACCGGCGAAACGCTGACCGCCTGATGAATAGAAACCGGTCCGCGAACTCCTATCGAGACGCCTTCTTTTTCATTCGATTTAAACGCAAACACCTGCCCAAAGCTTCTTACATCCATCCATTTTTCACAAGCAGCTTTAGCATATTCCTCACGATCTTTGATTTTTCCAAGCGCCGCTTTTGCACGATCGCTGAGCGATTTGCATCCATCCTGGCATCTATCCTCCGATTGAACAAAGATTTCATTTCCCATATCCTGCATACGATTGCGAAGCTTGCGTTTAATGCAGACATCAGAAATCTCACCAAAACCCTCGTAAT
This sequence comes from Clostridiales bacterium, assembly GCA_018376855.1. Taxonomy (GTDB): domain Bacteria; phylum Bacillota; class Clostridia; order Christensenellales; family QALW01; genus JAHAAN01. The sequence goes on along the minus strand of JAHAAN010000111.1, from coordinate 3,122 downwards.
CCGTGCGCGGACGGTTTCCGTTTAAAGGATCGCCGTTCGGATTTGCCATATAAACAGCCACCAGTGCAACAAAATCAATCTTATTCTTCAACGCGCTCATCTTCATTTTCCTCCGTTATATTATTTATTTCTTTCTTCTTAAAAAAAGCCGTTCTTTGGTGATAATAACCTAGTAAATAAACGTCCTCCAGCTTACGCTCAAGCGTCGGATCATTGACGTCAGGCAGCTTTTCCGTAATTTCGCTAATAATATTTTTGTAATACGCACGCAGCCCCGGCTGCATACGCGCAAAATACGGATTAAGCTGTTCCCCAATAATACGCCACGCATAAAGCGGCCGCTGCGCAAACACTGCCTGCATACGAATTGCATTTGTTTCTCTGGTCTCCCCATCCTTATAAGTTGATTTTTCCGCCTGTTCCGCCACCGCAAGCAGCCTCCCGAATAAATAACTTCGGTTTGAATTTGTTTCGTCCAATGCCATGCCCCATTCCTCCTTCTTTAAACGGTCATTATGAAACTTTCGAATAATCGCACATGCCGTATTTAACACTTTTTCCCGATTCTTTTCTTCCTTATATGCCAGCGGCGTGCCCGCCTTTTCAAAAAGCGCATGCACAATATCTAACGGAATCGAAGCGTTATCTACTATGCAATGCAGCAGCTGTTGAAAATGATCTCGCAAGATTCTGTCATCAGCTTCTATCAAATTGCCCGTCTCCACACCGAAAGCGACACGGGCAATCTCTTTAATAGACGGACTCTGCACGCCGTAGCGCGAATGCCAACAGCAGGTCGTATACCAGTTTTCTATCCTGTCTAAAAAATCTGACCCTTTCAGTTCGTTGTAGTATGTAACAGACAATCTTCCGGTCGTCGCTGCTTCAAGCGATGCGACGATTACATCCGCCTCCGGCTTGAGCCGGTTTTTATATCCGCTAAGTGTTTTCATAAGCTGATTCTTATAACTGACAAAGCTTTTTTCCGGCTCCGGCTGAAAAAGCGTTGGCGCCGGAACTTCCGCTCCCTCCGGATTCCAGCAGATAAACACGCGGTTTCCGATCCTATATCCGCTATTCACCACGATATAACGCAAAGCGCTATGCGCCTTCTGCGAAGCATCATAACTGACATTATACGCTTGATCTGCCGCAGTAAACCTTCCCCTATATGTAAAACCGTCATTATCATTAGATGAAATTAATTTTGCACCAAAATCCTTAGCTACGACTCCCTTTGGATGCATCTCGCAAACGACTTCCTCTTTAGCCGAAAGCATACATAGATCATGCGGCATGTCTTGATTCTGCGCATTATAAAAAGCCGCAAAACATTCAAACAGACTTTTGTCCTTCCACGATTCAGAGAATACTCCCTCCGGAGCGGGAATGACTCGCCAACGCACTAATGCTTTCCCCAATAATTTTTCCGCATTCTCATCCGTTTTAATAATCCCGGCAGCAGCTAAATCATCCAAAATTGTCCTTCCCTGCACATAAAGCCTTACGGCATGAACCTTCGGATGCGTATACACAGAATTATCCCATTGCAAAATCTGCTCCAAATACGCCGACAGCTTCTTTTCGTTCCAAGGACTTATATATTGAAGCTGATCGCAAAAAGGATGCGGAATAGCGCCCGAAGTCCGATTGGCCGACTTTTCTGTAGCAGGAATAATTGTTTTTTGTTCTTCCTGCGCTACTCGCTGTACGCTTTGAAACACGCCCTCATCGGAAATCGTAATCTCAAGCTGCGCATTTACAATCATGTGTGAAACAGGAATCAACGGTTCCGCGCCTTCTTCGATTTTTCCCACCAAATGCTTCTGTGCTTCATAGGTTCGGTATGCCGCCTGCAATAACCCCATTTGCTTCACCCTCTTTCTCTTTTAAATCATCTACGCCTTGAAAATTGCCGAAGCTTTCCCCAAATGGCTTTATATCCATTTCACGCACTGCACGAGTAAGCTTGCATGCTTCCGGCCGCAGAAATTCAATGATTCCTTCCCGCATCACAGGATACCAAAAACGAACGGTTAATTTCCCCTTGGATTCCGGCGAATAAGCCTCATCGGCATAAGTAATGCCGTGATACATCAGCCCAAAGGCCAGCTCGGGCGTCTGGTCATAGCAGCCGGCCCCCTCCCCAAAGACGCAGGGCGTCACGTAGCCTTGGCATTCCCGGGCGCCTAAAAACACGTCCCGGCGGCCGCCCCGCTCGATCATACGTTTGGCAATGTTGTGGTGCTTATGCTCGTTGCGGTCGCCAGCCAGCTCCGGGCGGTTTTCATTCCATTCAAAATGCGCGCGCACCTGATAGCGGCAATCCTTTAGATATGTATAGAAAGACAGGTCGTTTCCTCCGCTGTAGGCGATGGGACGTATGCCCTTCACCTCTGTTTGAATGGGATGCATGATCCGTACCGCATCGATGTACCAAATCAGCGTCGGCTTCCAGTAGACAGAGGCCAGGATGCCCTTCAGCGCCTCGTAGGTTGGTACCTGCAGGGAGCATTTCTCTCCGCCGACGCGCATCACCGGATCGGAAAACAGGCCGTAAGCGCCCGTCACCTCAAATTCCACCTGATTTCTGTGTTCCATATCACACCTCCAAAAATTGTTCGTTTTCACCTTCCAGGCAAAGCCCTGTCTCCTCCGCGTAAAACTCCGGCTGTAAGGCGAGAATCGTGCCGTCGCACAGAGAATACACGCCGCCATTCTCCCGCAGCTTGTCCAGCTGATACTGGTACAGACAAACGGTGTACCGTCCCGCCTTTTTCAGCTGCTCCCCCCGATGGACCAGATCCCATCTGGCTTTATCGGAACACAAAGCGGCAATAAGCTGGGCCCCCTCTCCAAACGGGACAAGCACATCCATGGTGTTGTCCTCAAACACGCGGAATCGCTTCCCCGCTGTCTGAAATGCCTGCCCCAGGATATACGCGCCGGCCGTCCGGCAGCGGCTGCGAAACACCCGGTTGACCGATAACAAATCCAGCAGGCTTGTCCCCAGATCCGGCAGAGGATAGTCCTGTCCGCCATTGTCCATCTCTGCGTACAGCGCGCGGTAATACGCACGTATGGCCGTATCCGAAGTCAGCTCTCCGTCAAAAGCCGCCGGA
>JAHAAN010000110.1 GCA_018376855.1 Clostridiales bacterium | reverse complement strand
TTTCTTTATGGCAAGCATCGCGCTTTTAGCGCCTGAACCTGTGCAGGCAGCGCAAGCTGATTCCGGCGCGGGAATCATCGCGGTAGGCTCAGGAACCTTGAACGTGCGCAGCAGCGCGTCTACCTCTTCAAGTATTGTAACCCGTTTGTCAAAAGGCAGCTATGTAACGCTGATATCCAAAACGGGCTCTTGGTGGCGCGTGGAATATGCCGCGGGCAAGTACGGCTACTGCTCCGCCTCCTACATTCGCCAAGTCAGCGGCACTGCGGTTAAAACCGTAACCAACGTAAACGTTTCGGTAAATATTCGCAGCGGCCCCGGAACATCCTATAAAAAGCTCAGCACGCTTGCCAAAGGAACGAACGCCGTTGTGCTCTCCTCTTCAAACGGTTGGAGCCGCGTACTATATGCGGGCACCAAAACAGGCTATATCAGCAACCAATATTTAGGTTCAATCGCAGCATATCCTGCAATTCGCCTTACTGTTCCGCGTCTGCGGCAAGGGGATAGCCGTTGGTCGTCAGTAACGCTTGGCAGCGCCGGCGGCTCATCGCAAACAATCGCCCGCATCGGCTGCACCACCTGCTGCATTTCCATGCTGGAATCGTACCGCACCGGCACTACCGTTCGCCCCGATGTAATGGCTTCGCGCCTCAAATATACCTCCGGCGGCGCGCTGTACTGGCCCGATAACTACATTACCAACTCCGACTCTGATTACCTTGCACGCATTTATTCTGTGCTCAAGCAGGGGAAACCGGTAATTGTAGGCGGAAAGACCTCTTCCGGAAAACAACATTGGGTCGTTGTAACAGGATATTCCGGCGGAAACAGCCTGAAGGCATCCGGATTTATCATCAACGATCCCGCCTCAACCGGAAGAACCAATTTGCAGCAGCTCTTTAACGATTACCCCACTTTCCATCGTATGGCATATTACAAATAAAAAACAAATAAAAAGCAGCGCGAAATTTCTGCGCTGCTTTTTCCGTGTCTGATTTTTATGTTTGATTCCCCTCAAACTGACTGTTATAAAGCCTTGCATACGCACCGCCGAAGGCCAGCAGCTCGTCATGATTTCCCACTTCCGCAATTCTGCCGCCCTCCAGCACAATGATGCAGTCAGCATCGCGAATCGTAGAAAGACGGTGTGCGATGATCAGGCTGGTTCTGTTTGCCATCAGCTTAATCATGGCTTCCTGAATACGCATTTCGGTGCGGGTGTCAACAGAGCTGGTAGCCTCGTCCAAAATCAAAATTTTAGGATCGGCAAGCACTGCGCGCGCGATACTGAGCAGCTGTCGCTGCCCTTGGCTGAGATTCCCGCCTGATTCGCTCAGCACGGTTTGATACCCATCGGGCAAACGCGATATAAAACGGTGCGCATTTGCCGTTTTTGCCGCCGCTTCTATCTGCTCCTGCGCAGCATTTTCCTTCCCATAGCAAATATTGGCAGCGATCGTATCATGAAAGAGAACCGTGTCCTGAAGCACGATCGCAATATTTCGCCTGAGTTCCGCCTTGGCAAGCGCAGTAATATCTACGCCGTCAATCGTAATCAAGCCGCTGTCGATCTCATAAAAACGTGTAAGCAAATTAACGATCGTTGTTTTTCCTGCTCCGGTTGCGCCGACGATTGCAATCTTCTGCCCTTCCCGGACGCTTAAATTAAAATCCTTCAGCACAGGCTGCCCGGGTTCATAAGAAAACCATACGTTTTTAAATTCAAGCGCGCCCCGCACAGAGGCAAGCTTACTCGGTGCTTGCGCATCAATTTCCGCCGCCTCATCCATAATGGCAAACACACGCTCAGCGCCTGCAATAGCTGTTTGGATCTGCGTATATTGATTTGCAATTTCATTGATCGGCCGTGTGAACTGCTTAGAATATTGCAGAAACATTTGAATCACGCCGATCTTAATAATACCGCCCAGCGCCAAATATCCGCCCACTGCCGCAATAAGCAGGAATCCAAAATTGCCTATCACGTTCATGACCGGCCCCATAAATCCACCGAACACCTGCGCTTTAATGCTCGTTTTTTTCAGCCCCGCGCTGATCTGCTTAAATTCCGAAACAGCCTGCTCCTCCTTTGAAAAGGCCAAAACAGTTTTATATCCGGACACCATTTCTTCGATATGGCCGTTAAGCCTGCCGAGCAGCGTTTGCTGCTGCACAAAATACTTGCGCATAAACTTTGCCATTATCCATGACGCAAACAAGCTCATCGGGATCACTACCATACTCACCAACGTCAGCAGCGGGCTGTACAGCAGCATGATAACAATCGTTCCGACCAGCGTAATAACTCCGGAAATAAGCACTGCAATAGACTGAGAAATTGTATTGGACACATTTTCCACATCGTTTGTCATGCGGGACATCAGATCTCCATGCTGATGCGTGTCAAAAAAACGAATCGGCAATCTGACCATCTTAGAAAACAGATCGTCCCGCATTGTGCGAACCGTCTTTTGAGAAAGCTTCGCTGCAAAAATACCCTGCAGATAAGTACACAGAGCTGAAAGGCCGTAAACGCCACCCATCATAAGCAGAATTCTAAACAAACCATTCCAATCGATCTGTACAGCGCCCGTTTGATCGTTGGCTACAAGCTTATTGATCGCCTCGCCCTGCAGCGCCGGCCCTGCAAGCCCCAGCAAAGTAATCAACAGCACAATAGCAAGCAGCGAAATCATGAGATATTTGCTGCTGCCGATATACCTCAGCAGCCGCTTAACTGTTCCCTTTGTATCTTTCGGCTTTTCGTGCGGCATCATCATGCCATGCGGGCCGCCCCGGCCTCCGCCCGGCCCCGGACGCAGCTGAACAATCGGGCGTTCTTCCTTAGCCATGGAACGCCACCTCCTTACGCAGCTGTGAATCATAAATATCGCGGTATACAGCGCAGCTTTCCATAAGCTCCGAATGCGATGCACAGGCGATCAGCTGCCCGCCGTCAAGCACGGCAATGCGATCCGCATCCATTACAGAGGCAATACGCTGCGCAATCATGATTACCGTAGTACCACACAGGTTTTCTTTGAGCGCTTTACGCAGCGCTGCATCTGTTGCCAAATCCAGCGCGGACATGCTATCATCAAAAATAAAAAGCTCCGGGCGCTTCAGGATCGCACGCGCTATGGCCAACCGCTGGCGCTGCCCACCGGAAAGAGACGCCCCTTTTTGCCCGATTACAGTCTGATAGCCTTCTGGAAAAGAACGGATAAAGCCATCTGCCTGCGCGATCTTCGCAGCCCACTCGGCCTCTTCCTGCGTAGCCTGAGGATTACCCCAACGCAAGTTATCCAAAATCGAGCCTGAAAACAACTCATTTTTTTGCGGAACAATTCCGATCCGCTCTCTGAGATATTTTATATCATAATCTCGCACGTTTACGCCGTTAAAGAAAACCTCACCCTCCGTTGCATCATAAAAGCGAGGAATCAAATTGATTAAAGTGGTTTTTCCCACGCCTGTAGCGCCAAGAACCGCAAGCGTTTCGCCCGGTTTTACTTCCAAACAAATATCCTGCAGCACAGGCTCATTCACGCCTCCCGGATAGGTAAAGCTGACATGCTGCAGCACCACGCTGCCGCCCTTGATCGCGTCAGGCAGCTGATGCCCACTCTCAATAACAGGCTCGCACGAAAGCACCTCGCTGATACGCCTTGCACTGGCCTGCGCGCGGGAGATCGACTGGAACATCATGCTCACCATCATGATCGACATGAGTACCTGCGTAACATATGTAACGGCAGCCATGATCTGCCCTACCTGCATAGCTCCTGCTTCGGCCTGAAGCGAGCCTATGTATATAACGGCGATCACGGAAAGATTCATCACTATAGAAAGCACCGGATTAAGCGTTGCCATCAGCTTCTGAACACGGTAATTATCGTTTGAAAGAGCCTCGTTTGCTTTTGCAAACCTGTTGCTTTCGTGCTCCTCACGAACATATGCCTTTACAACACGCGCACCCGAAACATTTTCCTGCACCACACTATTGACCGTATCCAAGCGTTTTTGAACCGTTCCGTACAACGGACCGGCTTTTTTCAGCAAAATCCATACCATCAGCAATTCGATCGGCAATGAAAGCAGCAGCACCAATGCAAAATCCACACGGAGCGTCAGCATCATAACAATGCCGCCGATAAAAGACAGCGGTGCGCGAACAAACATACGCAGCGCCATTGCAACAAGATCCTGCACCGCCGTAACATCATTCGTCAGGCGTGTAATTAACGAACCGGTGGTAAATGCATCGGTTTGCTGCAAAGAAAAGGACATTACCTTTGAAAACACCTGATCTCTTAGATCCTTTCCAAAGCTTTGAGAAGCAATGCCGGCAAACACACCCGAAAGCGCGCCGCCGGCACAACCTACCAATACAAGCAACAGCATGGTGATCCCTGTTGATATAATATAGCTTATATCCTGATTGACCACGCCGATGTCCACAATATTACTCATAAGCTTTGGCTGCATCAAGTCAATGCACACCTCAGCAATCATACACAAAGGAGCAAGGATCGCAAAAAAACAATATGGTTTTAAATACTTAATCAGCATCCTCACAACCTACGCACCAACCCTCTGACTCCGCATTTTCTCTCATTTGAAGCAAAACTTTTTTAAATACATTCATTTCTTCCTCTGCAATGCCGGCCATTAAAACCGCATCAGCAGCATTAGATTTCTTACGCAGTAAAGCTTCGCACTTCTTGCCTTTTTCTGTTAAATGCACCAAAACGGCGCGCGCATCCTGTTTAGAAGCCTCTCTGGTTACAAGCCCCTCTTCCTCCATGCGGCGCAGCGTTACGCTGATCGTCGGCGGCCGAAAGCCTGTGATACGAACCATGCTCAGCTGATTTGCTCCGTCATGCTGCGCCAAATAGGACAGCAGCGGCCTATAGCTGGCAAGCAAGCCCATCGAAATCGCACTCCTGCGCATATACGCCTGATACATTCTTGCAACATCGTTTGTCATCTGCGCTACATTTTGTTCACTTTTTCCCTTACCTTTTGCCATTTAAATAACCTCCTCTTTTCATTATCATTTATTACGCCAAAGGTAAAATTCTTCTTATATGAGCTATCTAAGTTGATTATACTCATTTACTCCATAATGTAAACTGATTTTTTCGTGAACATAAAATATATTTACATTATATTCACACACATAACGATTTTTGTCGTTTTCCGCATGTTCGTCATTGGTATATGCTTATATAATATGCTTACAAACATTGTTTATATACAAAAAAAGACGCCTTTACAGACGCCTCTTTTCATAATACCTGTTGCTTATTAATCCTTCTTCTTGTTCTTCGCCACAAAAAGGATCACTGCGGCCGCGATAACAGCAACACCGACCACCACCCAGATGATCCAGCTGCTGCTGCCGGTTTGCCCGGCAGCGCCCTTTGTTGCCTCAGCAGTCGTCTGCTGAGAAGGAGACTGCCCGGCGGTTGTGCCGGAAGTAGGCTCAAGGGTCGGGTTATCGGTAGGCTTCTGTGTAGGAGTAGCCGTTGCAGTTGCTTCCGGAGTCGGAGTCGGCTCCGGTACGCTAACATACTGATCCGCCACAGATACAAGCTCCGTAACCTCATCTGCGGAAAGCGCGCGATTATAGATGCGGATTTCATCCATCATACCGGTCAAATAACGCTTTGCATCACCTGTCCACGAACCGATCTGCGTTTCACCGGCCATGAAATTAGGCGTAGTACCGCCAAAAGAGCCTTCATCGGCAATATCATGCGCCACAAGCGTTCCGTTCATGTACAGCATGCGCTCGCGCGTAGCAGAATTATAAGTAACCGTGAAATTGATCCACTTGTTTACATAGCTGTCGGTTATAAACCAGTCAACCGCATCCTCGCGGGTATGCCCCAGTTCATTGTTCTTATAATCTTTGTACTTAAAGCCGGCAAAAGAAGCGCGCACAACTCCGTCCGTCAAATGCGTATGGACCGCAGTATTGTCCCAAGCAGTCGTGCAAATGAAAGCATAAGGCACATCATCATCCGGAATCTCACTGAGATTATACCAGAAGGATAAGGTCATGTCCTGAAGACCCGTCGGCATTGTAAATACGATATTAGACTGATTAGCCGCATCAAATACCGCAGCCTTTCCCGAAACACCCTGCGCATATGTAACATTGTTGGCCGTTCCGTTAAAGCCGCTGGACGAAGAATCTTTAGCGGACTCGTCGTCAAAGTTGTAGTACAGCACTAAGCCGTCGTCCGCAGGCGCTGCCTGCACTACTGTCCCGAGTGCTAATACCAACAAAAGCATCAGCACTGCTGCTACTGTTTTTTTCATAAAAAAATCCTCCTTTTATTTACGGGGGCTA
>JAHAAN010000109.1 GCA_018376855.1 Clostridiales bacterium | reverse complement strand
GTTGATCCCTATGAATATATGAATGACCTTTCAAAAACTTTCTTCTCTGTTTTGCAGGATTGCAGCAGGCATATTTCATTTTTATGCGCTTTCTCCCCGTCCCCTGTTTATTTTTTATACACAGCACTTCCAACAGAAAAAAGCTCGTTATTTACGGTTTTTTTCCTATTTCTGTTGATAACTTAAAAAAATGCGCCTTTTTTATCCTCAATTTATCCACAGGACCCTGCGCACGTTTTAAAGTTTTCCACTATTTCAACCCATTTTATCAACAGATGTGCAAAACTATTGTCCACAGTATCTTTTGCAAAACTTCCTGCATAATTAAAAAAAACAAGCGCGGCAAAAACTTTGTGAAAAATCCTCTTGAAAAAAGTTTTAAATCGGAATATAATAAAAAAAACAAAGGATAAAGGAGTTTTTTGTTGTTATGTTGAAAGAATTTAAAAAATTTGCCTTTAAGGGAAATGCCGTAGACATGGCTGTCGGCGTCATCATTGGCGGCGCTTTCGGAACCATCGTAACTTCTTTGGTCAACGACCTGATCACGCCGCTGATCGGCTTGCTGTTCAAAGCCGATTTCAGCGAGCTGTTTGTGCTTCTCAAATCGCCCGACGGCGTTTTCTTCCCTGCAATTCCTGAAACTGCTGAAGCCTTTACGCTTGCAGCCGCAAAAGAACTTGGCTACATCACCTTTAACTACGGTGCATTTCTGACGAATCTGCTGAATTTTCTGATCGTCGCCTTTGCACTGTTTTTGGTTGTACGCGCTCTGAACGCCCCCAAAGCAAGAAAGGCTGCCGCGCAGGCTCCCGCTCCGCCCACGACCAAAAAATGCCCTTACTGCCTGAGCGAGATTCCGCTGGAGGCCATGCGCTGCGCGCACTGCACCTCCGAGCTGCCCACCGCAGAAGAAGCTGTGGCTGAATAAGCAAACAGCACGGCAAAAAACAATATTTATGTATAAAAGCGGCGCGTCTATAGGATCGCGCCGCTTTCATTATTTTTTATTTAAAATAGCCCGTTGTTTACTTGGAAGTCTTTTCATAGCTCTGGATCATACGCTTCACCATTTCCCCGCCGACGGAACCCGCCTGCTTGGAAGTGAGATCACCGTTATAACCCTGTTTGAGGTTTACGCCCATCTGTTGAGCAACTTCATATTTCAGGTTGTCCATAGCCTGTTTCGCTTCAGGAACTACCAACTTATTGCTGCTTGCCATTGTTTTATAATCTCCTTTAATTACTTACCAGTTTTCTCATACTGCTCGATCATTCTGCGAACCATTTCTCCGCCAACCGAACCAGCCTGCTTAGAGGTCAGATCACCGTTATAGCCTTGCTTCAGGTTTACGTTGATGGAATTTGCAACTTCATATTTCAGGTTGTCCATAGCCTGCTTAGCCTCCGGAACCACCAGCTTATTGCTTCTTGCCATTTATTTTCACCTCCTTACGGTTTGTGTTATTATTTTTCTCTTATACTTCAACAAATATAACAGGTAAATTTTTGAAGTTTTTCTGTCGCCTTTTGCTGCGACGTTATATATTATCGCAAAATTCCCCGATTTTATACGCAGATAAAAAATTTTTTATCATTAATATACGCTTATCAAAATAACGCCAAACAAAAACATATTTTTATGCCTGATTCCGCAAAGCAGTTCCTCTCAAATATCTGAATTCTTAATAATTTATGTTTTAATATAGAAAACGGCGGCAAGGATCTCTCCTTGCCGCCATTGCTGTATCGATATAAGCTAAAGCTTTGCTTACAAATTTCATTGCTCTGCTGCGAATACACTTCATTTGGGCAATCTGCCGCATTTGATTGTCCGCTTGTCAGCAGGTCGGCGCATAACACCGTATTGTGCCGATTATCCTTACCGCCTGTTTTCAAGCCCTCGGCTGCGGTATCTCAAATGAGGCGTATTTTTTATATGTCTTTACAGCGCGATCAGCAGCTGCGTACCGGGAATCAGCGCGGTATCTGCCGACTGTAAGTAATTTGCCCTTACAAGTCTCTCCACTCCAACGCCGAACTTATTGGCAATCTTTGTGGGAGAATCACCGGGGCGAACGGTATAAATATAAGAATTTTCCGTTCGAACAGGAACGCAGATGCGGCTTCCGACCGTCAGATTTTTCTCATCCAAGCCGGGATTTACCGCCCGCAGAATTCCCACTGTCGTTCCGTTGGCGCGCGCAATCGCATAAAGCGTGTCGCCCGCCTGTATCGTATACGAATTGCAGCCCTGCGGAGGTTCCGGCTCCGGATTGGTTTGGGGCGGCATTTGACCGTTTCCCTGCGCCATCGCAGCCAGCTGCGCATCGGTAAGCTGCGGCATAATGACTGCGCCCGCCTGATACCACTGCGGCATCTCCGCCTTCATCAGCAGCATATCTCCCGGGCGGATCACATCCCCTGTCAGCCCGTTCATGCGCTTGATCTCCGCCACTGTAGTGTCAAACATCTCCGCCAAACGATACAACGTATCCTCGTGCATTACCTTATAAAACGTATAAAACATAGAATTTCCCCTTCCTTGTTTGTTGGTTCTCGGTTTCATTCTATGCTGTTAAAAGCGCCACGGTTAAAAAATATGTTTCAAAAATGCAAGGCACTGTTCCTTGTTCATATCAACCGGATTGCCGCTCATGCTCGAACCCATAGACGCACGCGCAAGCGCAGGAAGCATCTCCTGTGTAACGCCAAGCTGCGAAAGACGACATGGAATCGCCATAGCAGCGTTCAGCTCCTCCACCGCTTTGATCGCCTCTTCCGCCTTTCTCTCCCTGCCGAAGCATTCCGCTGCATATGCATAGTCCTCCCCGCATACAGAGAGATTATAGCGCATCACATGCGGAAGCAGCAGCGCGCAGGCCGTTCCGTGCGCAACCGGAAGCAGCGCGCCCAGCCCCGCTGCAATCCCGTGCGCGGCGCCGAGTCCGCTGCACGAAAGCGCCATGCCGCTGTACAGCGCACAAAGGCACATCTTTTCCCGCGCGTCTATATCCGTGCCGTTGGCATAAGCTTTCGGAAGCGCATTGGCAAAACGCAGCGCATACATGCAAAGCGCCCTTGCCATTTCATTGCTCTTTTTAGAGGTAAGACTTTCGATAAGCTGCGTAATCGCATCCATGCCTGTGGCAGCCGTAACCGCCGGCGGCACCGAAAGCGTAAGCATAGGGTCGACGATCACTGCGCTTGCAAAAAGCATATTGCTGCGAAAGCTCTTTTTATAGCCCGCTTTGTGATCGGAAATCACGGCGTTCTTCGTGGCCTCCGCACCGGTGCCGGCCGTAGTGGGAACCGCGATCCACGCAAGCGGCTTGCGCACAATCTGCCGCCCCGTTCCCACGCCTTCAAGATATTCCTCCACGCTTCCGCCGTTTACCGCCAGCGCCGCAGCGGCCTTTGCGGTGTCGAGCGTGCTTCCGCCGCCGACAGCCAAGCAGGCGTCGCACCCGCGCAGGCGACAGAATTCGGCGGCAGCGTTGACCGCAGCCGGCGACGGCTCACCGGGCGCGACGTTAAACATCGCCGTCTCTATCCCCGCCGCCTGCACGGCCGCCTCAAGCTGCTGCATAAGCGCTGCATTTCTCATTGCAGAACCGCTCATAAGAACCATATAACGTTTTCCGAACTGAGGCAAAAGCTCTCTCAGTTTTTCAAACGAACCGCGCCCGAACAGAATGCGGTTGGGCATCATAAAATCAAAGCTCACTTTGATCCCCTTTCCTTTTTCAACAAATAATTTGCAGGTTTGCCTCATATGATACTACCAGTCTCCGAAAAAAAATGCAAGTGCATTTTACTCTTAAATTGCAGCCGTTCCTTTCACGGGACGCACGAAAGGGCGCCGAACATGAAAAAAAACACGATCTGGACAAATACAGCCCTGCTGGTTGCCTCCAACATCTTTGTACGCATTCTGGGGCTGGGCTACAAGGTATGGCTATCCCGAACGCTCACCGCAGAATCACTCGGCATATATCAGCTGAGCATGACCGTTTACATGCTGTTTATCACCCCCATTGCCTCCGGATTGCCAAACGTTATCTCCCGCCTGAGCGCCTCCTGCATGGCGCGCGGGGAGAACGGCGCGGCTCGCGGTATTTTGCAGCGCGGATTAAAGATCGCAGGCTGCGTGGCTCTGCTTTCCGGCGCCGTGATGTTCTGCTGCGCGCCTATGCTTTCCTCATTGATTTTAAAGAACAGCACCGCATGGATCGTTGTGCTGGCGCTCATTCCGGGCGTTGTGCTGGGCGGCGTAGGCGCGGTGCCGTGCGGCTACCTGCATGCCGCAGGCCATTCCGGCACAAACGCCCTGAGCGAAGTTCTGGAACAGAGCGTAAAGATCCTGTCCGTTGTTCTTTTGTTTCATGTGCTTCAGCCCCAAGGCGTTCGCCTAAACGATGTATCCGCCGCCGCGCTGGCCGCAGCGGGCATTTCAGTCGGCGGCATCTTTTCCTATGTGTTCATTCGATGGCGCACCGGTTCCCTGCACGGAGCCGTGTCCCCTGTAGGCTCCAAACGGATCTGCCTGAGCGCCGCGCCGCTGACAGCAAACCGACTGATCGGATCGCTTGCAGGAATGATCACAGCTTCACTTGTCCCGCATTGCCTGCTCAATACCGGCATGAGCTCTGCGGAGGCGCTCGCCGCTTACGGTGTGCTGACCGGCATGGCGCTTCCGATCGTTTTCCTTCCCTCCACCGTTACAAGCGCGATAAGCGTAGTGCTTCTGCCCAACATCGCTAAAACGCGAGCCGCCTCCGGCATCCGCGCAGCGGAAAAGAAGATCAATCGCGTGCTGTTTTATGTGTTCCTCATGGGCATTCCGGCAGCGCTGCTGATCTGTGTGATCGCCATGCCGTTAGGACGGCTGCTTTACCGCAGCGTGCAGGCAGGGCAGTATATGCTGATGCTGGCGCCATCCACCCTGTTCTCAGGTCTCAACCAAGTGGGAAGCACGATCCTTAACGCGCTGGGGCGCGAAGGCAAGACCTTTAAAATCAATCTTGCTTCCGCGCTGATCTCCCTGCTCCTGACCTTTCTGCTCACCCCTGTGCTCGGCATTCCCGGCTATATTTTGGCCACTACGATACAAGGCGTTCTCACCTTCGGCATGGTTTTCTTTTCGATCCGCCGTTCCTTGGCCGCCGAACGATAAAAACGCTTGCCATAATTGCAGAGTTTGTATATACTATAAACAAGAATTTGCAGAGTAAGCGATCGCGCGTTAAGTGTCGGGCGGATGGGAAGTCGCCCCCGAACGAAAGGCCTGCGGGCCTGCGGTGCATCGCCGCATCCGCTGCAATAAGGGTATGAGGGAAAGCTATATCCCTCCTTATTTCCGGAAATTCTGCATTCTGAAAATAAGGAGGGATTTTTTATGTCTACTGTAACCAAAAAACGGCCTCTCACGGCCATACTCTGCTGCGCATTGCTTGTCGCGCTCGGCACGGTGCTGAAAATGTATGTGACTTTCAACATAACACTGGGCGCTGTCATTATCAGTCGAGTCGGCTTTCATTTGCTGACGGTCTACCTTGCCGCCATGCTGTTCGGGCCGGTATTTGGCATGATCACGGGAGCGCTTGTGGATTTTCTCAGCTCCATACTGGCGCCGGTGGGCGCCTATAACCCCATTTACACATTGACACTGCTGCTTACCGGGCTCTTGATCTGGTTATGTTATGAGATTCTGTTCAAGCGCGTTAAGCCTGCTTTTCTGCGCATCCTGCTGACGGTTCTGCTTGTGCAGGCACTGTTTGTTTGGCCGATCAACACGCTGTGGACGGTTGTATTCTACGGCTCTCAAAAAGGCTTCTTGGGGCTGCTTATTTCCCGCGCGCCTTCGCTGCTGTTCTATGTCCCCGTCTTTACACTGACGCTTTCGGCGCTTGTGCCCATTTTGGAAAAGCAGCTTCGTTCAATGGGAGTAACCGTAAGAATATAAGGAAAAAACGGCTCAAAAAATCATTTTCAAAGGATATTCTTCGTATTTTTATGCATTTATTCCAAAAAATACGAATAAACGGTGCATTTTCTCTTGCAAAAAATACAGGGTTTGCTATATAATAAATCTTGTTCCGGCCGCCCTGCAACGCGGCGGCCAATCTATTTTTTGCCGGGAGGATACGTCTTTATGTCATATGTTCAAGAGGTTTTAGATGCCCTGATCAAAAAGAATCCCGATCAGCCCGAATTCATTCAGGCTGCCACAGAGGTTCTGCAATCCCTGGAGCCCGTTTTGGAGCGCAACCCCAAATACCGCGACGCTGCGTACAGTTCAACAGTGCAATCGGCCCGTACAAGGGCGGCCTGCGCTTCCATCCGAGCGTTAATTTGGGAATCATCAAGTTCCTCGGATTCGAGCAAATCTTTAAAAACTCCTTGACCGGTCTGCCGATCGGCGGCGGCAAGGGCGGTTCGGATTTTGACCCCAAGGGAAAATCCGATCGCGAGGTTATGGCTTTCTGCCAAAGCTTTATGACGGAGCTTTATAAATACATCGGCGCTGATACGGACGTACCGGCCGGCGATATCGGCGTGGGTGGCCGCGAGATCGGCTATTTATACGGCCAGTATAAGCGCATTACCGGCCTTTATGAAGGCGTGCTCACCGGAAAGGGTTTGACCTACGGCGGTTCCTTGGCGCGCACGCAGGCCACCGGCTACGGTTTGGTCTACCTTGTTGAAGAAATGCTGAAGGATCACGGAAATTCCATCAGCGGCAAAACGGTTGTGGTTTCCGGTTCCGGCAACGTGGCGATCTATGCAACGGAAAAGGCTACGCAGCTGGGCGCAAAGGTCGTGGCCATGAGCGATTCCAACGGTTGGATCTACGACGCAGAGGGCATTGATCTATCTGCCGTTAAGGAGATCAAGGAAGTGAAGCGCGGCCGCATCAAGGATTATCTGTCCTACCGCCCGAATGCAAAATATACGGAAGGCAAAGGCATTTGGAACGTAAAATGCGATGTGGCTCTGCCCTGCGCAACGCAGAACGAGCTGAATTTGGACGACGCCAAAGCGCTTATTGCTAACGGCGTAACGGCTGTCGGTGAAGGCGCAAATATGCCTACGACGCTTGAAGCTACCAACGAATTCCTTGCCAACAAGATTCTCTTCGCACCGGGCAAGGCTGCCAACGCAGGCGGCGTTGCTACCAGCGCGCTGGAAATGAGCCAGAACAGCATGCGTCTGTCCTGGACGTTTGACGAAGTGGACGCTAAACTGAAGGGAATTATGACAAATATCTATCACAACATTGCCAACGCCGCTAAAGAATACGGCTACGAGGACAACTTCGTTGTGGGTGCAAACATCGCGGGCTTCTTAAAGGTTGCCGACGCGATGATGGCGCAGGGAATCGTGTGATCCTTTGCAAAACATTAAAAGATTGCGAACAGCACGTTCGCAATCTTTTTTTATCTTGTGCCTGGCATAATTTAATGGTATACTGATTTCAAAACAATAAGCATACTGCCTGCCGCGCTCATGCAGCCTGAATAGGCGCACCGAAAAGGCTTAACCCCACACTGCGCCCCTATGCTGCCCGAAGAACGAAGCATTATAACCAAGCAGGCCGTTCAGCAGCTTTTTGCATTGCGCTTTCAGGCCGCATTTTCGCTTGCGGCGCCCGCTGCGGCCACTATACCGCGGCCACAGCCCTGCGCCGCTTCCACAAAATCCAAGAAAGGAACAACATTGTTATGACAGAACAGCAGCTCTCCGCCGCTGGCTTTACCCCACTTCCGCAAATCGACGGGCACGCAATTTTAGAAGAATATCAGCGCGGAACAAACCGCATTTTAGATCTATGCTACGGCGCGCTTGACGCCTATTGGGATCGCCCGTACTGCAAACAGGAAAACGGCCGCCTGCAAATTTTTGTAAACGAACCGAACGGTTATCTGGCGCTTCCGCCGATAGGCGGCGACTTTCACGGCGGAATCGCCCGCTTGCAAGAGCTGTTCCACGCTGCCGGAGAGCCCGTATACGCAGGCTACTTCACCGCCGAACAGGCGCAAGCCTCCGGTCTTGCTATGGACTGCGACGAACGCTTCAGCGATTATATCTGCAAACGCGAGGAGCTGACCGCGCTCACTTGGAAATACAAGCATAAAACAGCGGACTATAACGCCTTTCTGCGAACGGTCTCTCCCCGCGCCGTGCCGGTTTCTCCCGCCGTATTTGAAGATTGCCGCTCCGTGCTCAGCAGCTGGTGCGCGAATCGAAGCTGTGCCGACTGCCTGTTTCTCTGTGAAAAAGACGTGCTTGAACGCTATCTGCTGCACATGGAGCATAACGGAATGCGCGGCCTGCTGGTTTACGACGGCAAAATGCCAATCGGCCTTCTCTTATATTACGAAGCTCCCAATATGCTTTTTTATCCGTTCTGCAAAACCGATAAACGCTATAACGGTCTAAGCGTATGGCTCTATATAGAAGCCGCCCGCACATGCGCAACCGAATATGTGAATCTCGGTTCCGACGGCGGCATTGCGGGATTAAAGCGTTTCAAGGATAAATTCCGCCCTTACGAAAAAACACACAAATTTTTCACAAAACTATAAAATCACACAGCATACTCTCACACCGCTGGGCGTATGCTTCTATTTTTTTATCCGTAAATTTATAAAGCCGGCATTTTCACCATGCCTATATCATCAATATATTTCTCCAATTTTTTCGCTGCCCGCCTCTGCTGCGCTCTCTCCATTCCCTATATTTATTTTCTTTTTGACAATTTTCATATTTTTGCTTGTTTTATTTCCATATTTTATATATAATACAATATATTGGAAATTCGTTTCCATCTCTATTGAACAGTTCAAACTGAAATTTCACCTAATTAAAAGGAGGATCCCTATGAACAAATTTCATTACTGTTACATTCCGCAAAGCCTGTACCATGAAGATCTCGGCCATTATACCTCTTACGGCATAATCTTAAAAAACGATCTC
>JAHAAN010000108.1 GCA_018376855.1 Clostridiales bacterium | reverse complement strand
GATCGAGGCATTTATGGCAGGCGAGCTTGACTGTGTTCCGACCTCTAAATTAACTACGGATGTTTATACTACGTTTGACGGCGTTTCTTATTATGAGTATCAGTCGAGGTATTATGATTTTCTGGCTCCCAACCTGAAAAAATCTCTGTTTCAGGATTTAACATTGCGGCAAGCGCTGTCGTATGCTATTGACAGAAATTCTTTAATCAGCACGGTGTATTTGAACCATGGGATCATTGCTGAGCTTCCTTTTGCGCCGGATTCCTTTTTAAATAATACCTCCATTGTTCGTTACGATTATAACCTTTCCCAAGCAACAGCATTGCTTGAGCAAAGCGGATGGATGCTGCAGGAGGATGGAATTCGTTATAAGAACGGAAAAAAGCTTTCCTTTACAATTACCTGCCTTTCCAATGATGCGGATCCTGTTCGGAAGGAAACCGCGCAGACGATTCGTAAACAGCTGGCCTTGGCGGGGGTGGAGGTTACGGTGCGGGCGCTGCCGAGCGATGAGCTGGCGCAGGCCATTGCAGACGGTGATTATGAAATGCTGCTGACAGGCTATTATCTTTGCGATGTTCCAAGCGCAGCGTTTGCACTGTCGGCAGGCGGAGAGGGAAATCTGTCCTTCTATCGGGATGCGGAAATGGACAGGCTTATTAAGGAATGTGCGCAAATGACCGATAAAGAGGCCTTTAGTGAATGCTATGCGCAGCTGCAGGCTTATGCTGCACAGCAGATTCCCCATATTGGCTTGCTTTTTCATCGACAGACGCTGCTTCATAGGGGCGAACTGGTTCCCATGAATATTGTCAGAGATACATCTGTTTATGAGAATATCGATAAATGGTATTTTACAAGCAGTAGTTAAAAGTGTTTGGGAATTACGCAGGCTTGTGTTATAATGTGCAGAGAAAATAAAAATGAGTCGAGTAAACGGCAGAATGGAGATCGGTATGATTCGGAAAATGCTTCCGCATGCAACGTTGATTGTAGCGGTGATGTTTGTGGTATTTTTTTGCATTGACAGAGTGAACGAAGCGATGAATTTTTTGGGTGCGGACATTTCCAAATGGCTGCTGTTGATTTTTTGCGTTCTTTCTATCGCAACGTCGGTTTTGCTGATTGTTTCACAGCGAAGAGGTCAGAAATAAATAAGGAATGGTTTAAAAGGATGCGTTTTTACTGCGCATCTTTTTATTATTTATTAACTGTGGCGCTGATCGTCTTGCGCCGATCGTTTAAATAAGACCGGTGCTTTTTATTTACAGTGGCGCTTTTTGCAAAATGGCTTTTTGTTCTGTCAAGGAAGGAGGACGCGATTTTTACCTTGCATCCACCCTAACAATTTCTGTAGTTCTTTGAGGCGCCTGTTTGAGTATGGTGGGGATAGACGTTTTCGGCAAACAGAATTTCGAAAATGATAAAACAGAGAGAAATATGCTTCTTCAGCCGCAATCGGGCGACTTCCGCGCCCGAACCGCCTACAGGCTCCGCCGCGGCGCTTCGGCCTCCTTCCGCCGCCCTGCTCCAGCTTTTGAAAGCTATTAAAGCCCACCGCCTCTTCCTTTTATGTTTTATAGTGTATGTTCATAAAGTATATATAAATTATAAGCTATATTAAGCTGTGTTTATAAAAAACTGCCTTGCGGCAGCCGAAGAGGAACAAATTTTTTACTTGGAGTTGCCTTCGAGTTTTTCAAGCTCATTGCGCAAATAACAGCCGATGCGGTACAGAAAGCGGTAGGCGTCTTCCAAAAGAGCCTCCGGGTAGCGCTTTTCAAAGAAAATTGTTTCAAAGTTCAAGTTGCCCGTATAACCGATCTCTTTTAATGCGCAAAGAATTTCGCCCCAATTCAGGCGCCCTAAATAGGGCGGCATATGGTCGTCATAGGTGAGGTTGTTGTCGTGCAGATGCAAAATGCGAACGCGGTTTTTTAGCTTGCGGATCAAGGCTTGCGGCGCTTGATTTGTTAAAATGGCGTGCCCTACGTCTACGCAAAAGGCAGCGTGCTCTTGGCCGAGCTTGTCGGTAAGCTCAAGGAGGCTCTCGGCCGTGCTGCCTATTGTGCGGACGGGAACGAGTGTGCCGGGGTGCCAGTTAAACATGTTTTCCAAGCAGACATCGACACCGTATCGGTCGCCCAGTTCAAAAACCTCTTGGAGGAATTTTAGATTGGCGTTTAAACAGCTTTGCATATTCTCACCGTAAATGCAGTCGGGAGCGATCAGTGGATGTACTACGGTGCAGGGGCTTCCGATCAGTGCGGAAGCCTCCAAGGAGCGGTAAAAGGCGGTGATTGCGTTCTGGTTTCCGTTTATATAATCGTTATATCCTAAAATATAAGTATGTGCCTGCGTAATGGCGATGCCAAGCTCTTGGGCAGTTTCGGCAATTTGGCTTGCTTGCTCGCGGTAGTTTTGCTGTGAAAGCCAGCCGTTGTTGGGATCAACCGTGTAAAAACCAAAATCAGCGCCTTCAAAGCCGGCGCGCGCTAAAAAGGGAAGATCTTCACGGCGTTGACAGGATACGGTTATTAAATGCTTCTGAGACATAAATATCATCTCCATAAACAAAATTAATTCTATTATAACAGTCATAATATAAAAAGTAAATGATGGATTTATTATATTGGTTCTCTCATTTGCTTTTCGTGTCGCTGCTTTGTTTTCTGAATTTTTTGTCAAAATATATCGGCAAACGGTTGCTCTGTTTGGACAACCGCCCTATGAACCGGAATTTGTAGCTTTATTCTTCATTTAAGATACGCTTATATTTTCGATTATTTAAGAATGAATATACAATTGAGGGGATTCCGCACGCCGATATAAGCAGATATCATGATATTCCGCGCTGGTGAATGTAAGTTGCAGTCCAATCGTAATTCTTATACTTTTCATCTAAGACTTGGAATCCTAAAATGCCTGCTATACTATATTGTGTCCAAAATATTCCTAATCCCAAAACTATGCCCATTTGATTTGTCGCCTTTTCTTTAAATTTCTATTTATGTTTCTTATTTCGGCCGGCAGGTTAGCCTATTACATTGCGAACGGAGGTCTTTCTCCTCGGTTAATTTTTTTGAACCACGCGACTATCCTATGCTTTTCGTTTGAAAATAAAAACTCCACCTACAAAGCAGGTGGAGCTTCAGTTCTCGCTGTTTTTTAATGGGCAGAAAAAACAGAAAAAATATTGACTTTTGTTATATACTACTACAAAGATGAAATTTTGCGTTGAAGTGCAGTTTTTTTGCGTCTGAAACAAGAAATTTACACATTTTTATCAAAGAAAGAAGAAGAGAGCTATGAAAGATTGCAAAAAGAAGAAGCAGTCTTTGCTTCGGGTAATAACAGCCATTGTCTGCGCTGTGTCAATGCTCGTCGGGACTGCGGAATTAGGCTATGTGCACGCGGAAGATGCTGCGGGCGTGGAGCTGGGCGGCTTCCGGATTATCGGCGGCGAAGCTGGAGTGGATTATGAGCTTTCGGGTGATGTGTTGCAGATCAAAACGTCTACTGCGCTCACTATTCAGAATGTGAATATTTCAACACCGAATTCGGTTGGCATACAGATTTGCCCCGGTGTCCAGGCAAACCTTACGCTTGCAGGGGTAAATATTGCCCGCAACGGTATTCCGCTGGATGTTGCAACGAATCTTTATGACACGGAAAGCGGCGCTGCGGCAACGGAGGGCGATCAGATACGAAACAAAACGTCGC
Organism: Clostridiales bacterium; assembly: GCA_018376855.1. Classification (GTDB taxonomy): domain Bacteria; phylum Bacillota; class Clostridia; order Christensenellales; family QALW01; genus JAHAAN01. The sequence goes on along the minus strand of JAHAAN010000108.1, from coordinate 2,674 downwards.
TATATCTGTCTTTAGCGGACGGAACTGCCAATACGCTGAAGCCGAACGGAGAATTCCCGGGGCTTCACTGCGGCGAAGGCTCTATTTTGTTCATTGACGATTCAGTTCGGAATATTGACAGCGACGGCAATCCTATCACGCCGAAGCAAGGGCGCGTTCCTTATGACTGCACGCTGGAAAAAGGAACCGAGATTCATAAGGGCGATCCGCTTTATGTGATGGAAAGCGCTGATCCCGGAAAGCTTATTGCGTATATTGGTATTGCCAGCGCAGCTATCAGCGCAGGATCAAGGGAAAATGCGGGCAATATGACCTTTAATGGCGGATACATAGAAACAATCTCTTCAAATCCAACCGCATAAGAAGGAACTTCTTTATACCTGACACCAAGAAGTGAACCGGATTCAATATAATCAAACCGTCCATCTTCAACCAGGAACTTGATTGCACATCTTGCATTGGGGCATTCCTGTATCTCATCCAGGAATACCAGTGTCTTTCCCGGCTCCATCTTCTGCATCTTGAAAGCAGTCAGGTTCTCAATAATAGTATCTGCATCCAATTTATCTTCAAAAATTTTTTCGGCACCTTTATCTAATATGAAATTGATTTCTATAAAATTTTCATATTCTTGTTTTGCAAACTCTCTGATAATTGTTGTTTTTCCAATCTGTCTTGCGCCTATAATACAAAGTGCCTTTTTATTTTTCTGAGTTCTCCATAATTTTAATTTTTCCGAAATCTCTCTTTTAAGCATTGAATCGCCCTCCTGATATTAGTATTGTAACATTATTCTCGTGTTATTCAATGTTTTTGTAACATTATTCTTATATTTTCTATTATGTTTTGTAACATTATTCTGAATATTAAAGTCGGAATTTTATTATTTCTTATACCAGTTTTTTATGCACAATGCACACCGATCTTCTTTGTTTCATGATACTGCATCAAAAAAGCTGCCATCTTTATGGATGACAGCTCACTGTCTGTTTTTGATATTGCCATTAACTGTGGCTTTGTAAAGCTATGCTGCCAAACTGTGAAGGCATTCGTATTGAAGTGCCTCCGATCCGGAAACGGCTGTTGAGGAATGATTTGTAATGCTTTTATAAATTAATGTCTTCTATAATTTTCAGGATAATATATACTTCCACCCAGCATTAAGATTCCTGGTACAATATAATTTATGTTTTTAATCAGATAATCCCGGATTCTGTCCTTTAAGCTTTTCTTTGTTGTATTCATATTATCACCTGTCAATAATATATTGACGTTCTTTCATAACTCACAGTAACCAATAAGTCCCTTTCCCACATTTAGCAACAATTTTTTCATCCTCTAAATGATTGAGAATCCGATCTTTAAGAGAAGCACTAACCGACTCGCCATTTGCGGCGATTCCAAGTTTTGCAGCGAGAGTAGATGCGATTAAATTCATAAATTTAACATCCTGTTTTAGTACATTGCGATATTTTTTCAGAGATAATACCGCTACAGTTACCGGGCTAACTGCTTCTACAAAATAAATACATGGTGCCGGATTCATAAATTCCATATCTCCCAGAAGATGAATTCCTTCATTCATAGCAATAAAATATTTAGAACCATCGTCCCGTATATGATAAATATTTACCGTCCCTTCTATAACAATCTGCAACCCGTCATCTGAATTGCATGGTTGACACAGCAATTCCCCTTTTTCGTACTGATATATCTGAAATTCCAGATTCTGTGTATCAAACTCTTTCTCTAACTCTAACTTTTCAATTGCTCTTTCACATTTAACTTTGTCTTTAATCTGCTTCATATCTCTATCTCCTGTCTATCATATTATATGAAAATCAGATATGTAGTAAGACATATATCTGGGTTGTAATTCGATTATTTTCGTAAAATATTTAATGTACTAATGAAAGGAAAGAGATCTTCCTTCTATATTTCGGTGCAAAAACTATGTGATACTTACAATTCCACGTTGTATGTGATAAACTATTATTGTCCATCTTGGACGACCTCCTTTGATTAATAATATGGTTGGCGAACCTTTTATTATTATATCATTGGAGGTTTTCTACACAACGCTAAAGCTCTTTCAACCACCCGCATAGCAGGTGGTTTATTTGTTTCCTAAAGTTTCGTTTTGGGGAACATCCCAAAACTCCACAATAGAAAACAGGGCCTTGCCCTAAAAAAAATAATGGACTACCTCCAGTTTATAACTGGTGCAGTCCATCATTTATCATTTCTTATTTACCTGATGTCTTACCCTTAATAGTCATTCTTATTCCTTCTTATCTGTTAGCAGATGCAACACGTCTTGCATCTCTCATGATCTGTCCTGCTGCATAACCATTTCCAGACATCACTACAGAAGCCACCGCAAAATACTCTGCATTATCCAGGACATATTTTTTGAAACGCTCCACTAAACCAGCCTTTTTCTCTGTGTTATTCATTACCATTGTATTCTTAATTGCTACTGTACTCATATTGACCTCTCCTTTTTTACTATCTATATATTTATTTTCTTTGTTTTCCGTTTACATCTTGCATTTTAGCCTTGTTTTCAATTTCAAACCAGTGCTATAATTATCTTATTTTAAAACGATATTGACATTTACTATTCATATAAAGGAGGATATTATGGCAAAAGCATATCACGAAGCACTCCATC
>JAHAAN010000107.1 GCA_018376855.1 Clostridiales bacterium | reverse complement strand
GCTGGCTGTAACAGATCATGGTGTTGTGCAGGCGTACCCGGATCTTGAAGCGGCGATTGCAAAGCAAAAGGCTAATATTAAGTTGATTTTTGGCTTGGAGGGCTACCTTTACGATGATAAGGTGCCGATGTTGGATTTGCCGGCGGAAGCTTCGCTCCGCGATTTAACGTATGTTGTATTTGATGTAGAAACAACAGGGCTTGATTGCCAAAGCGACAAGCTGATCGAAATTGCTGCGGTGAAGCTTCAGGAAGGTAAATATGTGGATCGTTTTTCGCTGTTTGTTGATCCTGAACGCAATATTCCGGACAAAATCGTGCGTTTAACAAACATTAATAACTCTATGGTAGCAGGCGCGCCGAAAGAGGAGGAAGCTGTTCGGCGTTTTTTGGAGTTTGCTGAAGGCGCGGTTTTGGTGGCGCATAATGCTGCGTTTGACGTTTCGTTTATTCGTTTTGTGTCTAATAAATACGGCCTGAATTATCACAATGTGTCGCTTGATACGCTTGCGCTTTCAAGATTATTGCTTCCCGAATTAAAATCGTATAAGCTCAATAAGCTGTGCGACCATTTAGGCGTATTGTTGGATGGGCATCATAGGGCGATCAATGATACGGAAGCTACCGCGAATATGGCGCTTAAGCTTATGGACATGCTTTATGAAAGGAATATCACTACTGCGGGGGCATTAAATGAATTGGCGGGAGACTCTGCAACGGGAAATACTTATCATATTTGTATTTACGCCCGCAATAAGCAGGGATTGTTTAATCTCTATAAGCTGGTTACGGAATCGCACCTGCATCATTTCTATAAGAGACCGAGAATTCCCCGCAGCCTGCTTATTAAGCTGCGCGAGGGGCTTCTGATCGGAAGCGCATGCGAGGCCGGCGAGCTGTTCAGAGCAGTGGTTAATAGAGAAAGCGATCAGGAGATTGAAAGAATCGCGGGCTTTTATGATTTTTTGGAGGTTCAGCCGATCGGCAATAATGAATTTATGCTGCGTCAGGGCAAGGTGCAGAGCCGGCAGGAGCTTATTGATATGAATAAGAAAATCATTGAGCTTGGCGAACGAATAAATAAGCCTGTGGTTGCCACGGGCGACGTGCATTTTTTAAAGGAAAGAGACGAGTATTTTAGGCGCATCATTTTGAGCGGTATGGGCTTTGAAGATGCGGATCAGCAGGCTCCGCTGTATTATAGAACTACGCAGGAAATGCTGGATGAGTTTGCGTATTTGTCGCCGGAGCGTGCAAAGGAGATTGTTATTACAAATACCAGAATGATTGCCGATATGTGCGAACCGATGGAATCATTCCCCAGAGATAAGCTGTATACGCCGAAAATGGAGGGAGCAGAGGAAGAGGTGCGCCAAATGGCGATGGATAAGGCGCACCGCATTTATGGCAATCCGCTTCCGGAGCTTGTGGAAAAACGCTTGGAGCGTGAATTGACGGCAATTATTGAACATGGATATGCAGTGCTTTATCTGATTGCGCATAAAGTCGTAGGCAAGTCGCTTTCGGATGGGTACCTGGTTGGCTCGCGAGGCTCGGTGGGCTCCTCCTTTGCGGCCACGATGTGTGATATTACAGAGGTTAATCCTCTGCCGCCGCACTATGTATGCCCTGAATGCTGTTATAGTGATTTTAATATTGATGTTGAAAAATATGGCTGCGGCTATGATTTGCCCAAAATGAATTGCCCTAAATGCGGTGCGGAAATGGACAGGCAGGGTTTTGATATACCTTTTGAAGTGTTCATGGGCTTTAAAGGAGATAAAGCTCCGGATATTGATTTAAACTTTTCCGGCGTTTATCAGCCGGTGATTCATAAATATATTGAGGATCTCTTTGGACACGATTATGTTTTCCGTGCGGGCACGATCGGCGGTGTAGCGGAAAAAACAGCTATGGGGTATGTTTTAAAATATTGCGAAGAACGCGGACTGCGTATCAGCAACGCAGAAAAACAGAGATTGGCTGCGGGCTGTATTGACGTCAAGAGAACAACAGGGCAGCATCCGGCAGGAGTCGTCGTTTTGCCGAAGGAATATGAAATTTATCACTTTACTCCTTTGCAGTATCCGGCAAACGATGCGTCTAAAGGGATTATTACAACCCATTTTGATTTTAACTCTCTGCATGATACCTTGCTGAAGCTGGATATTTTGGGTCATGACGATCCGACAACGATTAAAATGCTGGAGAATTTGACCGGCCTTAATGCGCTTGAGCTTCCGTTGAATGACGAAAAAGTGATGTCGTTATTTCTTTCGACGGAGGCGATAGGGGTGAATCCGGAGGAGTTGGGCAGCACAGTGGGAACGTTCGGAATCCCTGAAATGGGAACGAAGTTTGTTCGGAAAATGCTTGTAGAAACCAAACCGCAAACCTTTGCGGATTTGGTTAGGATCTCGGGGCTAAGCCATGGTACGGATGTATGGTCAAATAATGCGCAGCTTTTGGTTAACGAGGGAATCGCACAGCTGCCGGAGCTGATCTGCACGCGCGAAGATATTATGAACCGTTTGATTCAAAAGGGAGTTTCGGCAACACTTGCTTTTAAAACAATGGAATCAGTGCGTAAGGGCAAGGGGATGACGGAAGAAATGGAACAGGCCATGCATGACGTATCTATGCCGCAGTGGTTTATTGACAGCTGCAACAAAATCAAATATATGTTTCCCAAAGCACATGCGGCGGCTTACGTTACAATGGCGCTGCGCATTGCATATTTTAAGGTCTATTATCCCGTAGCGTTTTATATTGCGTTTTTTACGGTTCGGGCCGATGATTTTGATATTACCTTAATGCAGGGCGGGGTAGAAAGCATTCGCAGCCGTATTGAGGAATACAACGATAAGCCTGAACTTAACGCGCGTGAAAAAGGGATCGTTACAATGCTGGAGCTTGGTCTTGAGATGAAGCTGCGTAAAATTGAATTTGCAGATGTAAGTATTTATGAATCTGATGCAACGGATTTTTTGCCTATTGGTGAGAATTTGATTCGGCCTCCGTTGACAGCTTTGGCAGGCCTTGGCGAGAATGCGGCCAAAGCGATCGTTGAGGCACGCAAGGACGGGGAATTTACCTCACAGGAAAATTTGATGATGCGCGCTAAGGTGTCAAAAGGCGTGATGGAGGTGCTGTTGAACAACGGTTGTTTAAAAGGAATGACACAAAATGAACAAATTCAGTTTTTTGAGCTTGATTAATTTTTGATACTGTGGTAGAATAAAACAGTAATTTCGGATATTTTTATTCGAGAGTGGGTTGCAGGGTGATCCACTCTTGTTTTTTGAAGGAGTTTGATGCGATTCTATGCAGGAGATTGCACAGAAAGCACGTCAATGTGCCCAGTCGATCATAGAAGATTTGGGGTATGAATTGGTTGATGTGGAATATGTTCGTGAGGACGGACTAATGTGCCTGAACTATTATATTTATAAGCCTGAAGGCGTAACGCTGAACGATTGTGAAGCAGTTTCCCGTGCGATTGAGGATTCGGTGGAAGAAGCGGATCCGGTAGGCGGCGCGCAATATTGCCTGTGTGTTTGTTCTCCGGGAGACAGGCCTTTGCTTACGCGGCGTGATTTTGAACGAAATATTGGCATAGAGGTTACTGCAGAGCTAAAAATGCCGATTCACGGAAAAAAGAAAAAGCTTACAGGTGTTCTCAGTGCTTTTGATGAGAAGACAATTACTCTTATCGGAAAAAAAGAGACAGTTACGATCGACCGTGAAAATATTTGCACAGTCAGACCATACTTCGGTTTTTGATTAAAGTTTGAAAGGAATGATTTTTCATGAATAGTGGAAGCTTGATAGAGGCTATCAATGCGTTAGAAAAGGAAAAAGGAATTGATTCGGAGATGCTGTTCGAGTCCATTGAACTGGCAATGGTTTCCGCATATAAAAAAGCAAAGGGATATGATGGTGAGATCATTGCGCGTATGGATAGAAATACGGGCGATGTAAGCATTTATATTGTAAAAACAGTTGTGGAGCGCTTGAATAATCTGGAGACAGAACTTTCATTGGAGGAGGCGCAGGAGCTTGATCCCTCCTATCAAATCGGTGATAAAATTGAATTTGAGGATACGCCTAAGGATTTTGGACGTATCGGCGCGCAAACTGCAAGGCAGGTTATTACGCAGCGCCTGCGCGAGGCGGAAAAGGGTGCGATTTATTCAGAATATGCCGATAAACAGAATTAACTGATGACGGCTGTTATCCAAAGAATTTAAAACGACTGCATCTATGTAGAGCTTGGAAAAACGGAAGGCATTTTGCCTGCGAAGGAGCAAATGCAGGGCGAAAAGTATAATTTGGGAGACAGACTCAAAGTATATGTAGTAGAGGTAAGAAAATCGCCTAAAGGGCCGCAGGTGGTTGTTTCACGTTCACATCCGCAACTAGTAAAGCGTCTTTTTGAGCAAGAGGTTCCTGAAATCCAAGAAGGGATCGTTCAAATTAAATCTATTGCAAGAGAGGCCGGTTCAAGAACTAAGATGGCGGTGTTTGCTGCTGATTCGGAAGTGGATCCGTTGGGCGCTTGCGTTGGTCCGAGAGGCTCGCGCGTTGCGGCTGTTGTAAATGAATTAAATGACGAAAAAATTGATATAATCAAATGGAGCTCGGATCCTACGGAATATATTTCCAATGCGCTGAGTCCTGCTCGCGCTGTTATGGTGAATGTGGGAGATCAGGAAAAAGTTGCCCGGGTGGTTGTGCCGGATAGTCAGCTTTCCTTAGCCATTGGAAAAGAGGGGCAGAATGCACGTTTAACAGCACGTTTGACGGGGTGGAAGATTGATATCAAGAGCCAGAGCCAAATGCAGCAGTTATTCTCGGATGGAGGCGAAGGGCTTGAAGGTTAAAAAGATTCCGATGCGCATGTGTCTTGGCTGCCGCCAAATGAAGCCTAAGAAAGAAATGATTCGCATTGTGAAAATGCAGGACGGCACTGTTAAGCTGGATGCAACGGGAAAAGCGAGCGGACGCGGAGCATATGTCTGTAAAGATCAGGATTGTTTGGCGGCGTGCGTGAAATCAAAGATGCTGAATAAGGCATTTGAGATGCAGGTGGATGAGACTTTGTATGGGCAACTAAGGGAGGAGCTGGACGCTATTGGTTCAGATTAACCAAAAAGTGCTTTCGCTGTTGGGGCTTGCGTGCGCGGCAGGAAAAGCGGCTTCGGGCAATACCGCTGTTGAAGAGGCACTTCGTTCGTTGCGGGTAAAGGCGCTTTTTTTGCAGAGCGACTGTTCGGAAAATACAGTGAAGCAATATCGTGCAAAAGCGACATTCGCAAATGTCCCCTTCTATTTGGTGGAAGAAAAAGCGCTTGGCGCAAGCGTCGGACATCCGGAACGCAAGGTCGTTGCAATTTTGGATATAGGTTTTGCAAAGGCTATAGAAAAAGAAATTTGCCTTTTAAACAATTTTGGGGGTGTAGGTCAGTAATGAGCAAAAAACAATCGTTGGCGAACGAAATAGAAGAATCGGCAAAGATTCTTTCTAATCGTTTAGCGGATCTAAAGAAGGATCTTTCCTCTATGCAGGGAATTTTAAAGAACAGTGAAGCTGCTTTTAAGCAAAAGCAGCTGCTTAAACAGAGAGAGCTGGAGGAAAAACAGCGTGAGGAGGAAGCCAGATTAGCTGCTGAAAAGGCACAGCAGGCCGAGGAAAAGGCTGTGTCGGAGCAAAAGGCAATTTTAAATGAAGCCGCAGAAGAACTAAAGGCTGATGCTGCCTTGCAAACCTCAAGGCCGGAAAAAACTGTGAAAGCGGAAAATAAAGCAGAGGATTCGGCGGCGCAGGGGGAAAATCGTCAAAGCCAGGAGGCGCAGCCTCAGAGCAGCTATAATCGCCAAGGGCAGGCAGGAAGCAGACCGCAGACTGCGCAGACGGGTTATAACCGTCAAAATCAGGCAGGTGTATCAGGGCAAGGCGGTTATGCGCGTCAAGGGCAGAACGGTGCACGGCCTCAGCAGGGAGGTTATAACCGTCAGGGGCAAGCCGGCGGCGCACGGCCTCAGCAAGGAGCGCAAGGCGGCTATAACCGCCAGCCGCAGGCCGGAGGAAGACCGCAAGGCAGTGCTTCACGCAGCGCAATGGCTTCTTTTGACAGTATTCCGGTTTCCGAAAAAGAGCGTGTGAGCAATTATGATCCGAATAAGAAGCTGTATTCCAGAACCAATTACGACAGCGATAAAAAGGCGCCTTCCAAGAAGGAGCTTGCAAAACAAAAAGGTCGCTTTGATGATGAAGATAATTGGCGTGGGAAAAAGCAAAAGAAAAAGCAGCCGAGCGTGCAATCTACAATGGAAAAAATCAAGATTGAGCATGCAGTCATGACAACAGAAGAGATCAGCATTAAGGATTTGAGCGAAAAGTTAGGAAAGCCGGCAGCTGAAATTATCAAAAAGCTCTTTATG
>JAHAAN010000106.1 GCA_018376855.1 Clostridiales bacterium | reverse complement strand
GCTGTTGAAATTCGGCAGACTAAGCCGATTTCCGTAATGTCTGCTGCTCCGAGCAGACTTTCTGCGCAGCACGCTCAGGCGAGAAACGGGCGCAATTTGAATCCGGCGGCAAATGAACTGCTTCGCAACGGCGAGTGCGGGGATTGCTGCGGCATATTGGATATCAGACCTGAAGGCTTCGGTTTCTTGCGCTCCACACAGTTCCGGATCGAAATGGAAACCGATCAGCGCGATGTGTACGTTTCAGCAGCGCAGATTCGTCGATTCCATTTGCGTTCCGGCGATATGGTTCGAGGAAAGACCCGTCCTATCCGGGAGGGAGAAAAATACCGCGCGCTGCTGTTTGTCGGTGAAGTAAACGGGCAGTCGCCTGAAATTGCCGCTGCGCGCGTGCCGTTTGAGGATCTGATTCCGATCTATCCGCAGGAAAGACTGCGCTTGGAGGGAAAGAGCAATCAGCGTGATCTTGCCGTTCGGCTGATTGATCTGATCGCTCCGATCGGAAAGGGGCAGCGCGGTATGATCGTTGCGCCGCCTAAAGCGGGAAAAACGATCATGCTTAAAAAGCTGGCCAATGCCATCAGCGAAAATTATCCGGAAGCAGAGCTTATCGTGCTGCTGATCGACGAGCGTCCCGAGGAAGTAACGGATATGCAGCGTTCCATTAAAGGCGATGTGATCTATTCTACCTTTGATGAGCGTCCGGAAAATCATGCGAAGATCGCAGAGCTTGTTTTGGAACGTGCAAAGCGTTTGGTAGAACAGAAAAAAGATGTTGTGATCTTGCTGGATTCGCTTACACGCCTTGCGCGCGCATATAATTTGGTTACGCCGCCTACGGGCAGAACGCTTTCGGGCGGCCTTGATCCGGGAGCTTTGTATACGCCCAAACGCTTTTTCGGCGCCGCGCGCAACATTGAGAACGGCGGAAGCCTTACGATCATTGCCACCGCGCTTGTGGAGACGGGTTCCCGCATGGATGAAATTATTTTTGAAGAGTTTAAAGGAACGGGAAATATGGAGATTCGGCTTGACCGCCGGCTTCAGGAAAAGAGGATCTTTCCCGCAATCGACATTTCCAAGAGCAGTACGCGCCGTGAGGAGCTTTTAATGACTTCAGCGGAGCTGAACGGAATGTGGTCGATCCGTAAGCTGCTTTCGCGCACCAGCGAGGAAATGGCCACGGAACAGCTGCTTTCTCTGCTTTCAAAGGCGGAAACGAATGAAATCTTTTTGCAGAGATTGCAGAACTGGTTTGCCGCAGTGGAAAAAGAAGGCTTTCAGCTGGTAAAATAAATGTCTTTCAATGCTGCCAATGAAAACACAGCTTTGAAGGGCGCTCTGCAAGAAGATCGGTACCCGCTGAAAACAGCTGCTTTTCAGCGGGTGTTTTGTTATTGTGATATGTGCCGTTCGGAAGGGAGATAAGCTTGTGGACGTTCATTTTGGATTCTCATATGTGGGCTTCATATTTTTGTTAATGCTAATGATTCCTAATATCATATGGAACAGAAATAAGCCTAAGGAATATGATAAATATGTAAAAAACGAAAACCGGTTCTTGCTGCTGCTTGAAAGAATCGGAGAGCTGTCGGTAACTTGTTTCTCGCTCATATTCTGTGATTTTAATATAAATAAAATATCTGCTTGGTCTGTTATCTTGATGCTTGCTTTTATTCTTATGCTTTTATACGAAGTATATTGGATACGCTACTTCAGAAGCAATAGAACAATGCGGGATATGTACGGCAGCTTATTGGGAATACCGGCCGCGGGCGCGACGCTGCCCGTTGCGGCGTTTTTGTTGTTAGGTATTTACGGCAAAAATATATTTCTAATTCTTGCAACGCTTGTATTGGGAATAGGGCATATTGGAATCCATATAAATCATAAGAAAGAAATTAAATAAACGTGCAATTTTCGTGCTGTTTCGTAGGCGTTTCCTTGCAAATATCCCGAGGGACTGTTTAACACGAAAGAGCTCTTGCGGTCTGTTTTTATTGCCGGAGCTTTTATACGCGCTTTGTTCATAAGATTTTTTATGTTCGAGCTGCGCTTTTTCTTTTTAATACAGCACAATACTGAGACTTTTTCTTTTCAAAACGCATTTTTTTGCTGAAGCGGAATTTTTGGTTATAATTCTGCACATATAGGTTAATTTTGTGTGTGTGATTTTGGACTGTCGATGTGGTACAATACAGACAGCTACCATGTGAGCATTGGTTTAAAGGAATTCTTGCGGGTAAGACGGGTTATGCAGCTTTGGCAGTAAGGGGCTTCTTTTGGTCCAAAATAAAAAATAATAGTGCTGTGTGTTTTCGGCGCGGCAAAACGGAGGCAGGCATGAAATCTGGAAAAAGGATAAGACAAGCAATATTGTGTGTGGTAATTGCGGCAGTGATAGCGGCATTGAGTGGGTGTACTGAGACAGACCCTAACGTTACGCCGACAGAAAATCCTTCCGCCTCTTCAACTGCGGCGCAGGGGACACAAAGGCCAAATGTGGAGGATGAAACAGGAATGTATGTGCAGCAGCCGGATGTAACGGATTTTACTTATATGTGGCTTCCTAAAGGGAATTTAGGCGCTTATCAGGATACTTATATGATGAGCGGAAATTACGGGCTTTCCGTCAACAGCGCTTCGGGCAAGATCACGCGCTTCGGCGCATTTTCGTCCGGCATGGATTACGGCGCGGCAATGCTGGAGGATAATAATATTATAACAAATCTTCCCGCTGTGGATATGAAATACTTCATGCGCTGTCAGGGAGAAAGCTATGCTTTTGATCAGGTGGAAGCTTTAGAAGAAACGGGCGTCAGTACCAGAATGCTGGAAAGCGGGAGATACTTGCAGCGTCTGGATGTTATGTGCTTAAAAACTAAGGACAAGGCGGATTGGTATGGCCGCATGGAAGTCGTGGTTTTGCCGGAGTATTTTACGATTGCCTTTGAGGTTTTTCCGCAGACCGAAACCTGCCGCGACGCAGAGCTGCAATTTACGCTTGAGCTTCCGGCTTCCTATGTCGGTTTTGAAGAAAGCCTCGGCGGGCGAGCGATTACCGTAACGGATGCGGACGGTAAGGGATTTACGGCTGTAGCGCCGCAGGGCATTTCTGTTGAGCGAAACGGTTCGTCTCTGATTTTTACCGCGCAGGGTCTTAGGTTAACAAGGACGCAGTTTAACGGCTTTAATATAGCGGTTATCCCTTCAGCTGCCGCTGTGCCGGCAGATGCCGAGCATTATGTTGCCAGAGAGCAAGTGCAGGTAAGCGCGGAAAGGCTTTCGCCTAAAGCTGGGGATGCGCAGAAAGTAAGCTATGATGAGCGCGGCATCTATTCGTTTGATTTGAAATATATGTTTACCGTTCAGGAGGGTGGCTATACTGAGAATGATCTTGATACGTATGACCGTGTGAAATTTACGATCAACAACCCTACTCAGCATACGATTAAGGTGCCGTTGCAATTTATTAAGGACAGTCCCCTCAGCGTTACAGGGCTGTCTCCTATGATCCGCGACGCCTCTACATTGGAGCCGATTGGTGTGCAGGTGCAGGTTACTCGCTGCTGGCATTTTTATAACGGAGATCCTAACGATTCCTCTCATATCTATGCGCCGCAGGATTCCCCGCGCCGTTATTGGGAAGGAAGATGGTATCACGGTTATACTGTGATCGAGGTTCCGGCAGGCGGAAGCGTAACCTACGAATATACCTGCGCGTTTGCGCGCTGGGGCGGCGTGGAAAGTGTAACGCATTCTCAGCTGTGTCTTGCAGGCTGGGGCGGCAATCAGCAGTGGGAATCAGCAAGTCTTGGTTCCTATGGGGAAAGCTTCTGTTATGATATTTCCCGTTCATGGACATGGTGCGTTATGGGGGATATTTGTCCGTTTGGGCTTTATTCCCGCGTGAATGGCGAAAAGTATAATTGGACAACAAACACGGGCGGTGTGGATTTTCTTTTGGTGCATAACACATTTGGAAAAGCTATCGATTACCGTAATTTTAAAACCTTCTTTAAAAAACAGGGGCCGAATATCACAGAAGTGCTTTACAGCGGAATGCTGGGAGACGGTCTTGCGCGCATAGAGGTTTCTGCGCAGATGGGTCGCACCGACGACGTTTCCCGCGCTACCCAGACCTTCCGCTATACATTCCTTGAGGATGTGCCGTATTCACGCATGGCGTTCTATCAGTTCGGAGCAGACAGCTATAATTACGATTACTGGAGCACAATGGCAGTTGGTAACGACGAAGGACTTGTGTCCTTTACCCTTGCAGGGCAGACCTATCAGGGGTTGTTGGATGTTCCGAAGAGTAGCCGAAACGATTATCTCGGCGGGCAGGGAATGAACTGTGCTGAGGTTCCGGGCAGCGGCGCGTGGTTTGCGTTTCTTGGCGCAGCGGCAGGTGAATCCAAAGGGAACAAAATGATCAGCGTGCGTGAGTACAAAGCGGAGATTAACGGAAAAGTTTATACACAGCCTTGTTTCAGTGTGCGTACCACAAATGTGCTTCAGTGGCAGAGTGCCGGATTTGAGCTGAACCCGCCCAAAGAGGCAGGGAATAAAATCAAAGCCGGAAGCACGGTATCCTTTGTGGTAGAGTATATCAATCTTCCGGCTCATAAACAGGATTATTACGGAACCAGCAGTGTGCTTAATGAAATATCGGCGCAGGATTATGAAAGCTGGAAGCTTGCCTATACCTATGCAGTCCAGAGCAATATAAGCGTGCAGGCGTCCGTAGGCGAGACTGTTGGAAATTTACCGCCGGTTATTCGTGCCAATGGCGCTTCGGACGGCGTAGCGGCGCAGTTTACGATCACAAAAGGCATCGGTTATGTGCCGGTTACCGTTAAAAATGTGAAAGGTTTCAGCGGCTGGCAGCTGCAAAAGAAGGAAGGCAGCGATTGGAAAACGGTCGATCAGTCCGTTCACGGGAACGATTATTGGCAGGCTTGGTACGATGCCGAAACAGGAACCTATGAGCTGACGTTTAATGTGCATCATAACGGAAAGAACGATGTGGGGGAATACCGTTTAATAAAGGAAAAGGCATAGTGCAGTGAAGGGATAAAAAACTGCGGAGTTTAGTTCCGCAGTTTTTTATATCCGAACAAGCGCTGAGGAGAAGGTTTTTAAACATGCGTAAGAATGCTGCAAGAAAAGAAGAATAAAGCTTGCATTGATTTGTTTTTTATTGCTATAGTAATCTTAACTTGTTTTATGCAGTAAGAGAAATTAGGTGAAAAGGTCAAAAAAAATACTGCGTCTGTTGCTGTGTTTGTGTATAGTTATTATGCTGATGCTGATTTGAAAACGGAAACAACGAAAAAAGCTGTGGAGCTTTCCACGATTGAGCATAGCTACAATACGGATGCTTGGAAGTCCGATGATGGCAAGCATTGATACGAATGCTCCTGCGGCGATAAAACAGATTCCGCTTCTCATACCTTCAAAGAGGTTCTTGATAAAGCTGCCACAGAAACGGAAAAAGGCTTGAAGCATGAGGAGTGCGAGATTTGCGGATATAAGAAAGCAGCTGTAGATATTCCGGCTATTGATTCTGAGAAGCCGGAACTGACAGCTGATAGCAGCGGTGCTGTTTTTGCCGGTGCTATTCTGGCGTTTGCTTTAGGCGTGCTGGCCGCCGAAATCGCTGTGCAGCGCAAAAAAATCAGAGCAAACTAAACTTTCCATAATAAAAAGACCAATCCTGCTTTTAGGATTGTTTTTTTTGTTATGCGTGGAGTTCGGGTCATAGAGCGAGAGAAAAGCAATAGGGAGGCTGTCTTTGCTGAAGATGTAAAATAATTCATAACTTGAAATATTAATGAAAATACGTTATAATTCAGCCTATATATTTTATGAAAGGAGCTTGACGAGTATGATGAAGGGCAATATATTGTTGCGAAAGCAAGCAAGGTATAGCTCTGCCCATTTGTAATACTGAGGAAGCGGCTTTCATATTTTATAGATGTATTCTATTCGCATAACGGCGAGCAGAATACACTTTTTTTATTTTATCTAATGGCAATAGAATGATAGGAAAGGATGGGAATGATAACAAGCAGTTGATTTTGCTTTTTACGGTTATTATGCTGTTGCCTTTGTTTTTTGGTGCGTCGGCAGACGCAGCGGTGCAACCGTATAACAGTGGTGAAACAAGCTGTGAATTGGAAACAGGTGAAACGCAGCATGGGCCTTTTGATGAGATGCTGTCGTTGGCGAACAGGAACGGCGGTAAGGTAAATTTGCTCAGTGATGTTACTCTTAGTTCTGCCGCTGCGATAACAAATAAAGTTGAACTTGATTTGTGCGTGTACACGGTTAAGAAGAAAGAAGGTGCGGGCAGCTTTTATACTGTTACGGTTGGCAAGAAAGCCACGCTGACGCTTCGCGACAGCGCAGCGACTGAAAATGAAGGGAAAGTCGGCACAGTCGTTGGCGGCGTGAAAAATAAAGGTATTTTTGT
>JAHAAN010000105.1 GCA_018376855.1 Clostridiales bacterium | reverse complement strand
GGGGAAACTTTCGCTCCCCGCGGAAGGATGAAAAGCAGCATGGCAGACTTTTTTACAGACGTCTGGAAATCCATCGTCGGGTTTCTGGGATCGTTCAACTGGATAGTGGACACGCTGGATATCCTTCTGGTGGCGTTTATCATTTACAGCGCGATCAAGCTGGTGCGGGATTCCCGCGCCGAGCAGCTGCTCAAGGGTATCATCCTGTTGCTGGTGATGTTCGGGGTGGCCAAGCTGCTGCATATGAAGGCGCTGGATTTTCTGCTGCAGACGGTATTCAACAGCAGCCTGTTGCTGCTGGCCATCATATTCCAGCCGGAAATCCGGCGGGCGCTGGAGCAGGCGGGGCATTCCCGTCTGGGGCTGCGCAGCATTTTCGGCGTCAACGGCGAGCAGAACGAGGAGAGTATCAAGCAGTGGCAGAAGGCCATCTCCGCCGCCTGCGCGGCCTGCGAGACGCTGCAGCGCCAGAAGATGGGCGCCCTCATCGTCTTCGAGCGGGACACCAAGCTGGGGGAAATCGCCAAATCGGGCACCCTGGTCAACGCCGACCGGCAGAACACGCAGAGGTTCCGGCTGACCGGTGACAGGCTTTCCGAGGGGACCGAGGGCCACGGCGTCATACTGACGGCTGGGGAAAACGGCCCGGAGGACACGCTCGTTTCCTGGCGCGTGGGCGACGTCTGCCCCCTGCCGCCCGGGGCGGTGGCCGCCATACACTTTTTGCAGGAAGCTTGACCAACGATTCACAAGGAAAGGCGAGGTATTTGGCTATGACGCAGCGTAGGAACCATCCCTTACGTCGATGGACCACCGGCCTGACGGCGCTGGCGCTTCTGCTGTCCGCCTATGGCGCCGGCGGATTTCGCCCGCAGGCGGAGGAAACCTCTTCCCTGTCCGTTCCGGACGCCGAAAGCGCCGCGGCGGAGATCCCTTCCTATGCCGATTACCGGCAGCGTCAGGCCCCTGCGCCCTCCGGCTCTTTTGTTCTGGAGGCGGGCGCCGGCTATACCGCCGCTGCTTGCCGAAAATGGCCGATTTATTGCATCCGGGATTATTGATGAGCGGAGCGCGGAGGTTCAGGAGTGTTTGCAAGAGCTTGGATTTGCAGTTGAGCGGGTCTATGAAGCTGACGGATGGGTTGCTATTCAGGCGCATTGTTGAGTTAAGGCGGTTCGAGGTTTGTGACTTGCGTTTTGCGGAGCGAAAGGGAGTGCTGCAACAATGAAAAGGATTTGTGAAAATACATCAGAATTAGTTGGTTCAACGCCGATTGTGAAATTGCGAAAATATTGTGATGCTAACATGGCGGTTATCGGGCAAGCAGAGGATCAGGGCCTTATCGGCGAGGAAAACGCATTGGTTATAGATGCAGTTACGGTGGATGAGGGAATGGCTTTGGCGTATGTTTGTGCGGTTAAGGGCTATAAATTTGTGGCCGTTATGCCTAAAGGACAGTCAAAGCTCATATGTTCTATGATGCGGGCTTATGGCGCTAAAGTCGTTTTCTCTGCTCAGAATGAAGGCTTGGAAGGTGCGAAACGTGCAGTTCGGGATATGCTGAAGCACTATCCCGATGCTTACTGTCCAAGTATAAACAGCAATGAAGCCGCCGTAAACGGTATTAAAGAGGCCGCAGCAGAAATATGGCGAGATATGGACGGACAGGTGGATATTGTGGTTGCTCCGGTTCGCACAGGTGCTACAGCGACTGCAATGGGAGAGTATTTTAAAAAGAAAAAACGCCGTGTTAGAATTGTTGCTGTGCAGTGTCAGAATGAGAATGAATGCCAATCCGAAAAACCGGCGCTGCTTAATACAGGACTAACGGATGTTCTTTATCCGGTGTCGCCTTCAGTGGCGTATGGCATTTGTGTGGCGCTTGGCGCTACAGAGGGGCTTTTTGTAGGCGTTGATTCGGGTGCAGCCGTTTATGCAGCTACGCAACTGGCACGTCTGCCGCAGAATGAGGATAAAAATATTGCCGTGATATTGGCAGATTCGGGAATGTATTACGTTGAAACCGGTTTGTTTGATTATAACGATAACTATGTAGTGCTTGAAAGATAGGGTGGAATAGAATTTTTACTTCCGGCACATACTATTGTCAAAACAATGAAATGAGTGTCGGAATCATGACTAAACGAACGGAACATACTTTAGTATTTGCATGCGGTGCGGCAGGCTATCCTGTTCTTGAACTTCTTTACAGGGGGCGCACACATTGGTCTATGTCTCCAACAGGGGGCGCTTGCCTTTTGATTTTATATATGCTGCAAAGGAAGATGACGAAAAGACCTTTATGGCTCCGCTGTGTTGCGGGTGCGGGAAGTATATGCTGTGTGGAATTTGCCGTGGGCTGCATTGTAAACCGATGGCTGAAATGGGACGTATGGAATTATTCAAACCTGCGCTTTCAGCTTTTGGGGCAGGTTTCCCTTCGGTTTTTTCTTATGTGGGCAGCATTGTGTGTGCCTATCATGCCGTTAAGCGGGGCGGCGCAGAAACGTTTAAATGGTCGCGGCAGTTCTAAAAAAAGTTAGCCCAAGAGAGTCGGATCTTTTGCGGAAGCACTTCCAGCTTGCGGCGCACCATGCCGATATAGACGATAGCTTCGTCTTTCGGCAAAATAGCTTGCACTTTCGGCGGAGAGCGATTCTGCGGTTTCGTCGCATAGACGAAGCATTTCTTCACATGAGGAGTTCATGTAAAGCTCCATTCCGACACAGATTGAAATCAGCAAAATAATAATAACGATAATTGGTACTATACTTTTCATATTTATCACCATGTTTTTCAACGCTTGGGCTTTGCTTGAGCGTTTGTTTTTTAGCCGTCTATATTGAACTGACTTCGCTAAAGCAGCAGCCTGTTTTACAGTTAAGAATTTTTAAATCAGATGTTTTATTTTGTTTGCAGCGTGCACGCGCGGGCGTTTGGGCGCATTCCTTGAAGGAAGAGCGTATGACCGGGAATATATTGTGCCAGCAAAATGCTTTTAATTTCTTTAAAACCTGCGCTTTGCAGCTGTTTTTCAAGCCATGCTACGTCTTTTCCCAAGCGTGATAGATTATCGCGCATAAGCCGCCCGTCGCAAATCAGCAGGTAGCTCATTTCGTTATCCGGCGCTTGCAGCTGTAGATCTGCATTTGTTACGGTTTGCGCGTCGCTGTTTAAAAGAACGCTCAGTTCGCCGTTGGTTTCCAAAACCGCAAAGTTAACGTTGGCAATATCGAACACGTCCTTGGAACGCAGCTGTTCCATTAGATCATTCAGGTTATAACGTTGTTTTTTCAGGGTTTCTTCCTGAATCAAACCGTGTGAAATGAGAATGCTTGGTGTGCCGCAAAGCCATTTGCGCGCGCGCACGGATTTCAGAGAGATAAAAGAAATCAGAAGCTGAAGTGCGGACAGCGATAGTACGCCGATAATTCCCCAAAGAAGGGGAATGGAGAGATCGCTCATGGGAATGGTTGCAAGATCTGCTGTCATCATGGCAACCACAAATTCATATGGCTGAAGTTCGCCGACTTGCCGTTTTCCCATTAATCGGATTGTGATAAAAACAAGGAGAAACAGAAATACAGCGCGTAGTAAAACATTAAACATAATGTAAACATCCTTTTTTCATGTGCTGTTTAGTATGTGCGTATAAAAAAGAAATATGCAGAGCTATCATGCGCGGTACAAAGATGAATAAATATCGATACTTTGAATGAAAGAATAGATTTCTTAAAAAAAACACAAACGCATTCAAAAGCTTTGAAAAGCGTGCTTTTGAATGCGTTTGTTAAAATCATGATGATAGGGACATGTGTGAAAATATGATTCACACTGTAAAGGTTATTTTAATAATTCCAACATCAGTTCCCGAAGTATTGTCGGATTTGCCTGGCCGCCTGTTTTGCCCATTGCCTGCCCAAGCAGCGCCTGTAAGGCCTGTGCTTTTCCGTTTTTATAGTCGGTTGCGGACTTTTCGTTGGCGGCGATGACTGCGGTACAGATTTCTGCCAACGCTGTGCGGTCGCTGATCTGTTCAAGCCTGTGCTCTTTTACAAGGCTTTCCGGATCGCCGTCCTGCTGCCACAGCATAGAAAGCAGCTTTTTGGCGGAGCCGTTGTTGATCCGTCCGCTTTCCAGCATGTCTGCCACAAGCGCCATGTGCTGCGGTGCAATCGGAATAGCTGTGCTTTCTGCCGGCATTAAGCGGGCAATCTCGCCTAAGAGAAAATTGGCGATCAATTTAGGCGATTTACAGTGCGCAGCCGCAGCTTCAAAGTAATCGGCAATTTCTTTTTCAGTCACTAAACGTTCAGCATCGTAAGAGTTTAATCCGTAATCCTTCATATATTGCTTTTTGCGTGCGTCCGGCAAGGTGGGAATGGAGGCGCGAAGTTCGCTTAGCAATTCCTTGCTTACTACGATCGGCGCTAAGTCTGGGTCGGGGAAATAACGGTAGTCGTTGGCGTCTTCTTTTTTGCGCATGGAGTAGGTTTTGCCGCTGGCCTGATCGTAACGCCGCGTTTCCTGAATAATGCTTTCTCCGTTTTCCAGCGCTTCCACTTGCCGCTTGAATTCATATTCGATTGCTTTCCCGATAAATTGAAACGAGTTCAGGTTCTTCATTTCCGTGCGCGTACCGAATTCCTTTGCGCCGATTTTGCGCACGGAAAGGTTAACGTCGCACCGCAGGGAGCCTTCGTTCATTTTGCAGTCTGAAACATTTACATACAGTAAAATAGCCCGTAATTTTTGCAGATAAGCCTTTACCTGTGCCGCGCTTCGTAGATCCGGCTCTGAAACGATCTCGATCAGCGGAACGCCGCAGCGGTTATAGTCGCACAGCGTTCCCTTGCCTTCTACATGCACCAGCTTTCCGGCGTCCTCCTCAATGTGAATGCGCGTAATGCCGATGCGTTTGGTGCCCTTTTCGTCCTCAATATCCAAATAACCGTGCTCGCATAGCGGAAGATCGTATTGGGAAATTTGGTATGCTTTCGGAAGATCAGGGTAAAAGTAATTTTTGCGGTCCTGTTTTGAGAATGAGGCGATGGTGCAGTTGGTAGCCATACCGGCTAAGACCGCATAACGAACCACCTGTTCGTTGAGAACGGGAAGCGTTCCCGGCATGCCCGTGCAGACAGGGCAGCACTGTGTATTCGGTGCAGCGCCGAAGGCTGTGGAGCAGGAGCAAAAGATCTTGCTTTTTGTTTTTAATTCAACGTGGACTTCTAAGCCAATGACCATTTCATAAGCGGACGTATTCATTAAAGCGAGCCTCCTTTCTTAGCCGTGATGCGTTCCAAGCAGTTTCCGATTCGGTATAGTGTCGGTTCTGAAAATGCGGGGCCGATCAGCTGCAACCCGATCGGCAGCCCCTGCGAATCCGTCCCGCAGGGCATGGACAGCGCCGGAATGCCTGCAATGTTGACTGGAACAGTATAAATGTCGCCCATATACATTTCAAGCGGATTGGCTGTTTTTTCACCGAGCTTGTAAGCCGTGGTTGGGGCGACGGGGGAAAGGATCGCGTCGCATTTGTCAAATACAGCGTTATATTCTTTCACAATTACGGTGCGCGCCTGTAATGCTTTTTTGTAATAAGCGTCGTAATAACCTGCGCTCAGAGCAAAAGAGCCTAACATGATGCGGCGTTTCACTTCCGCACCGAAGCCTTCGGAGCGTGAGTTCTTGTAAATTTCATCCACGGAAGCTCCGTCGGCGCTGCGATAGCCGTATTTTACACCGTCGAAGCGCGCCAAATTGGAAGAAGCCTCAGCGCTGGAGATCACATAATAAGCAGGCAGGGCGTACTTCAAGGAGGGCATGGAAACTTCCGCAATCTGCGCGCCCTGTTTTTCTAACAGCTCCGCTGAATGAAGGATCGCTTGGCGAATTTCAGGGTGAAGGCCTTCGCCGAAAAATTCCTTGGGCAAAGCAAGCTTCATCCCCTTAACGCCTTCGCCGATCAGAGCATTATAATTAAGCGTTTCGCGGTTGATGCTGGTGGAATCTTTGGCGTCATGGCCGGCAATGGCATTCATAACGATAGCGGAATCCTCTACGCTTTTTGTCAGCGGGCCGATCTGATCGAGCGAGGAAGCAAACGCAATTAAGCCGTAGCGTGAGACGGTGCCGTAGGTGGGCTTCATGCCCACTACGCCGCAGAAAGCTGCCGGTTGGCGAATCGAGCCTCCGGTGTCGCTTCCCAGCGTGAAGGCGGCTTCGCAGGCGCCTACAGCCGCCGCGCTGCCGCCGGAGCTGCCGCCCGGTACGCGCTGCGGATCAGCAGGGTTGTGCGTGGGGTGAAAATAGCTGTTTTCGGTGCTGGAGCCCATAGCGAATTCATCCATGTTCAGCTTTCCGAGCAGCACGGTTTTCTGCGCTTTAAGTTTTTCAGCCGCGGTGGCGGTGTAAGGGGGGATAAAGTTTTCCAGCATGCGCGAGGCGCAGGTGGTTTTTAACCCCTCTGTGCAAATATTATCTTTAATTGCTATCGGAACGCCTGCAAGCGGCGGAAGCGCTTCTCCTGCGCTGCGTGCGCGGTCTACCTCAGCGGCCTGTTTAAGCGCGTTTTCGCGGCAGACAGTGATATATGCGCCGATAGAAGATTCTTTGGTTTCAATGTTGGATAGATAGGCCTCTGTTGCTTCAACGCTTGAAAGTTGTCTATTTTGCAGCAAGGCCTGCAATTCTTTTACGGAAAGAGCGGTAATGTCGTTCATGATCTTTCTCCTTTCAAGCGTTATTCCACTACCTGAGGGACAAAAATATAGTCGTCCTCGCGAGTGGGAGCGTTTTTCAGCAGAGCGTCCGGGGAATAAGAAGGCTTGGCTATATCGGCGCGCAGCACATTCTGCATGGGAATTACATGAGCGGTCGGTTCAATTCCGTCCGTATTCAGCTCTGCCAGCTGGTCGGCAAAGGCGATGATTGCGCTCAGTTCTTCTTTAATGGCGGCTTTATCGCTCGGTTCGATGCGCAGCTTGGAGAGATTTGCAACGTTATCCACGTCGATATTGGCTGTAGGCCGTTTCTTTGCGGAAGCGCTGCTTGCTGATGCCGGCATGTCGGTTTCCTCGTTCAGCAGTCCGATTCCTAAGATATCCAGCTGAGCGTGGTCCACAAGATCGGGAGCGTCCGTCATGGGGCAGGAAGCGTCTTTCAGCTTGGGGAAAGCGATTACCTGCCGCAGCGAATCTTCACCCAACAGCAGCATGGCCAAGCGGTCAAGGCCGAATGCAAAGCCGCCGTGCGGCGGAGTGCCGTATCGGAATGCGTTTACTAAAAAGCCGAAGCGCGCGCTGATTTGCTCAGGCGTAAAGCCGAGCGCTTCAAACATTTGCTGCTGCACGTCGCGGCGGTGAATACGAATGCTGCCGCTGCCCAGCTCGATGCCGTTAAGAACAACGTCGTATGCTTGCGAACGCACGCGGGCAGGATCGCTTTTTATATACTGAAGATCTTCAGTATATGGCATTGTGAACGGATGGTGCATAGCCATAAAACGCTTTTCCGTGTCCGACCATTCGAACATCGGAAAGTCAGTTACAAACAGAAACTGAAAATCGTCTTTTTTGCGCAGACCGAGCATATCGCCCAGCTCCAAGCGCAGCTGACACAAAACTCTGCGAACGGTTTCCAGCTTGTCGGCGCAGAAGAGAATGAAATCGCCCGGCTGTGCGTTTACAGCCTTTACGATCGCATCCAGCTCCTCGGGTTTAAAATATTTTGTTAAAATGGAGTACAGTTCTCCGTCCGGTTTTACGGCGATCCATGCCATGCCCTTAGCGCCTGCGGAAACGGCGCTGGCGGTCAGGTCTTCGATCGTGCTGCGCGTAAAAGAAGCTCCGCCCGGCACATTGATGGCGCGCACTACGCCGCCCTTATCGATCACGCTGCGGAAGACGGAGAAGGAACAGCTTTTTGCTAACTCGCTGATGTCGGTGATCTTTAGCCCAAAACGCAGGTCGGGCTTGTCGCAGCCGTAGCTGTCCATCGCTTCCTGCCATGTAAGGCGCGGGAAAGTGTAGTTGATTTCACTGTTCATAACTTCTTTGAACAGGTGCTTGAACAGCTTCTCCAAATGCTCTAAAATGTCCTCCTGTTCGATAAAAGACATTTCCATATCCACCTGCGTAAATTCAGGCTGACGGTCAGCGCGCAGATCTTCATCGCGAAAACAGCGCGCTACCTGATAATATTTATCAATTCCGCCTACCATCAGCAGCTGCTTGAATACCTGCGGAGATTGCGGCAATGCATAAAAGGAGCCGGGATGAACGCGGGACGGCACTAAATAATCCCGCGCACCCTCAGGGGTACTTTTGGTCAGAATCGGGGTTTCCACCTCGATAAAGCCCTCGTTATTCAAATATTCCTGCGCGGCGACGGCTATTTTTTGGCGGAAACGCAGATTGCGCAGCATGGAGGGGCGGCGCAGATCCAAAAAGCGATACTTGATGCGCAGCTCCTCGCGGACATTCAGCGTATCTTCAATCGGGAAAGGCAAAGGGTCTGCCTCGCTGAGCAACTCAAGCTTCGTGGCTTTCAGCTCCACCGTGCCCGTTGCGATTTTGGGGTTGTAGGTCTCTTCGCTGCGGTGGCGTACCGTTCCGTGTACGCTGATAACGCTTTCGTTTTTTAATGCCGATGCAGTTTCAAAATCGGCGGCAGAGAGATTGGCAGCGTCAAATACGACCTGTAGGGTTCCCTCTCGATCTCTCAGATCAATAAACACCACGCCGCCCATATCGCGCTTGCTTTGCACCCAGCCCATAGCGGTGATAGTGCGGTCGATGTCCTGCTCGCGCAGACTTCCGCAGTAGCAGCTTCGTTTCATGTAAATTATCACTCCTTGTTTCTTTGCTTGAAAATGAAAAAGCCTTTCGCCCAATTGGGACGAAAAGCTTTGGTTTCCGCGGTACCACCCAAATGAATTATGCGTGATGCATAAAACACCTCCGGCACAATGCGAATGCGCATTATGCTGTTGATTGTAACGTTTCAAAACGGCTGAGCCTACAAAGCAGCAAGCTCTTCGGTCAGCGGCTCGGGGAGGTTCTTCGCAAAAGCTCAAGTGCCGCGCTTGCACCTGCCGCGGCTCTCTGCAAACTGTGTTGCT
>JAHAAN010000104.1 GCA_018376855.1 Clostridiales bacterium | reverse complement strand
AGTCGCCCACGGTGGAACTGCAAAAAAGAAGCCGATTCTTTCGCGCACAAACTAAGGGGGGCGCACGCGCCCCCCCTTTGCGGCCACTATACCGCGGCCGCTTTTGGTACGGTAGGAATAGAAACTTTTGAGCAGGAAAGTTTTTAACGACAGAAATCGATAAAAAGAAAGTTTGGTGCTGCACAACGGCTGGAATAGGGCGGCAAACCCAAGTGCATTGCACCTGCACTTGGGTTCTGAAGTCGCCCGGTTGAATCGCACCGAATAAGCCGATTTTTTCTCGCTTAAACTAAGGAGGGGCGCAAACAAAAGCGCAATGCGCTTCTTCTGGTATTTTTTAATTGCGGCCACTATATCGCGTCAAACGATCACCTCATGGTGATCGTTACGAAGTGCTTACGCACTTCTGTTTTTTCCAAAACCGTTTCTTTTCTTTCAAGGGTGCGAAAAGGCTTGCCGCAAGGTCATTCCCTCCTGCGCCCCTATGCCTTCACCTTTTGGGTACTGTAGAAATAGGAGCCTTTTATCCAAAGATTTCCGGACAAACTGATTTAACATTTCAGTCTGCAGAGCTTAACTCCCAAGATTACGCTTGATACAAATGATTCTTTAAACGCCATTATCCCAAGCTATGATTGCCCAAAGGAAAGCTTGAAAACTTACTAAATATATGGTATTATAGTATTATGAAGTGTGGAAGCGCTAAAAACAAAGCAAACATGAAAAAAGCCTTCGGGTTTCGATTTTACCGTTTAATTGCAGCAATTCTGCACGGCAAGCCCCATTAAAGTTCAAAGAAAGGAAGCTTTCGCAAAACGAAAGCCGGAATTATCAAAATGAAAATATCTACAAAAGGACGTTATGCGCTGCGTATGCTGATTGATCTGGCGGAGCGCCGAAACGAAGGCTATATTGCTTTAAAGGATATTGCACAGCGGCAGGGAATTTCCAAAAAATATTTGGAGCAGATCGTACCGATGCTGAACCGTTCCGACATTCTGCGCACAAACCGCGGCTTTCAGGGAGGATACAGCTTAGCAAAGTCGCCCGATCAATATACGGTTGGGAGCATTCTTCGCTTAACGGAAGGCGGGCTTGCGCCCGTTGCCTGTTTAGAAAATCAGCCCAATCAATGCCCGCGCAGCGAACAATGCATCACGCTTCCCATATGGCAGGGCTTATATCAAGTGATCACAGAATATTTAGACGGAATCACGCTTCAGGATATCTTAGACAAGCAGCAGGCTTCCTATGACAACAATTATATGATCTGAACACAACGATCGCAGACGCCGGTTTCTGCCCTGAGCATGCTAAGCGCGCCGCTTCGCCGTTACAAAGAAGCCCTGCACGGGATAATATGCACCTGAACGGGCTTCCCCTGCCTGCGAGCATATCGAATCGTGAACGCCGTTCCCCGACTGCACCCGTCCCATACAGCGACAATCAAATCGGCCGCGTCAACAATTTGCGTATTGCGCACCAGCGGAGCACGCCTGCCGTGCAGCTTGTAATCAGGCAGAAATTTTTGGAACGGAATGCCGGCAGAAAGGGCGTATCTCTCGGCCAAAGTATCAATGCCGATCGCTCCGCCGGAAACAATCATAGTCGTTTCTTTTGGAATATATGCGCTTATATCAACCGAAAGGCCTCTGGAGCCGACCAATGCTATTTTCATAAGAAACTTTTTCCTTCCGAAATTATCCATTTTTGTAAAAACAATTATAGCATCTTTTCGGTTAAAATACAACAAAAAAATAAAAGCCCCTGCGCAATCAAGCGCAAGAACCTCTGGTGGGTCATCGGGGGCTCGAACCCCGGACACCCTGATTAAGAGTCAGGTGCTCTACCAACTGAGCTAATGACCCAAATATGGAGCGGAAGACGAGATTCGAACTCGCGACGTTCACCTTGGCAAGGTGACGCTCTACCACTGAGCCACTCCCGCATCCCAAAACCCTCGGGCGTTTTCTCCCTCAGGAACGTGGATAATGATACCATAAGCTTGGTTTTTTGTAAAGCATTTTTTGCATTTTTCTTAAAATTATTTCACAGATTCCGGTCTACCTATGCTATAATATTACCCAATGAAAGCTGATTATGCAAAATCCGTAAAAAAGGAGCGCCGATATGGAACCGATCATGGAGCAAGTAAACACCGAAGCGGAGATCCGCCTGCTTGCGCAGACAGCGGACGAAATTTGGCATGAGTATTTTCCCTGCATTCTAAGCGCCGAGCAAATTGATTACATGGTGGAAAAATTTCAGTCCGTTCCCGCGCTGACACAGCAGCTTCGGCAGGAAAATTACCACTATTATTCGCTGCGCAGCGGCGGAGAAATCGCAGGCTACATGGGCTGCAAAAGCGAAGGGAACAAAATGTTTCTCAGCAAGCTTTATGTAAAGCAAAAATACCGCGGAAAAGGCCTCGGAGGCTTTATGCTGCGCTTTCTCTTTGCGCTTGCACGCAAAGAAGGCGCCGGCAGCGTATATCTGACTGTAAACCGTTTCAACGAGCACACGATTGCCGTTTATAAAAAAATGGGGTTTGTCATTGTCAAAGAACAGGTGTCTCCCATCGGAAACGGATATGTGATGGACGACTATATCATGGAACGCACGCTTTGATCCCGCCGGCCGCCTGCATGGCTCCCCCCTTAGGGCATGACGATTCTGCACCGGCCTGCCCCTAACGGGGCTTTTCTTATTTGCCCTCTTTTTCCGGCTCACAATTGCTTTACATTCACTTGTTCATACACTGCATTTTTTGCAATTGATTCCACGTGTATATGCGTCCTTCCTTATGTTATTTACATATGCGCATGATGTATTAGTCGGCAGATCACGGCTCCTGCATATTCCATAACTGCACCTAGCCCATCCGCAGGCTTCATGCAGATATCGCCCTTCCATCAACGGGTTCTTTGTGCCCCGAAGCACAAAAGATGTTTTAACCCGCTTTTTTAGCGGCTGCCTACTTTTCGGTGTGAGACTTTTTTATTATCGGCAGCCAAAAGGTACAAAGCCAAGCCTTGCGCCCTTTGGCTGCCGTCTATCCCCAAAAGAAGATAGGCGAACAGTTCGTCCCTTTTTTATTATTCCATAGCTGTACCGACGTTGTTTTCCTCAGTAACGGTAACATTAGCCGAATCAAGCTGGCATTCATCAAAACGATACTTTGCGGAATTAACAGTATTGCCGGAGATCACCACATCGGCATTTGTCAGCAATTCATGAAGAAACACTGCATAACCGACAACACCGCTGTCGAACGTATTTCCGCTTACGGTAAAGCTTTTGCCCCCTGTGATTTGAACAACGCCCCTGTTGTCCTTTTTGCTGTCCTTAAAAATATTGTTAAGAACCTTAAAATCAGTTGCAGCACGCTGCATGTTGATTCCTCTGTCGTAGCCTTCAAATGTATTATTTGCAAATGTAACGGCGGAAGCCTCCGTCTCACTGCCCTGAACAAAAACGGCATATGCGTAAGTATTTCCCTCTACATTTTTAAAATGGCACCCGTCAAAAGTCAAAGTGCAGGCATTATTATACAGATAATGAATAGAACCGTTGATATTACAATTCCTATAGGAGAGGTCAAAGCCATAGCCCCATTGGGGTTCAAAGCTGATTCTGCTTGCTGTTCCCTTTTCCAGCGTCAGGTTTGAAATATTCGCCGAAACAGTCGGAACCTCCTCGCTCCACCAGTTATAAGGAAGCGCAACCTCTGTGTTCATAATCAGTTTTGCCGTACTGTTCCCGCCGACAATATTGATGCTCTTTATACTGCGTTGATTATTGTAATAAGAAGCCTTTCTGCCGAAAGAAAAGAGATAGGGATTGTCTACAGTCTGCTCGCCGTAGATTGTCCATGTAATATTCCCTTCTTGATTATATACAGCGTCAAAATTAGCATTTTGCTCTTCTAAGTTCGCGCCGACAGGAGGATTCTGTTCCAATCCGCCAAGTCTCTCGACAACAGGACTGATCGCAGCATAGGCTTCCTGCACAGAAGGGAAAAGAACATCCTCATAGCCTGCAATCCCCTGAATGGAAACGCCGGTCATCATGTCTTTTTTCGCATCTTCATCATAATCCTCACCAAAGCTGTCGCTCTCATAAGGCGTCTGCGCTGCCACAAGGCTCACGCCAAGATCAATTTCAGGCGCGTCCGTGCCGGTCTGATAGTTGGCCTCATCGCCGACCGTGGTGGGCATATACACCACAAGCGTTACAAGGCGGGAATCAGGATTTTCCGCTGTTGCTTTCGCCGCAGGATACAGAACGCCGCTTTCATCCACCGCCAAATCAGACAAGGCTACCGCATTTGCCTGGGCAGCTGCGATCGCATCCTCACGGCTTTCGTAGCTCTGCTCGCCTTCGAGCAATGCGAACATAATGTGGTCGGACAGATTAAATGTCTCCCCCGCTTTATTCGTGCCGGGCTTTTCTGCCGCAACATTGATGCCGAACTTATACTGAAGCGCAAGCGTTCCGACATTGGCAACCTTCAGGTTTACCACCTCAACATGGCCCGGCTCCCAAAGCGCATCCTTCATAAACAGGTTCGTATCGGCCGTTACTGCCTCGTATGTATCGCCGTTCTTTGCGTACAGCTCAACGTCAAGGTTTCCCGCAACGATCTTGTTCTTCCCGCTCGTTACGGAATCGGTGAACCACGCGAACGTGGAGCCGGCGAGCATCGCCATGCACACCAGCATCGAAAGGACGCTCATAAGCAAGGCTTTCTTTGTGTGTTTGCTTTTCATTGCTTTCCACTCCTATTTTATTTTGTCGGCGTTTTCGGTGTCCGGATACACTCCGAAAAATGCCGCAAAAATCAGAGTGCATCTATGTTTCCTTCCCTCCGGGTGTTCGCCATGTCGACTAACTGAGGGTCTGTACTCCTTACGCATGGAAATTATTTCCACATTTGTTCCGCATAATTTTCTTCTCCTTTCTTATGCTTAACCCTCCGGCAGCCAAAAGGCACAAGGCGCGCCTATGCCCTTTGATTGCCGCCCGCCCCCGGAGTGCTTAAGAGGACGGACGGGGGAAAATCACTGCCCATTTTTTGCAGCGCAAAAAGGTGCACCCCACCCGTTTCACACGGGCAGAACGCGCCCCTGATTTCCATATATTTCTTGCCTGTCAGAAGGACAGCATCTATCTCTGTTTGTCAAGATTCTATTGCAGTCGTTCATAGAGATCACGCCTTTTTGTAAACTTTTTATTCTTCTCTCAATATACTTATTCATTATATAATATATCCCACATTTTTACAAGATCCTTTTGTAAATTTATTTAACAATTTTTAAGCCGTTTTCAGGCGCCGCCTGCACCGCGAAAGATTTTCTTTCGGCAAAAAACGCCGCCCGAAATCCGTATTCAAGCGGCGCATTCCCTATGAAATCAAGCCTCTGCGCTCAGAACTTTCCGCCCCCGCCTCCATGGCTTCGGCCTGAGGAGCTTGTGTGCACGCCGCCTCCGGAGGAGGAGCCGGTATCCTTCGGCCTTGCGCGGCGGGACACATGGCGGTAGAGAAAAATATCCTGCCGCTGCGTAACGTTCATGCTTCCGCTGCGTATATAGCTTGCCGCTGCGTTTTGGCCGCGCACGCTCTTTAGCTGCCCCTTCATGAAGGAAACGACGATCCACGCGATAAGCAGGCCGATAAGCACGGCGAATATCAACCGGCTTACGGCCGGAAACGGCCCCTTAGGCATATGATCTCCGTCATAAGGCTCACCGCTTCTGGCCTGCTTTACAAACTCCTCGCACCAATCGGCATAGACGCTGAAGGCCTCCGCATATTCCCCATCCTTCAAATAGGGAACGAGCTTCTCGCCTATATAGCTGATCCCTGCTTTTGTAATGGCCGTGATCCCATAGCCGGAGGTGCTGATCCACCAATCGCGATCCTCCATGCTGACCAGCAGCAGCGCGCCGTCGGCAGTATTTCCAAAGCCGTAGCCGTTATAATCAAAGAAGTCGTCCGCATACGCGCGGGGGCTTTTGCCGCCCAATGTCGCGGCGGTAACCACAACTACGTCAAAGCCGAGCCGCTCGCTGACTTCATCAAGCTCTCCAAGCAGCGCCCTCTCCTCGCTGCTGCTGAGCAGATCGGCCTGATCCACCAGCCGCGGGAGCTGCCGCGCGTCGGGGATCTCCGCTGCCGGCGCAGGCACGGCTGCCGTTATGAGCAGAAGCAGCAAAAGCACACTGAAAAATCTTTTCATGTTGATCTCCATTCCTTGTTGAATTTGTTACGGTTTCGGCTCTCAGCCGAAATTGCTGCCGCCTTTTGCGGCAAAATACTTTCGGCTCTCAAGCCGAAAGCGTTTCAAATTCCGGCGCGAAAAATTTTATTTTTCACGCTATCTCCTTACAGCAGCCACCACAGGAACATCAACGCAAAGATCGCCGCTGCGAAAATTCCCGTGAGTCCAAACAGCCATTTGCGGTAAGCGCTCTTATCAAGCGGCATCGCCAAGCTGATGTTCACACGGCAGGTCTTGAATTTA
>JAHAAN010000103.1 GCA_018376855.1 Clostridiales bacterium | reverse complement strand
TTCAGTTCCTGTGCCGCTACCGATTCAAAGGCAAAAGCGGCCGCCGCAAAAAAATCCATTTTCTCTCCGTCTTTATCACGCTGTTCATAAAGAACGAGCGCGCTTTCTATGTATTTGAAATTTAACGATCCCTACAGCGATAAGCACTGCCGAAATCCCCGAAATAGGGTAAATAAAACGAACAATATCTGTCAAGCGAAAAAATGACAGGCCAAAGCTGACCGCAGCAGCAAGCAGCATTCCTTTGCTGCCTGATTTCCCCAACGCAAAGTTGTACATAGCCGCTGTGTTGGTTGTAAAAATTGCAAACAAAAGCGCTGCCGCATAGATCAGCACCACGGCATTTCCCTTCTGCATAAGGATATCAAGCATTGGCAGCTGCGAATGAATATGATCCCAGCCTCCGGCTAAGATCAAATGCACCGCCGCAATAACGGCGGATATGCTGCCCCATGCCAGTACAGCGGAATGCTTCATCTGCTTCTGCGACGCCTCTTTTGCTAACGACAGCACCAAACGCAGGAAAAAACAGCAGCAGCAAAACAAAAAACAATACTACCGTCGGCATCAATATCGCGCTGACACGTTCCACGCCTCTCGCACCGCACGCGACAACCGCGCAGCTGAGCGCCAACATCAGCAGCGCCCCGCAAAAATTCGGCCACCCGGCAAAGGCTGAAATCAATTCTCCCGAAGCCGAGAGCATAGCCGCTCCCACGGTAACGCCGCCCAAATAAATGGCATATTGCAGCACTCCGCCCGCAGAGGGATACAGGCAGCGGCACAGCTCCCCAATACCCGAGAAGCCCTGCTGCGCAGAAAAACGCATCAACAGATAAAAAAAGCCCGCCATAAACGCAGCGCTGACTAAGATCGCCGGGATCGCCCAGCTGCCTAACGGTGTAAAATACGCTGCTACCTCCGCACCGGAAGCCATTCCCGCACCGACAACCGCCCCGATAAAACCAAACGCAATGCTGATCGTTTTTCCTGCCTTCATAAAACCACCTCTCCCAATTATATATGCGCAGAGAGATGATTTTTACCACCGAAATCGCTACATTTTGCGTGTATTTAAACGAATGCCGTTCATATACAGCTCAAAGGAACAGCCCAAAAAAGCAGCCGCCTCTTCCGAAAGCTTCATACGCGACATGTAAATTTCAAAAAAATCCATTGCGGAAGAGGTATCATCCATAAAAAACTCATAACGAATGGTATGAGTTTCCGCATTGATTTCCAATACATTTTTCTTAATCGCATAATTCACACGGTCGTGAATATCATCACGGTTATAACGCCCCTTGCGAACGCGCGAACGGTGCGCGTCAATTTTATCTGCAATAATCAGCGCGGCCGTAATCTCCGACGCCGGCTTGCCCACCTGCTCCTCATGATTGCCGATAGCGCAGGCGATCCTTGCAATTTCCTGCATCTCCATCCCCATATCCTGAAGCAACTGAACCACCATCGCCGCGCCTGCAATGCCATGCATATTCCGATTGACCAGATTTCCTACGTCATGTAAATATCCCGCAATTTTAGCCAGTTCCACAGTACGTTCGTCAAAATTAAGCTCTGTTAAAATCGCGCCTGCCGTATGGGAAACAAAACACACATGCCGCATTCCGTGCTCTGTGTATCCGATCGCCTTCAACGCCTCGTTGGCTGCGTTAATCATATCTGAAACCGCGCCGTTTTTTTTAACGTCCTCCAAAGTAATGCCCATTTTTCACATTCGCCTTTCTTTTAATCCGGCTGCTCCTGACTCATCATTTCATAATAGGGATCATTCTCAAACACACGTTCCCGCTGCGTCTCTCCGCCCAAGCATTCGATCGCATTGCAAATTTCCGTATAGTCGATATAATTGATCTGCGGAGATTTCTCCGCCTCATAGAGATCCTTCAGGCACCGCTCATCCCCGCACTCTCCCATCATAGCAGCCACAAAGGCCTTATTGGGGGAATCCTGATACAGCCTTGAAATCAAAGCATAAACGCGGTCGTCTCTGCCCTTGGAAACGATTGCGTTCATTAAAAACTCCCGCGCGCCGATGCTTTCTGCCTTTGCATACGCCCGAAGCAATTCATCCGTGCAGGGGCATGATATCGCCATAAGCGCTTCCGAAGCAGCGTTGACAGCCTCGCCCTCTCCGCTGCTCAGCGCGATCAGCTCGGCAAAATCCCGAACCGGCTCCGCCGAATTCATCTCCGAAAGCAGATTGATGAGCAGCACCTGCATGGCTTCGCCAAACATATTGCCGCGGTACAGCTTTACCAACAGCGGTTCCGTCTCTTCCTTTCGGTCCACCAGCGCTCTGCATACGATGTCCGGAACCTGCATGCCGTTTCTCGTATATGCGTCAAGCAGATCCACCAAGCTCTGCGCCTTCATCTGCTCAAGCCGCTTATTCTGCATAAGCGCCCACTGCTCATAAAGCCGAGGAAGCTCCTCCTCTACCTCTTCTACCTTTTGGTAGTGATTCTTTTCTTTTTCGTACCACTGCTCAAAGTAGCGTTTAAACTCCGCATCATAATCTATCAGCTCTTCCATCCTCGTACAGCCCCTTTTCCTTCAGCATTGCCACTAATTTTTCTATCTTTTCGCTTGTAAGCCCATAGCATTTGAATAATTCGCACATAGGCATATTTTCCTTACCGCCGAATTTATCGCGAATCAAGATCTCAACAAGCAGGGCGTATTCGTCATGATCCGCCAAAAGGCGCAATAGCTCCGGATATTCAACCATTTTCATGCACCCATATACGATTTGCTCTTCCGTATACTCGCGGCTTAACCGCTCGGTAATTTCAAACTGCCGAACAGCCGCCCTGCCGTCCAGATTCAGCAGCTGTTCAGCCTCTATCGGCCGGCCGCCTAAATTGACCCGAAACCTTCCGCCTCTATGATACAGATTTTCTGCTATCGCCAGTTTTTTCTGCGGATCCTCTGAAAGACGCAGCATGATGATTTCTAAGGTTCGTCGAATGCGTTTATTATCGATCGGCAGCTCCACCAAAAGATCCTGAATATACTCCGTATTGATATACTCAAGCAGGATCTCCGTCAATCGGCAAAGCTCGATCTCATGCTCCTCGCTCAGCGGCGCTTCCGCAGTAATGCGGTAAAAATCACTGTGCATCTCCTCAAGGATCTCGACCGTCGGCCGATAATTGTACTGCATTCTCAAAGCCGGCTCCACCGAATGCATTTGGCGAATATAATAGCTCGCAAGGCACAGCCCGCCTTCAAGCTGCTCCAAGATCCGAAGCAGCTCTTCTGCCCGTTCTCTATCGCCGAGATTATATTCCGAAGCCGCAAAACCGTAAACGATATCCTTATCGTAAATGTTATCCCTGTAATTCTGCACAAAAAAACGCTTTGCAAATTCATCGTCCGCCATTGAATCGAACATATTAAAAATATATTCTTTTTCGTCCGGCATAAATTCCCGAATTTCAAGCAGCTGTTTTCCGTAATATTCAAAAAGCTCTTTGCGGCCGGCGAGACACGCTGCCGTCATTCCCAGCACAAACGCAATGCAGCTGCCGGATTCCAAACGCAAAAGCTTTTTCGTGCACTCCAGCGCCGCCTGATAATCCTTCTCCGCAATCAGGATCCCGTTTAAAATTTCTAAAGATTCCGCAGTTTCCCCGCACTTTTCGGAATACCGAGCTAAATATCTCATCGCCGTTTCCAGATCGCCCATCGCATAATACATACGCGCATAATGCAATCTGTATTCTTCAGCATTTTTTGATCCTTCATCCTGTACTTCCAATTCCTCCGAGCGGATGCGTTCAATATCCGTCAAATAAAGCTCGGCGTCCTTAGAGTATCTGCCCTGCGGAGCCAGCTGCAGGCTGCGCTGCATATATGCCTCAGACTGCTCCAGCAGCGAAAAACAATAATAGGCTTCACCCAGAAAAAAGCACAGTACGGCGCGATTTTCATCACTCTGTTCCATTTCCTCTGCATACGAACCGTAAGCGATCGTCTCCTCATAGTAAGCCAACTGATTAAAAGCCGCCACCAGATCCGTTAAATAGACCAAATTATCAGGTTCTTTTCCCACAGCCTGCTGCAAGTAAAAAATAGCCGTTTGGTAATCGCCGCTGTAGGCGGCTTTACTTCCCCTGCGATACAGCCTTTCGGCCGAGCCACGCAGTGCAATAACTGTTTCACTCATTTTCCTTGATTCCATTCACGCAGGCAGAAAGCTCCTGCGGCATAAAAGTATATTTTTGATTGCAGAACTGACATTGAAGCTCAATCGGCTCCGTGCTCTGCGCAAGTTCTTCAAGATCCTGCTCTCCGATGGACGCCAGCGCGCCCAGCATACGCTCCCGCGAGCAATCGCAATGATACTGCACCGCTGTTTCCTCCAGCGGCTTGACGCCGATATCCCAAAAACAATCGTGCAGCAGCTCCTCAAGACATTCATATTTCGGCAGCAGCTCCGTAATCGGCGCCAATGAATACACCTTACGCTCCAGCTCCGCCAGCGCGCTCTCCCCGCATTCAGGCAAAGGCGTAAGCAGCATTCCGCCCGCATTCATCACCTGCCCCTGCCGATCCACCAGCACGCCCAGCAGCACCGCTGCCGGCTGCTGCTCGCTTGTCTGATAATACTGCGCGATATCCTCTGCAATTTCTCCGGAAACAAGCTTTACTACGCCTACATACGGCTCTCCGCTTCCGCTGTCCCGAATGACTGTAATCGTTCCGGCATTCCCTACAATGCCGCCCACATCAAGCTTGCCGTCAAATCGCAGCGGCAGATCAGCCTCCGGATTTTGGATATATCCCTTAGCTTCCCCCGCATTATTGACCGTTGCAATAATCTGCCCGGCAACTCCGCCGCCCTTGATCACAACGCTCAATTTTTCTTTGTCGTTTTTTATTCTTGAGCACATCAGCAGCGCCCCGGCTAACGTGCGCCCTAATGCCGCCGTCGCGCACGGAGACGTGCCGTGCAGAATCCTCGCCGTTTCTACAAGCCTGCCGCAGGAAATAACCTGCGCGGCAACCTGCCCGTCGCACAGCAAGGCATGAATCATTCCGTCTTTCATTAAAATACCGATCCCCTCTCACAGCTCATTTTCGGGCACAAAAAGTAATTCTCATACTCTGCCCGCAAACGGGCCGCTTTGTATAATCCTCGTAAGTTTCGATTTCTTTAAACCCCACCGTATGCAGAAGCGCTCTTAACTCCGCCTCCGTATAACAGCGCTGCACATGCGTTTCATCAAAACGGGTATACTCTCCGTTCTTTTTACGAACAAAAAAAGTCAGTTCCATTTGCATAAGACGTTCCTGCGGCAAAAACTCATTACGCCAAAAATAGGATACCTGTTCACGATCCTCATAATAAAGCTGCCCATCCAGCACATGCGTGAATTTATATTCCGTGCTGATGTCAAAAATAAAAGCTCCGCCCTCACGAAGCGCGCGATACACCGCAGAAAAAAAAGCCTCCGCTTTTCTTATGTCATCAAGATAATTGACTCCGTCGCACACGCAGGTAATCAAAGAAACCTGCTTGGGCAAACATAGCTCTGCGATATCCTGACAGATAAACATGATTTTCTGCGCCGCTTTTCTGGCTTTCTGCGCCGCCTGCTCCAGCATGGATTCTGAAATATCCACGCCCATCATTTTAAGCCCTTTATCAGAAAGCCTTACTGTTAGGCTTCCCGTTCCGCACGCGCAATCCACGCCCATATCGCCGCGCCGCGCCCCTGCGCATTCCATGATAAACTCCGCCCAGTGATCGTAAGGAATGTCTTGCATCAAATCATCGTACAGCGCGGCAAAATCTCCATACTGTTCCATTGCAGTTATTTTTCCTCCGCCGACTCCTGCGCTTCTTCAGGCTCTGACGCGTCTTCCGTTTGGTAGGGCGCCATGCCGCGGCGCATTTGGTAAGGATCGTTTGTCAGATACTGATGATATTTATCAAAAATACTGCCGCAATAAATAGTCTTTCCCAAACAAATAAAAGCAAATCCAAATGTAAGCATCAACACAGTGGCAATTTGCCAAGTCAGCGCAAAAAGCACGAATACAAGCGCAATGCAAATCAAAACGACGAACGTGCTGATCATCTGCATAAGCCCAAATATCATGGAATTTTTCAAAAGCTGTTTAAATTTAAGCTTATAGGTAACCATCAGAGGATAAACATACACAGACATCAGCAAGAATATCAGCGCCAAAATTCCGATCACGACCACGCCCACAAAACGCAGTAATTCCGTTATTCCGTTTGATCCCCATAGCATCATAACCCAAAATGCAACCGCATAAATAGCGATTGCCGTTAAAAAGTTATAAAGCATAGCCGGCTTCCAGCTGCGTTTAAATTCCTTCCAAAAATCCGCCCCCGCAGTTGCATGTTCTCCCCAAGACCATGTGCGCACCACATAATGCAGCCCAGCCTTCGCCGGCCCTGCCAAAGTATAAAAGGGAATACACAACAAATAAGCGCTCATAAAATAAGGAATTATTTCTTGCTCCCACAAAGTTTTTACACCCATTCCCGCACCTATCGCAGCAATTCTTTGCTCTATCCCGAAATATGTCCACATAAAAATAATAATGATAGGAACAAGGAACATAACATAGAGCAAATTAACCGTCATAAGCCCTAAAAGGCGGGTCTTCACTACATCCGCAAACAATTCCAAACGGTTCTTCGGGAGATCTCTTCTTGTAAAATTCTTTTTGTTCGGATCTCCGTTTACCATTCTGTCAAAAAATTTCCCCATTTTCTTCTCCTTTGTATTTACAAATTCAATATACGCGCATATAGCTCCATACCGTAGGTAAGAACACGTTCGTTAAAATCAAATTCGGCGCTGTGAAGAGGATGAGTCTCGCCGTTTTCTTTTTCACAGCCCAAAAAGAGAAACACCGAAGGCACTGCTTTTTGATAGGCGGAAAAATCCTCCGCGATCATTTTGGGCAAAACGCGGATAATATTCTCCTCCCCAATCAGCGCGGCAACCTGCTCTGTCAGCTCTAAAGGATTGTTTACAACGGAGTAC
>JAHAAN010000102.1 GCA_018376855.1 Clostridiales bacterium | reverse complement strand
GTCGGCCTGCAGCATCTTCGCCGCTCCCAGCGCCACGCAGTTCTGTCGGTCCACCGGGGGAAACACACAGTTCTGGAAGAGGCGTTGGATCTTCTCGGAAATGAGCTGGATGCGCGAGGAGCCACCGATAGTGAAGAAGTAGCGGATGTTCGAGTACTGGAGGCGATTCCGGTCCAGTACCGTCTGCACGCACTCGAACGTCTTGTCGATCAGCGAGTTGATCACCATAGGCATCAACGAACAGCGCTTAAAGGTTGCGGAAGACGGAACTCCGGGGCTTGAAACCGTGATCCCGCTGGGAGTAGTGCTGGATGAACGCGTGTGTTCAGGCAGCTATTTTGCTAAATGCTTCAAACGCATGAGCTCTTATTTTGCCAACCCATCCCTGCTGGAACAGCCGCCCATAGTAATTAACCGCGATTAATTTTCCGCAGCCTCCATTCGACATTACAAAATGCCGAAAGCTTGACCGGCATTCAAACAAAACAACCTATGCTAAAACCACAATTTTAAACTCCATAATCAAGCAAAAGCGGCCTGAAAGAAAACATTCAGACCGCTTTTATTCAAACATAATTCTACTTAGAAATATAAAGGTGTGAAATTTGATACTGTGTTCCGAATAAAGTTAGTTGCGTTCCTCCCATAGAAGAATCAAGATAACTATCGTACTCGCCTGTTTTAAGAATATAACACAGCTGCACATCACAATGCTTTATGCATATGCTGTTCTGATGAATATGCCCTACAAAAACTGCTTTTGTTCCAAGCCTTTTCACCAGCTCAAAAAATGTCCCATCAGCATCAAAGGGAATTCCTGCGTTGCAAGCCAGTGTTCCAAAATCCCCATCTCTATCCGCCTCAACCGTCTGCCCTCGCTCCGTTATGGCTCCATATTTCAATGAGGCCTCGGAAAACGCCGCAAACGGTATATGCATAAGCATAAATGCAGGCGCGGCTTTTTCTTCCATATTCAAAAGCTCCGCTGATTGTTCCAGCCATTGCCGTTGATATTTGTGTACACCGCACGGATATTCCGCACTGCCGCACCCGGTATCCAGCATATAAATTCTTGCACAAAGTCCGCCGTTCCCGTATAAACCGATAGAGAAATTTCCTTCTCCCTCCAACCTATGCCCGCTTATAGAATTTTCGCTCTTAAAAAAACAGTATTTGCTTTGTGCTAAAACCGCATTCCTAAAATCGCTGTCTTTTGCGCAGTCTCGCTCATGATTGCCATAAACAAATGACCACGGAATTTCAAACGAATCCATAAACTGAACTTCCTCAATAAACGAAGTTCCGTTATCGTCGAACTCGCCGTAAACAAAATCTCCGCCGATCAATATCACGTCAGGCTGCGCCGCTTTAACCGCTTGACGAATATAACGATAAAGCCGCTCCTCCTTTTTTGCCGGCAGCCATTTATCAATTTCTGCTTGCGTGAGTCGTTCCGGATAACGGCGCTGCATACTGTCGATGATCTGCGTATCTGTCAAAAACAGAATTTTAACCGTATCTTTTTTTACATTAAAAACAAAATCAAACTTTTCCATGGCGATTATTATACTCTATTATATTTAATTTTTCAATAACAAAATTGCCTATACTGCCTCTTGACACCGATTATTTAATATGCTATTTTAAAAATGTTTAGAAAATCCGTACACCTTATCTTTCAATTTATAGACTAAAAACAAAACAGTACTTCACATAACTTTTTAATCGGAGGATGGCATAAATGAATACAGCAAATATACACAAAAAAGATTTTAACAATTTTACAGTAACATTTTTCAGCGATGTACATCACGGAGATCATAACTATAACGATTTTGCCTGTACAGACGGACTTAAAAAGTTAAGAACCATACTGAAGGAAACGCCTCGCAGCGATTTTTACATAAATTTAGGCGATATCTGCGATTATTTAAAAGATGGCGGCATTGATTTTTATAATGAAATTTCCGACGTTTTTAGTGAATTCGGGATTACCGCTGCCAATTCCGCAAACGGTTCAATGCAGCGGAAAGTTTATAACTGTATGGGAAACCACGAAGCCGCATTTATAAAAAAAGAAAAATTAAAACAATTCATTCCATACGCCGAGCATATAGGCTCCTGCTTTGTCTTTTCTTATGAAGGCGTTTTATTTATTGCAATAGATGCCAGCTTTGACCGCCAAACGGGCTCTGACGATCCGGAAATTCTGCGAACCTGCACTGCGTTTACGCTGCCTGAAAGCCAAACGAAATATCTACTGAATATGACTAAAAAACACATCAACGGTCACAAAAGTCTTGTATGGATCAGCCATGTTGCTTTTAAAGACATTGACGATTCAAAATGGAAGCTGATCGAGGGGCTTCAAAAATACAATCTGCCTCTAACAATCTTTGAAGGCCACACTCATATTGAAAATTACGGAAAACAATGCTGCAAAACAAATCAATCAACCATAGAAATTTACACTCTCCCAGCCGTAACAAGCGGCCGCGGTTACAGGTATTACAACGTTTCTTTTTCAAACGGCATGATTGAAGCTGTTACCAAGCATACCGAAGGAATTATTGATTAAAAACGAGCTCAGCAATCCTTTCTTTATATATGTCCCTTCGTACATCTTTCCGCCGTTCGGGATGCCCGTCTCATAACTGTAGGGGCAGAGGCATTTTTATGCATGGCGTGCATAGCCGCCACGACCGAAAGCAAAAGAACGAGCAGCACAAGCGCTTCCACTGGCGACCATGCCGCTTCCTCAACAGCAGGCGAAAGTGAAATTTCAGCCTGCTGTTTTTCATTGCCAGTCGCAGGCTTGTTAGGCAACGGCGCTGACGTTTGTGCTTCCGGCAAGTATTGCTCCAATGCGGAAGCAATAGCGCTGGCAAGCATATTTCTGCCCTCCTCTGTGCTGAGATACGTTTCACGGTCCGACGCATTGGAAATGAAACAGGTTTCTATAAGAAGCGACGGTATATTCTGCAAAGTACTTTGATAAAGCACGCCGTAATAATCAGCATCCGAGCCGTCCGGATAGGAGGAAAGCTCTGTTGATCTTCTGTACAGTCCATCGCCGCGGCGCACCCGCAGCCCAATCTTTCCAAGTTCCTGCGCTACTGTCCGCCCGATCTCCTGCCCATGCTGCGCGGCCTCGGCATG
The DNA here is from genome assembly GCA_018376855.1 of Clostridiales bacterium. Lineage (GTDB taxonomy): Bacteria > Bacillota > Clostridia > Christensenellales > QALW01 > JAHAAN01. Next base: position 3,447 of record JAHAAN010000102.1, on the reverse strand, counting down.
ATATGCGGCGCCATAAGGCACCAACACTTCGGTTCCAAAAGCGTCTGATGTACCCGAATTGCAGTGAATGCTGCAAAACAGCTGCGCGCCGCAATCGGGGAGCATATCTGTTCGCGCTTTAAGCGAAATATATGTATCGTCATTGCGCGTCATGTAAACTACGGCGCGACCGGTTGCCTCCAGCCGTTCTTTCACGGCTAGCGCGATCAAAAGATTGCACTCCTTCTCCAACAGCATTTCTCCACCCGAAGAAGCGCTTGCACCTGCGTCGCTTCCCCCATGGCCGGGATCAAGCAAAATCACCAGTTTTTCCTGTTCCGCAGATACTTGAATGCATGAAAGCGCCATAAAAACACAAAAGAATAAAACAATTATTTTTTTCATTTTGATCCCCCATACTTTTGAATTTACAGCTTCTGCCTATGTCCAAAATCGCCGCTGTACTTTTCACAGCAAAAAACGTATTTCGGCGTAAAAAATTTTGCTTTTCACGCCGTTCCTCTTTTGCTGCTTTAAACACATTTCATCATAGCACCAGCTTGTCCTCAGCGCAACTTCGGCTTTTGCCAAACAAGTACGAGTTTTGTCCGTTCTGTATATTTTCTTTTCTTCTTGACATAATATATTATCATGTCTTATAATACATATTGAAAGAAGCTTTATAATATAGTTTTGAAAACAAGGAGGTTCGCATGGAAATCAATACAACGCGTCCAAAGCCCATGTATACTTTAGGAGAAGAATTGTTTAACGCCATATCCCACGGTTTGGGATCATTGCTCGGAATGGTCGGCCTTGTATTGATGCTGTTCACATCTGTTCCCACAGGATCAGTTAAGGGCATTATTTCCTGCACGGTTTATGGGCTAAGCTTGATCGTTCTCTACACAATGTCTACGCTTTATCACGCGCTGACGCATCCTACCGCCAAAAAAGTGTTCCGCATTTTTGACCACTGCACAATCTATCTTCTGATCGCCGGCACTTACACCCCATTTTCCCTTCTAACGATCGGCGGCACATTCGGATGGTGTCTGTTTGCCTTTCAATGGGGGCTTGCTATTTTAGGAATCGTACTCAACGCCGTAAACATGAAAAAATTTAAAATTATTTCCATGACGCTTTATATTCTGATGGGCTGGTCCATTATCCTCAAAATTTCCGCCGTACTGGTTTCCCTCAGCACTCCCGGCCTGCTCTTACTGATTGGAGGCGGAATTCTATACACCGCCGGTTTAATTTTCTTCGGTCTGAAGAAAAAATACATGCATTCGGTATGGCATCTGTTCGTGCTGGGAGGCAGCGTTCTGCATCTGCTGTGCGTTCTGCTTTATGTCCTGTAGAACATAAAAAGGCTGCTCCTTCCGAATCGGTACACTTCTTCTCAAACCAAAAATAAATAACGGAATAAAAAAGCCTGCGTTTAGAAAGACTACTTCTTACGCAGGCTTTTGCCATTTATCGGAAAGGAACAATAAAAATGAATTTATTGCATACTCTTTATATGTCTTTAGGCTCTATTGCTGTTTTATTTATTATGACTAAGATCATCGGAAAAAGGCAAATGTCGCAGCTAAGCCTTTTTGATTATGTAAACGGAATTACAATCGGCTCCATTGCCGCCGAAATGGCTACCGGCCCCATAGAAGAAGCGCTTGAACACACTTTAGCAATCGTGATATACGCCTTAGTTACGGCTATTATTTCATGGATCACCTGCAAATCCATTACCGCGCGCCGTTTCTTTACAGGCAAAGCGTTGATTCTTTACCACGAAGGCGCAATCTATTATAAGAACTTACAAGCTGCAAAGTTAGACACAAACGAATTTCTCACGCAATGCAGAAACCAAGGCTATTTCAATCTCTCCGAGCTGAACACCGCCATTCTTGAAGAAAACGGCCGCATCAGCTTTCTGCCCAACTCCGGCTCGCGCCCCGTAACGCCGGACGACATGCAGCTTTCCGTTCCCGCTGCCTCTCTTGCTGTAAACGTGATCATGGACGGCCACATCATGCAAAAAAATCTATTGCATTTAGGACTTGATGAGGCATGGCTGAATAAACAGCTTCAGGCGCAGGGCTATGAATTAACGGACGTTTTTCTCGGCACCTGTGATACGGAAAACAATTTAAGCCTCTACGGCTATGACAAAAAACGCCGCAAGAACGATCCGTTTCAATAAAGCCAAATTCCCAAAACGCCCTTCAAACGATTACAAATCGTTTAATACAGCGCTGATATCGGCGCTGATACAAACGGATCGGTTTTCGATCTCCGGAGGAACGGACGCCTCTTCTTGATTAACGCAAACGTAAAAGGCTTTGGAATTACCCGCAGTCATCTGCCAAAAAGGATATTTGATAATGGCAGGGGTATTTGCTCCAACGCCCAACTCCAAAAATAAAATATGCAGATTTTTATAACGGCGCAAAAAACGCTTATAACGTTCGGCAGCCTCATACCACCCCCGATCCTGCACAAAGGCGTTATCACTGCGCAAATTCATTGTCATCGGCGCGCCGCAGACCGGACATTTAGGGATCAATCCGGACGGAATCCGCATATTCTTTTGTTCCGCTACCATTTTGCGGATCGTGCCTTCATTATCATAAGTTTTATTATGGCAGGCATTGGAGCATTGCCACAGACCGTAATCACCCTGCGTATAGAACAAGCGCTTTTTATCAAAGCCGGCAAGCTGAAATTGATGATCCACATTGGTGGTAAGCACAAAATACTCTTTATCTTTTACAAGCCGCAAAAGCTCAACATAAGGCTTCCCCGGCGCAAGATCATAGCGGTTATAGTAAACATGGCGGCTCCACCACGCCCAATATTCTTCAAGCGTATCATACGGATAAAAACCGCCTGAATAAATATCATTGATCCCGTATTTTTCATGAAAATCATTAAAATAACGGTAAAAGCGCTCCCCTGAATACGTTAATCCTGCCGACGTCGACATCCCTGCGCCCGCACCGATCAGAACCGCAGTCTCCATTTCTTTTTTGATCCTTTTTATAGGCTTTCCGCCGATATAACGCCTCAATTCTTTTGCCGCGGCAAGGCTCAAAAACGGCTTATGGTTTGCTTCGGAGCGATCGTCTCCAAAGCTCTGCTTATATTATATTTTCAGCTGCTGAAGTTGTAAAGTACGCACTTTATTGTGGTATAGTTACCAAAATGATACTGTACCTTCAAAAAAATCTTTGCGTTGACTTCAAATCAATTCCTACAGTATAATAAACAGCAGCAAATGAAAAAACACAAGGAAATACTGTGCCATGAATGAGAAAAAAACGATAAAGGAATTACCGGCTTGCCCGGTGGAAACCACGCTGACGCTGATAGGCGACAAGTGGAAGGTGCTGATCCTTCGGGATCTGCTTTCCGGCGTAAAGCGTTTCGGAGAACTGAAAAGATCTGTCGGCAGCGTTTCACAAA
>JAHAAN010000101.1 GCA_018376855.1 Clostridiales bacterium | reverse complement strand
CAGCGGTCCATTTAGCAAACTGCTTTCTGCCTGCTCACACCAACACAGACTCTCTGTAAGTGCACTTTCTGCTTTTATTTCCGCTTCAACGGTTTTCTATTTAATTTATGAGATAATTGTAATGCTTCGATAAAAAACTGTCAAGCAATTTTTCAGAAAATGTTAAGATTCTCTTTGCAAAATTTTCTCTTTGCGTTATAATAAAACAGAATTAAAAACATCTTTTATTTTCTTTCTATCAACACATCTGAAAGGACGATTCTTAATGTCTTACAAAATCGGTTTTATAGGCGGAGGCAATATGGCAACCGCCATTTTACAAGGAATTCTTTCCGCTAAAATCACAGAAGCCTCTCATATCACGGTAAGCGATCCAAGCGCTGAACGCCGAGCATTTTTAGATACTCTGGGAGTAAACACTACTGCGGTCAACGATTTAGCAGTCCAAAACAGCGATTACATCTTTTTAGCTATAAAGCCCAAGCATGTAGAGCAAGTATTTGAAGAATTAACAGTAGAAAACATGCAGGGAAAAGTATTCATCAGCATCGTGGCCGGTCTTTCAACTCAAAAATTAGAATCCTATCTGCCCGAGGAAGCACAAATCATTCGCGTAATGCCGAATACTCCTGCACTAATCCAAATGGGTATGTCTGTAATTTCCGACGATTACACAGCCGATGATGAACAGCTTGCAACCGTAAAAAGCTTGCTTGCAACCGTTGGAGAAGTCGCGGTCGTTTCCGCTTCTCTTATGGATGCCGTAACTGCTGTGTCCGGCAGCGGACCGGCTTACGCATATATGTTTATTGACGCTATGGCAATGGCGGGCGTTCGTTTAGGACTGACTAAAGAAACAGCATTGAAGCTTGCCGTCCAAACAGTAAAAGGTTCTGCCGCTATGATTGAACAAACTGGAAAGCATCCTGCTGCGCTCAAAGATATGGTTTGTTCTCCTGCCGGAACAACAATAGAGGCTGTTTGCGCATTGGAAGACACCGGCTTCAATGCCTCCGTAATCAACGCCGTATGTACCTGTGCAGAAAAATCAAAAGCTATGAGCAAATAGGCTAAAAAACATAGCTGCCAGCAAAATCACCAAATTGCTCTGCGCCATCAAAAATGTAATATTGCAAGAACTAAAATCCTCTTTAAAAATCAGCCAACCGCCAATTTATCATTGAAGACGGTTGGCTATTTTTGCATAACAAAAACCCTCAGCAAAGCGCAATGCATAATCTTTATTTATTGTCTATGTCTAAATGGTTTGTCCTGTCGCCCATGAATTAAATAAAATTATATTACGCTTATCTTTCATCTCTGCGTAATATGCTCCGATTTCCGAGATATTTTCTATTTAAAATGCTTTTCTTTATATTATTTACTGACTGTATATTTTTTGAAAGACAAATTCTTCTCCGTAACATTTTATTCCGCTGCTCAAAATCCTTTTATCGCACCCATAAAGCATCGGGTTTAAAACAACAAAAAAGCAGGCAAAAATCTTCTTTTGCCTGCCAACTCCTTCGTTATTGCGGCACCGCTTCTCTGTGAGAAACCACATAAGCACTAAGTTTGATCGCTGCCTGCAAGCACTCAACCGGCTTTTTCCCCTGTAAATACGCTGCCAAAAACGCTGCGCTAAAACTATCCCCCGCTCCCACCGTTGAAACGACATTCACCTTCAATGCAGGATGAAAATAATATCTGTTCTTTATCACATCATACACTGCACCACCATCTGAATCCAATGTCAGAACCAAAAAACGAATTTTCGGAAAATGCCTGCATATTGCCCGCATATCTATTTCCGGAATTCCTTCATATCTTTCATTTGGCAACAGCACTTCAAAAATATACGGCAGTTCTTCTCTGCTTATCTTCAAAATAGTGGCATATTTAAAGCAAGTTTTAATTGTGCTAAGACTGCAAAATGGCCGACGTACATTTACATCACAAAAAATTTCACGAAAAGCTATTGTTTCAAGGATATGCAGCAATGTATTGTGCGATTCCGCTGCACGCTGCGCCAATGTGCCAAAATAAAACGCGTCATAATCCCACTCTGTCAGCTCCGTCATCTGTTCTGAGCTGCACGCAATATGATCATAAGCAACATCCTGTACCAACTCGTAATTTGGCTTTCCGCTATCATCAAGCGTTACAAGACAATAGCCTGTAGAATATTTTCTTGCGGTTTCTGAAAATACGCCCTCAACACCTCGTTGCACTAATTCTTGCTTCGCCTGTTCGCCCATTTCATCAGCCCCAACGGCTGTAAACAGGCTGCTCTGAATACCCAACTGAGCCAAATGTGCAGCAAAATTGAATGGCGCTCCGCCAATACATTTTTCCTCTGCGTAAATATCCCAAATAATTTCTCCAAATGAAAGTACTTTTTTCATCCTCTTACCCTAAGCCAATCTCACTGATCTGCAAATTTGCTCATCAATTCGGTACTGCGCGCAATAAACGCACTCATACGCTCACTTGACAATGGCCCATTTGCCAAAACCGCTAGGTCATAGACTTGCTGCATCAACATGGATTTCTTCTCTCCATCTTCCATATTTGCAAGCGTTTGAATCAAAGCGCTGTCCGTGTTGAGCACCAGCGTATATTTTGTCGGAAACATCTGTGATACATCCATACCGTTATAATAACGGCTCAAATCCTGCATACGGCGATTCATTTCCTCTACAAGAAGCAAAGCGGGAACCTGCGCATGAATGTTCTGCGCCTTTACCTCCATGTTATTATCATTTAAAAGTGTTTTAAAAGCTTCGCATAACGGCGCCACATTTTCCCCCTCATCCGCCCCGCAAAGCGCCTGAGCCAAATCAGCATCAATACGAGAAAATTTAACCTCTGGGTTCTTTGATTCCATAAAGTTAATAAACGGCCCATCAATTACCCCTTCAAGAATCACTGCACTCATGCCGTTAACCTTAAATAAATCAATATATTGTGCCTGCTGCACGATATCTGTTACATAAAACACTTTATTTTCGTGTTTTTCATGATTCTCATTCAAATAATCCTTTAAAGTTACAAATGTATTATTCGTTGTTTTATAAATCAAACATTCCTTCATACGGTCATAAAAGTTCTCGTCCCGCATGCATCCATATTTAATAAACACGCCAATATCATCCCAATATCGATCATATATCTCGCGTTCCGTGTTAAACAACCCTGTCAGCTTATCCGCAACTTTTTTTGTAATATGCTTACTAATTAATTTCACCGTGCCATCATTCTGTAAAAAGGAGCGCGAAACATTAAGCGGCATATCCGGGCAATCAATCACTCCTTTTAGCAGCATCATAAACTCAGGTATAATTTCCTTAATATTATCAGCCACATATACTTGATTAATATACAGCTTGATCTCGCCCTGCATTGTCTCCATGTTTTTTGTCAACTTAGGAAAATAAAGAATGCCTTTAAGTTTAAAAGGATAATCAACATTCAAATGAATCCAAAACAGCGGCTCATTAAAATCAAAAAATACCTTGGAATAAAACGCCTTATAATCCTCTTCCGTACACTCAGACGGCGCTTTAAGCCATAAAGGCTGCGTATCATTAATCTGCCTCGGCTGTATATCTTCTTTATCATCGCTTACCTGCAAGAATACCGGATAAGGCAAAAATGCACAGTATTTATGCAAAATCTTTGAAATTTCCGCTTCATTTAAAAAATCCTCAGCCTCTTGAGAAAGCTTTAAAGTAATAGCAGTTCCCCTCTCATTACGGGAAGAATCTCCCATTTCATATTCGCCTGAACCATCGCTTTCCCAGTGTACTGCTCTTGCACCGTCTTGGTAGGAACAAGTATCGATCATAACAAGCTCAGAAACCATAAATGCAGAATAAAAACCCAACCCAAAATGACCGATAATCGAAGAGCCTTCCTTTTCGCTTTTTTCATAACGCTGAATAAATTCAGCAGCCCCCGAAAAAGCCACTTGATTAATATAGCGTTCAACCTCGTCATCCGTCATACCGATACCGTTGTCAGTAAAAACAAGCTCTTTCTTTTCTTTGTCTATATATACCTGAACTGCAAACTTTTCATCAGCCGGTATATTTGCCTGTCCCATGTCGGCTAACTTCTTCAGCTTGCTGATTGCATCACAACCATTAGACACCAATTCCCGCACAAAAATATCTCTGTCACTGTAAAGCCATTTTTTAATGATCGGCATCAGGTTTTCGGTATTAACGGATAAAGTTCCCTTCTTTTGCATAAAAATCATTCCTTTCTTTAATGGTAAAAAAGTGTCGCCGTATTCGACAACACAAATTTTTGAACAGTTTCAATTAATCCAGCACAATCAACGCCAATAGCTGACACGGCTCATCACTCACACCCTCAACAGCATGGCTTGCGTTATAGACCATGGTCGCATCTCCCTGTTCCAACAAATGAAATACACCATTATCATTGTAGCGTGCCACACCGGAAAGCACATAAAAAATCTCACACTCTCCTTGGTGCTGATGCGTACCAATCGAACATCCCTTTTCTAATGTAATAACGCTCGCCATTCTGCATTTTGGCGGTAATCCATTTGAAAACAATGCTGTTAAAGCAACGGTTCCGTTTCCGCTACGCATATTTTCCCGCTGCTCTGTCTTCCTTGCTTTTGACTTTGAAATCATCAGTCATCTAACCCTTCTACCCGAATTGTGCTTCTCACAGTCATATCCTCTATTTCGCTGATTTCTTTAACAGCACGCTCTAACGACTGCTCACCGCTTTTATGCGTTAAAAAGATTACCGGAACGCGCTCCTCTCCCGTACTTTTCTGAATCATTGATGCAATGCTTACGCCGTTTTTTGCAAAAATTCCAGCTACCGCACTGAGCACACCCGGACGATCAGGCGCTAAAATTGCAACATAATATTCTGTTTTCCAATCGTTGCTGATAAGCAGATCGCTTGGGGGCACCTCTCTGTTGACAAAGGTTGCATATTGGTGCACAGTCTGTTTAGCGGCATATACAATGTCTGACACCACAGCGCTTCCTGTCGGCAGGCCGCCAGCTCCCTGTCCGCTGAGCATGACATCCCCTACCGCATCGCCGTGGAGATAAATTGCATTCGTTGCGCCATCAATCTTCGCCAAAGGATGTTCATCGGGAATAAATGTAGGATGCACACGCACTTCAACTTCTTGACCACGCCTCTTACCAATAGCCAAAAGCTTCAGCGTAAGTCCCATTTCTTTTCCGATTTGAATATCCTGCGCAGTTACTTTTGTAATCCCTTCCGTATAAACATGGTTTACCGGAATTTTAGAATGAAAAGCAATACTGGAAAGAATGCTCAGCTTAAACGCAGCGTCCATTCCCCCAACATCAAGCGTAGGATCTGCTTCCGCAAGACCGATTTTCTGAGCTTGCTTAAGCACCTCTTCATAATCCTTGCCTTCTTTTGTCATCGCGGAAAGTATGTAATTCGTGGTACCGTTGATAATCCCCATAATTTTATTAATTCTATTAGCCTGCATCGCACAGTGAATGGTCCGAATAATCGGGATGCCTCCGGCCACTGTGGCTTCATAATAAAGCCCTGCTCCGGAAGAAATAAGTCCTAGCTGGTTCTACACCGCCCAAAAACTCTGCAACAATATCAATTTCCGGATCATTCAGCACTTCATCCGGATTTGTTGTCAGAATTTCCTTGGGAATACCGTTCCCTCGTGTTTTTTCTACATTGCGCACCAATGCTTTCTTGACCTTCAGGCATAATTCATCGCGATGTTCAATCACCTTTCCGTTAGATCGGATGATTTCATATGCCCCGCTTCCGACTGTGCCCATCCCCAAAAATCCAATAGTAATGGTTTTCATCTTTTTCCCCCATTGCTGTTTGTTATATATTATTATTATAAATTAACCGCAAGCCTTCTAATGTCAGCAGGCTGTCAACGATTTGGATGCTCGGAGCCATTTTTGCAATCTCACGAGACATCCCACCCGTAACAATAACTTTAGCCTCAGGGCATTCCATCTCCCGCTTAAAATTCGCAATTAAATATTCAACTTGCCCCACATAGCCGTACAACAATCCCGCTTGCATACAATTTACAGTATTGCGGCCAATCACACGGCTTGGGAACTCCAACTCAATATTAGGCAATTTAGCCGCTCTCTGCGTTAACGCATCAAGCGCCACCTTCACACCCGGACAAATAGCCCCGCCTAAAAACTCACCCTTCTCTGTTACCGCCATAATAGTTGTTGCCGTTCCGAAATCCATTACGATGCAAGGTCCACCATAACGCCTATATGCACTGACAGCATCGCAAATCATATCAGCCCCCAGCTCTCTGGGATCGTCCAAACGAATATTTAATCCTGTTTTAATTCCAGGTCCCACAACCATAGGTTTCTTGCCCAAATAGTATGTAAGCATATGCTCAATCGTAAAATTGATTGCCGGAACAACAGAAGAAAAAATAATTCCATCCATATCTTTGGGCGAAAGATTTTCATGCTCCATCAAAGTCATCAGCATCTGCCCGTATTCATCACTCGTACGTGAGCGGTCGGTAGACATTCTCCACGAAGCAGCTAAATGATTGCCATTAAAAACGCCGAGCTTAATATTTGTATTCCCTATATCAAGAGCCAGAAGCATTTTTCCCTCTCCTTTTAGATTTTAGAATAAGCTTTCTGAAGCGCCAACACCACCGGTGTTCCTACCAGTGCAAACACAAGCATCTCCAGCACACCGTTTGTTCCCGCCAACCCAAGCAGATATTTTATAAAAACCTCTGTTTCAACAAGTCCGTTTGCCACCAACACTTCTTCAAAAAATGCAGGAACAAAGAAGTAAAAGGAAATAAGAGTAAACACAGTATTTCCTAAAGCGCCTCCCGCACAGCCAAACATGGCCGCCGAATAATTAGGATTAGGCATGCCATCACGCAATGTATTATTCAATGCAATTCCAACAAATAAACCCATCACACATGCAAGCAATACCGCTCCAATATTTCCCATTCCAGCTATATTTATCAGTGAAAAATATACCGCAACAGCAAGTGCAAAACCCATTACCGTGCCCACCAAATATGCAATTGTATGACAAAACGCGTTACTTTTACCTGTCATACTACGTTGCACTGTTTCAAACAGCTTTTTAAATATCCAAAAACAGCCGCATGCACTAAAACCAATCATCAGACGCGGCAACACAGCAATCAACGGATTCTGAAACAGTACATCTGCTGCTCCCATAGGCATATAAGATCGTATCCACGACATCAGCCCAAAAGCCAATGACAAAATTAAGCCTTCTTTCCATCCACACACAATAGCACCAACTACAACCGGCAAATGCACTAATGAAACCGAGACAACACCTAATGGTATAAAGCCAATATTAGGCAATAAAAATGACATTATGCCCATAAGTGCAACAAATAACCCTGTAATTACAATGTTCAATACTGTTCTCTTTTTCATCTTTCTTCCTCCATTTTGGTTCCATTAAGGATACCCTATTTCGGTATATAAAATTCACAAGCATCTTAGCATAACAGCTTTAAAAAAGTCTGTCTACCGCTTGTTTTAACTATTATACTCAAAATAAATGATTTATGCAACCAAAAAAATGCCTGCCGGAACTATCCCAGCAGGCCATGTTTCTCTTAAAAAATTAATTTATTAATAAAATCACATAATTCAAAGCTGCCGCCAAAAGAAGCCATAAAACATGAGGCAAAAACAACCACGAAAATGCTCCGATACATTCCTTTGCTTTCTGCGCTGTTATAAGTACCGTCGCTAAATACAGCACCAATACAAGCATGGATACCCCAATCAAATGCAGACGAAAAAAAGAAAGCACCCACAACAGATGAAAAATCCCCTGTGCTCCAAACCACCAATAAACATCCTTCTTGCCGCAGCGCTTATCAAGCAGCAAGAACAATGCCGCAGCAGAAAGCAAATAAATAATCGGCCACGCTACTGCGAATACCCAATCGGGAGGTTGAAAATCCGGTTTCTTTAACTGTGTATACCATTCTGAGCCCGTATCCGTCAGCAATGTGGCTATAATAGCCACAATCGCTACAACCCCTATCGCAATACCCGCATTTTTTAAAATTCTTCCAGCCTTTTTCATTGCACAAAATCCTCCTTCTAAAAAGATCTTATGCAAGAAACTATTTTTTATGATCGATTATCTATCATGTGATGCTGCAGCATTGCCGGTAATAGGAATCGCTTCACCGCCATAAGTAGGCCTAATATGGAGCAAGCAACTCAAAAAATCCTTATTCCGTGCCATAAATTCACGCAACTCCTGACTTTTTTGATTCGCATAAGGTCTTAAATCCGCCGCAACACCATATGCCTCCATTCCTAAGCTGCGCGCAATGTACACCGCTCGATACAGATGACTTTTCTGCGTTACAATCACAATTTTTTTACATTCAAAAATCTCCTTCGCACGCACCATGCTTTCATAAGTAGAAAAACCCGCATGATCCTGAAACAGCAAACTTTTATCTACACCACGCTTATTAGCATAACACAGCATAGAATTCACCTCGTCGTATTCATCTGTTCCGTGGTCTCCGCTAAGCAAAAGCCTGTCGCTGACGCCCTGTCCAAGCAGCTGCAAAGCGCATTCCATTCTATCCTGAAGAACCGGGCTTAAAGACCCTTGATTATCATAAACCAACGCGCCCAGCACAAGTATGCAATCCGCATCCAAAATTTCACACTGCTCAGCATTCTCATAAAGATAAGGCAAAGCAGCAGAAACCACAGCCTGATTGACTGCAAACGGCAGCATAAAAACAATCAATGCAGCGCACAGCCACAAAACCGTCTTTGTTCCCAAAGGCATACTGCTCTTTTTCTTCATTCTATGCCACATCCCTTTTATTTCATCTCACGGATCCGCCTAATTCCTGTACCATAGCCTGAACAATTTTTTCACCCAGCTCATTAAGCTGTTTTTCGCACTTTCCTTCCAGCATGACACGAAGCAGCGGCTCTGTTCCCGAAGGCCTCACAAGCACCCTCCCTGTTCCAGCCAGCTCTGCCTCCGCATGCGCAATAGCCTGGCTGATTATGGGATTATCTCGATACTGAGCCTTGCATTCATTACAAACCGTTACATTCATAAGCACCTGCGGCAAATTAACCATCATTTTAGCAGCCTTAGAAAAGCTTATGGCCTGCGCTTTAACTGCAGAAAGCAGCTGAAGTGCAGAAAGCATTCCATCCCCCGTGGTATTATGATCCAAAAATATGAGATGACCGCTTTTTTCGCCGCCTAAATTATAGCCGTTTTTAATCATATTCTCCAGCACATAACGATCCCCTACTGCCGTTTTTTCAAGCCGGATTCCATGCTGCCGGCAGGCAATATCCAACCCCATGTTGGACATAACCGTACCCACAATTGTTTCCTTATTCAGCTTTCCCTGACTCAAAAGATATGTACCGCAAATAGCCAGCACATGATCTCCATCTAAAATATCACCATTTTCATCACACGCAATTAATCTATCGGCATCACCGTCAAATGCAAATCCCGCGTCTGCCCCATGTTCTTTTACCAACTCACACATTCTTTCAGGATGTGTCGATCCGCATTCTCTGTTGATATTACCGCCATCCGGCAAATTATAATAAGCAAATACTTCCGCCCCCAAAGCAGCAAACAAACGAGGGGCAATTGCGCTTGCTGCCCCATTTGCACAATCCAACACCAGCTTCATCCCACCAAACCGCATGCTTACCGTCTCTGTCAAAAAATCAATATAATCCTGAACAGGATCTTTCATATGAATAATTCTTCCTACCCCTAATCCCTCAGGTGCCGGCAAGCTTGAATGTGCACAAACAATAGCTTCTATCTCGTCTTCCGCGGAATCCGGCAATTTAAATCCTCGGCCATCAAAAAACTTTATTCCGTTGTCCTGCACCGGATTATGCGACGCACTAATCATAACCCCCGCGTCGCAGCAGTAATAACGCGTCAAATAGGCGACTGCCGGCGTCGGCAAAACACCCGCAACCACAGCATCTGCTCCAACGCTCATAATTCCTGCCACCAACGCCGATTCTAACATATCGCCCGATATACGAGTATCCCGCCCAATCAAAATGCGCGGACGCGACCGCTGATTTGTTAATATATACGCACCAGCGCGCCCCAACCAAAACGCCAGCTCAGCTGTCAACTCTTTATTTGCTATGCCTCGCACACCATCTGTTCCAAACAATCTTGCCATTTATGCTTTACCTCCACAACCTTTACCCAACTGCATCCGAATCCGGCTATTTATTATAGCATATATTCGCGTCTGCTTCAATTCATTACCGAAAATTTTATAAATTTATCACATTTGACCTGCAATCATTCTACTGACAAGCATGCAAACTGAAACCCCACAACTACATACAACGTAAACGACACAATATCTTCCATAGCATAATCATTAGATTTCATATTTTCCATTTACGCGTTTGTTCTGCATCATTAAACTGTTCGTCATTCTATAATTTCTATGCTTGCAGCTAACAAACCTTTCTATAATATATGACAAAAATTTATTTCTGTTCATCCGCAATAACACCTTTAGCTATTAAAGAACCGTAGAAAAAGCAAACGAATGCCGTTATCATAGCATTCGCTTGCTGTTATCTTCAATATTTTCTATGCCACACCTTTTGTCATTAGCCATTCACACCATGTTTTATAGTGCTTCGCATACACATGAACGCCGTCACCCGTAAAATCACTTTTTAAATTATAATTTTCATCGCAAAAAACAGGATTGACATCAATATAAACTGTTCTTCCTCCGTCGGCGAGCGCCGAAAGAGCATTGTTCAACTTAATAATATCGGAATTATGCGCATAACGATCCCTATCTGAACGTTCTTTCGTAATACATAGATTCGCCTGAATGTATATAACTGCCTCCGGCTGCGCTTGTTTGATTTGTTCAATCAGTTCGTAATACTTTTTCACAGTATTGCTTTGGCGATATCCGATCTCATTCAATCCAAGCATAATATAAATGTATTTATAGTTTTTATTCTTGATAAAATCTCCGAACATAACCTGTCCTATGCCAGAAACATCCGTCGCATTTTTATTAACATTATACACTGTCATTCCGACTCTCGCAAAATAATCCGCATTTTTAAGTGTGCCATAAGAGGCAATGCCCACAGTCCTTGAATCTCCTATAAATAACGCATCATTAAAGTAATCAACATTTACTGTAACAAAGCTCCCCTTTTCAGGGCATGGCGAAACCATCAACCCCGTTATATCTGTAGGCTCAGGCGTCGGAGTAACAGCTTCTGTTGGCGTTAGCGATACCTCCGGAACAGATGGCGAAACAGCTGCCGTCGTTTCAGAAGCGCTTGGCGTTAAAGTCGGAACCAAAGTGATTTCTTCTGTTATTAGTCCCCAATTAGGATCATCCGTAAATGATTCTTCTCCGTCAATCCAGCCGTCCTCCGTTTCACGATTTTCCTTTAAACTCGACACAACAAACGGAATACTTACAACAAAAACAACACAAAACAAAATAATGAAACAATAGTTATTCTTCACTCTTCTCTTTCGTGCTGCGCCGGCTTTTGCATGATACTCCATCAGTCTTTCCTCCTGTAAAATATCATATTGCATCATCAAAATCTAAAATATAAAAATGGATCGTCCATACCAAGGCACAGGCAATAGATGCTTATTCCAAAAATAACAGATAATACAAGTGCACCTATCATATTATCCTTTATACGCATATAAATTTTTCTTGCCAATGGCAAAGATAATATTAAACATACAATAAGCAACCAGCCATACTGCTTAAAGCTTGCAATATAATCCTGTGGTATAATAGCTTGATAATCCTGCGGCAAAAAAGGAAACAGTCTCAAAAAATATACGCCCAACTGCGAAAGATCCGTTACCGCAAAAACCGTCCACATAAGAGGAATCAAAAATATCATATAAATATGACCCAAAATGCGATGCTTTTCCAATACTTTCAATAATCCCAACTTCTCTATAGAAATGATAACAAATAGCATAATTCCCCATAGCAGAAAATTAAGACTGGCACCATGCCAAAGGCCGGTAAATACCCACACCGCAAACAAATTTAAAAAGGTTCTTCCTTTTCCTTTCCGGCTCCCGCCAAGCGGAATATAAATATATTGC
>JAHAAN010000100.1 GCA_018376855.1 Clostridiales bacterium | reverse complement strand
TGCTTTAACACACCGACATATTATCAATTTGCCGCAAACTACTATTTATATCGAGCAGGAATGCAATGGTTTTGGCTTCAGTATACTGCCTGCATGTCTGACAAAAATCAGGTAACAGCATCTCCTTTAAGAGCTACTCTTGATTGTCTGAAAAATCTTCCTCCAACAATGATTATCAACGGTCAGGCAGATGTGCTACGCAGCGAAGGAGAAGCTTTTGCAGAAAAACTTCGCCATGCTGATGTGGAAGTTACTGCATTACGTATTCAAGGCACCATTCATGATTTTGTTATGCTTAATGCGCTTGACCAAACAAATGCATGCCGCACAGCAATGGATGCTTCCACAGCATGGATCAACCGAAAAAATCAATACATATGACAAAATCCCTAATACCCTATCGATAAATACTACTAAACGCATAAATTTAAAAAATTACATCATACTATCTTTGAGGTGATAAAAATGCCAAAGCAAGGAATGAAACGTCCGGAACGAACACACACACAACCACACAATGATAAACCGCCGATACCCGAAATTCAAGGAAAAGCTAAACATACCAAAACTAAAGCCAATCCTATTATTGCGGAAACCAAAGCCCCATCACAAAAAGTTTTTCACCGTGAAAAGCCGATTTCTTATCCCGTTATAGACACTGACATTGCACGGGACAACATCGAAAACGATCTAACAGCAGCGGATCTTCAGGATTTATAACTTATAGCCATTTGGAAAACATATTCCAAATGGTTCTCTTTTTATATGCTTTTAACGCACTATTCAAAGCCCTGCTTTACAGAACAAATAAATGTTTTATATTCACTTTTTCAACAGAAAGAAGCTTCCGTTTTTATCAATACCGCCCACATATCCCGTCAGGCTGCCATTGCTGCCCACAACCCTATGACACGGAACAATAACCGAAACAGGATTATGTCCAACTGCACCACCCACTGCCTGCGCAGATACTCGCCGCGCACTTGTTCTTTCAAGCTCCTTCGCAATTTCGCCATAAGGGATTTGCTGCAAAAGCTTCCAAACAGAAAGCTGAAAAGTACTTCCTTGCAAATACAACGGTGGAACAAAAGTCGAAATCCCGCCTTTAAAATAACAATCAAACCAACATTTTGTTTGTTCAAACACCGGAAAATCTGCTTGTGCACAGTCATCCTGCAGGATATCGGCAAAATATTTTTGCCCCTTAAACCATAGCCCAATAAGATTCTCACCGTCACTTGCTATCATAATTTCCCCAATCAGAGATTAATATGTACTTATATACTGCGCACTTCACCTTCTTTCATTTTTCACATATAATTTTATCTTCACTACAACGCAATTTTAAGACCTACAATAAAATAAAAGCAGCAGAAAAATATCTGCCGCTTTCACTGTTTTGTCTCATTTATTCCACCGACACAATATAATAATACACTGGCTGGCCACCATAATGCAGTTCAACATCTACATCCGCATTATTCGCGCTGATATTCTCGGCAAGCTTCTCAGCATCTTCCTTAGAAACTTCGCTTCCATAATAAATCGTTACAAGATCCGCACCGTCATCGCACATCTTCGCAATCAATTCTTCTGTAATCGGAGCAATTCCCTTTCCGACCGCCCGAATTGTTCCCTCACAAAGACCTAATATATCTCCCTTTGTGATCGGTTGATCTTCTATAACAGTATCCCGGACAGCATAAGTCACCTGACCCGTTTTTACATCATTCAGCGCCGCGCACATGTTTTCAAAATTTGTCTGCGCATCAAATTCCGGATTAAATGCCAACATAGCAGCAATTCCCTGTGGAATCGTTTTACTCGGAACAACATAAACTTTTTGCTCAGTAAAATCCTGTGCCTGTTGAGCAGCCAAAATAATGTTGGAATTATTCGGAAGAATAATCACTGCATCAGCATTGATCTGCTTAACCTGCTTTACAATATCCTCTGTGCTGGGATTCATTGTCTGCCCACCGGAAATAATATCATCCACACCGATATCAAGGAAGATATCGCTCAGTCCATCTCCTGATGACACTGAAGCAATACCAACTGCCTTGCGTTCCGCAGCTCTTTTAGCCATGATTTCACGATGCTGTATTACCATGTTTTCAATCTTGATGCCATCCAGTTCACCGAGCTGCACAGCATATTGAAGCGCCTTTCCCGGTGTGTTTGTATGCACATGAACCTTAACCAGTTCCACATCGCCTACTACAACAAGTGAATCGCCGATTTTAGAAAGCATATCGCGCAGCTTATTAATATCCTTTTCCGTAACAAAATCATACATATTCTTAACAAAAAACTCCGTACAATACGCAAAAGTGATATTTTCCAAATCATTCTCGTCACTGACCCACTGCGCAGGACTGCTTGCCTCAAGATTAATCGACTCTTCTTCCTGATCGGGAATATATTCGCCATGAATAACCTTACTGAATGCCGCATAAATCAACAACAAACCCTGTCCGCCGGCATCAACAACGCCGGCTTTTTTCAAAACAGGGAGCATTTCCGGCGTTTTTGCAAGAATTGCCTTTCCGCTAATAAGCGCCCGATCAATTACATCATAGATCGTGCCGCCGTTCTTTGCGCACAAAGTACAATCCTCTGCAATTACACGCGCCACAGTTAAAATAGTACCTTCTTTTGGCTTCATAACAGCCTTATAAGCCATTTCAACGCCCTTTCGCATTGCGGCTGCAAACGTAGAAGCATCAATCAGCTCACAAGAAGCGAACGGAACAGCAAGCCCTCTAAGCAACTGCGATAAAATAACACCGCTATTTCCACGCGCACCCTTCAACGCTCCGCGCGATGCCGCTGCCGCAATATTAGCAACATTAATATCAGTTACGCTTTGCACTTCCTTCAAAACCGATTTCATCGTCATCGACATATTTGTACCGGTATCTCCATCCGGCACAGGAAACACATTTAAATCATTCAGCTGCTTTTTGTTTGCCTCTAAGGTTCCGGCAGCCGCAAGCATACACTCTTTCAGCGTAATACCGTCAATCTTGTTCTCTCTCACTTTCATGTCCTCCAAAATCATCGGTATACTGCTTACACGCGTATGCCTTTAATATAAACGTTTACGCTCTCTACTTTCAATCCTGTCATAGATTCAATTGCGAACTTAACCGAACCAATCACATTATCGGCAACGGCAACCATAGAAACACCGTATTCAAGAATCACATTAATGTCAATCACAACGGTATCCTCATTCGTTATGGCTTTCACGCCTTTCGTAAGGCTTTCGATCTTAAGCAGCTCGGCAATTCCTTCCGCAGCTCCCTGCGACGCCATTCCTACAATGCCTGCGCACTGCATAGCAGCCATTCCGGCTATTGTCGCCAAAACGGAATCAGCAATAGTAACAACACCGAAGTCATTTTTGGTTTGAATAGACATAAGTTTCCCTCCAATGATTTTAATTAAACAAAGTAGAATAAATACATTTTATATTTTAATGCAGAAGTAAAATAAATGCAAGCTCATTTTTTCGCTTTCTTTAGTGTGACAAGAAAATTTGTTTTCATGCGAAAAAGCGCTTGCATAAAACCGTCATTAATGATATATTATATACGTTATTTTGACTGAACCATACCCAAAGGAGGTGTGCTCAATGGCTAAGTATTGTGAAATTTGCGGAAAAGGTGTTATGTCTGGTAATAATGTAAGTCACTCTAAGAGACATACAAGAACATACTGGGCTCCCAATGTACAGAAGGTGCAGGCTATCGTAAACGGCAGCAAAAAGCGTATTTGCGTATGCACAAGCTGCTTAAGATCCGGAAAGGTTCAAAGAACCATCTAAATGCACCTGGCATAAAAACCGCACTGTAAACCAAGGTAATAAGGGCAGACATGATTTTATGTCTGCCCTTGCTTTGTTTTCTCATGTAGACTGCGTAATTTTCACATTATCCGTTTCAACATCAGTTTCTCTCATAACAATGTCAAGGATCTGCGCAACCTTTGCCTGCGTCATTTCCGATTCCTTAACAATTACATTTACAGACTGATCTGACAGCATTACATATACATCCTCAAATCCCTTTGCCTTAATCAATCCCTCAAGCAACAATTCTTTTTCCATGGAATCCACAAGCTCAAGCTTCATTTTCTGTGCTTCAGCCAACGTCGTCTGATCCGTGTTACTGTTATTGATGATGCTGTCAATAGAAGTGATCTCCTGAGCCCTTGTCTCCTCGCGCTCGGTTCTGAATCGGCTAAAAACATCAGCTGCATCTAAATCGTTATTGCCGCCTCCCTGTTGTTGGTTTCCTCCGCCTGATACCTGCTGCGAATTCATATCCGCATAACGCCAGTTCAAATACCCCGCCACCACAAGCAATACCACCATTGAAGCAATTACAATTGTTTTCCTGTTGATCTTAATCATATTTTTTACTCTCCTTTTTTATTCATCTCAAAAATGTCCACCTTACTTGCCGGAATCTGCAATACGGTTTGAACCGCTTTATACAGATTCATCCGCGTCGTTAGATCGGAAGCTCCCTGCGCAATGACGATCACCCCCTTAATAGCAGGATTTTTCTCCACCAGAATCAGCGCCTGATTGCCACCGCTGCCATAAACAGTTACAAGCTGATTATTTTCACTAACGGTCGTTGAACTCTGACTGCTGCCGGTGGTCACCGTTTCCTGCCTCGATGATTCAAATGCAGGAACAAGCTCCACGCCAGATTCATACGTAATCATTACCTCTGTTTTCCCTACCCCCTCCATTTGAGAAAGCACCGCTTTCAAACGTTCCTCATCCGTTTGTGTCTGAATGTTTCCAGAAACATTCGATGATTTTTTTTCACTTTCCGAACGGTTTTCACCCGGAAGAAAGTAAATCAATAAAATAACTAATCCAATCACCACAGCTAAGATGATTTCTATATTTTTTATCTGCTTAATTTTTCCCAGTGTTTCTTTCCATGATAAATTCTTCATATGCTACACCCTTTATCACATCATTGTATTATAATTTTATTCGCTTCTACATTATATAGAACCGAAATTGTTTTTCGCATCTGATTTTCTGTCAGTTTTCTTTTTGCGGCCGCCTCTGCATTGTCGTAAGGAAATGAAACCATAACTGAAACCAACTTGTTTTCATCAACAGAAACAGACACCTCAGCTTTTTCAAAGCCGGCATATAATCTTATATATTGTTTAACGGCATTTTGTATGCTTGATTGATCCAAAAAAATATTTTTTTCTTCGAACTCTGGAATCGCAGCAGAAAAATCTAACGAAAGCAAATCGGCAACTGAAATACTGATAACCAAAGTCAGCACAAGGCTGCAGGCAAACCTCGCCAGCCTTTTCATATTTCCGGAAGGCATAATAAAATCAAGCAAAAATCCAATGATCGAAAGCAGCGTTATTGTAATTACGGATGAAAAAAGCTTCTGCAACAAACGCACCCACTCTCCCAAGCATCTTTTTATATTCCGAATCTAACTTCAACAAATGCAAGACTTCACTTCAGAGCAGGGTGTTTCCCGTACCGATAATGATACACACTAAGATAAAGACCGTAACCGTTATCCCGCACAGCGCACCCAACAACATCTTAAGCACATCGCAAAGCTGCCCTGTGAGCGCACTTAAGCGATGATCCGCAAGCGGCGCAGTAACTGCCGCTACAATCCGAAGCGCAAACATATAGGCAACCAGATTCAGCAGCGGCGAAACGATCAAAATGGCGATACCGATCAAAGCTGCAACTCCAACTGCATTCTTCACCAAAACTCCGCAGGAAAGAAGCATATTCATACTTTCCCCTACCAAACCGCCTATAATCGGAACACTGTTATTAATCGCATATCGAACCGTTCGCAGCGACACACCATCATAAGATGCCGCAGCAATTCCCTGCAAAGTAATCGTCCCGCTAAAAACCGTAAACACAATTGTAAGAATCCATGTAGCCGCAGATCTGCAAAGCTGTGTAATTCCGACAAGCTTGGAATCCGGAAGTAAATTATTAATAAACACTAACACTGTCATAACCAAAATCAACGGCAACACAACATTAATAATGATCCCGTCAGCAGCCGAAGCAAGAATTACGCTGTCCGGCTGCAGCACACCTGCACTGGACGGAGCACCACAAGCCATAAGCAGTGTTAGCAAGATCGGCATAATAAGCTGAAGCATGCGAATCAAGCTTCCAATAATATCCTTTACGGAAAACACAATTGCAATAAAACTCTGAAACAGCAAAGCTGATGCAATTAAATAAGTAACAAATCTTATGGCCTCTCCTATCTGTTCTTGAAAGCTCCCCTTCAGATTCAGAATTACAGCGGATAATATAGAGAGAACGAAAAGCTCCAAAATTAACGGAAGCAAATCTTTTATACCTGAGAAAAACAAAGAAAACAAAAGAGAAAACATCGTATCAAAATTGATTTCAAGACTTCCGTTCAAAATCTTTTCTACCATACCGGAAAAAGACAAATCTCCCCCAAGCTTCGAAATCGCCGCATCATTGATCTCTCTGAACATCTCGTCTAAAGGCGCAAAATCAATTCCATCCATTTTCTCTTGTATGATGCTTTCAACCGATTCTTCCGCACAACAGCATAACGGAATGCACAGCAGCATAGCAACAGATATAAAAGCCACCATAATTCTTTTGTATTTCACGTTACTTTTGCGCCTCCCAGCAAAGAAAATATTAGTTCTATAAGTTGGGAAAGGATTGGAATGCACAAAAACAAAACCAAAATCCGAATACAAATCTCCAGCTTGACGGCAATTGCGTTTTCCTGTGCATCTTTACAAA
>JAHAAN010000099.1 GCA_018376855.1 Clostridiales bacterium | reverse complement strand
TGAATCTACTATCGGTATCATTCTGTACACTCAAAAGGCGAGCATCCTTAATTATTTTCTGTACATCAAGGTCCTCAGTAATTATCATCCCTCCTTCACCAGATGTTATATTCTTGATACCATCCATACTTATACACACCACATCACCAAAAGATCCTATTAACCGACCTTTATAATAAGTGCCAAATGCATGTGATGCATCTTCTATTACTCGTAGATTATGCTTTTTTGCAAATTCATATATAGCATCAAGATTACCACATTGTCCAGCATAATGTACAGGCATTATAGCCTTCGTTTTTGGAGTCAGTTTACGTTCGGCATCATCCAAATCGATAGTAAGCGTATCATCATCCACATCGCACGCCACAGGTATCCCACCTGTAGCTCTTATAGCTTGAAAACAAGCCACATATGTAAGAGACTGTACAAGTACTTCATCTCCATCTTTTATTCCTACACCTTGTACTGCAAGATGCAAAGCTGCCGTACCAGTATTTACAAGTGTCACGTCACGCCCAAAGAAATCTTTTAAATCATCTTCAAATTTATGTACATCCTGTCCCATACCCAAATACTCTCTATGAAGAACGTCTGTTACGGCATCTATTTCTTCCTTACCAATGCAAGATTTGGACAATCTAATATTTCTCATAAACATCATCATTTTATTATCGGTATTTCTCTTTCCCATTTTTTCCATGGAGCAACTCCATCAATAAGCAACTGTTCCAATAGATTTTTTTCACGTATATTATCCATACATTGCCAGAACCCCTTATGTGTATAAGACATTAGTTCACCTTCGGTAGCCAACTTATTCAATGGTTCTTTTTCAAATATGGTTTGATCTCCTTCTATATAATCGAACACTCTAGGTTCCAACACCATATATCCGGCATTAATAGGTACACCATCATTGATATTCTTCTCACGAAATGAACGAATGGAATTATTTTCATCAATATTTAAAACCCCCTTGTCTTGTGCTTGAATAACAGCAGTAAGAGTTGCTATTTTACCATGCTTTTTATGAAATGCCACAAGCTTATTGATGTCAACATCACACACACCATCACCATATGTCATCATAAAGGTTTCATTGTTAACATATTCCTTTATACGTTTGATACGGCCTCCGGTCAATGTGTTATATCCTGTATCAACTATCGTTACTTTCCAAGGTTCAAGATTTGAATGATGTACAGTTATTTCATTCTTACCGTTACGGAAGTTGAAGCTAACATCGGAATTGTAAAGAAAATAGTTTGCAAACCATTCCTTAATACGATCAAAAAAGTAATAAAAAGCAATAAAAACACCGCAAAAAAGCAGCATCAACGGAAAGCACACCCACGGATCAAACGAAAAAGCCTGATTATTAAAAAGCACGTTAATCAGCAGCAAACCAAAACATAGGCTGAAAACAACAAAAAATGCCTTCAATAATCCCCGTTTCATACGCTCCCTCCTTCGCATCAACACAAAATTAAAAAACCCGGTGCGGCATTTCGGCACACCGAGAAAAGCATTCTTATCAAAGTTTTTTAGGCGCCAATCCAAGACGCTTCTGCGCCTTCCACAATGTACGGTTTGCAACATATTCCGCTTTTTTCGCACCCTCTGTAAACACCTGCTGCAAATAAGCCTTATCCTTCAACAGCTCCTGCTGACGTTTCTGGATCGGCATAATTGTTTCAGAAACGGCGGTTCCCACAGCTTCCTTAAACTGCCCATAGCCCACACCGGCAAACTCGTGCTCGACCTGCTGCGGTGTAATATTTCTGCATGCAGCATAGATCTCGATCAAATTCTTCACACCTTTTTGCTCATCACTGTAAAGAATCCGATTTTCCGAATCCGTTACGGCACGCTTACATTTGCGCATAATCACATCTTCAGGATCCAGCATAGAAATAAAAGCATTTGTATTTTCGTCCGACTTGCTCATCTTTTTTGAAGGATCCTGCAAGCTCATAATACGCGCTCCCGTCTTGCCCATAAATGCTTCCGGAACTACAAAGGTTTCACCATAGGCATTATTAAAGCGAATCGCTAAATCCCGAGTCAATTCAAGATGCTGCTTTTGATCGTTCCCGATGGGCACTAAATCCGCATTATAGAGCAGAATGTCCGCCGCCATCAACGTAGGATACACCAACAGTCCTGCGCCGATATTCGCCCCCTGTTTGGCGCTTTTATCTTTATACTGCGTCATTCTGCTCAGCTCGCCCATATAGGAAGCGCATGTCAAAAGCCATCCCAGTTCTGCATGCGCGCTGACATGGGACTGAAAATACATAGTATTTTTTTCGGGATCAAGCCCGCAGGCAATATATAACGCCAACAGCTCCAAACAACGTTTTTTTAGCTCTGTAGGATTCTGATGAACAGTGATCGCATGAAGATCCACAACGCAGTAATAACAGTTATAATCATCCTGAAGTTCCACCCAATTTCTGAGCGCTCCGAGATAATTGCCTATCGTAAGAATTCCGCTTGGCTGAATGCCAGAAAAAATCGTTTTTTTTGTTTTCTGCTCCATAATAAAATACTCCGTTCCGCAGCTTAAGACACCCCTGCAATACCGCCCATAACCAATAATTAAGAAAGAGCAGCCTGCGCCGCTCTTTTCATTATAACTGTTTTTTTATTTTTTTACAATACTTTTTTATCGAAGGCTCTTAGGCTTCCCAAGAATCTCCGCCATAATAATGCCTTTTGCCCAACTCTCCTGCTGCAAAAAAGTTTCTTCCGCCAACATACTTTCATAGTTTTCCGAAACATTTGGGGAAATCGGTCTACCAGATGCAGTTTGTGCCGGCCGGTAATTGGATTCGCCCTCCGTACTTCCATTCACGGGAGCGACCTCCCCCATTTGGCACAATGGATCCTTATGCTTAACAGCCGGTTTCTGCTCCGGCAAATCGGACTTAACCTGATACTGCGGCACACCCATATTCATACGTTTGCGCATTTCGTCCGCTCTTTTCTTTTGAGCATTTTGAGATGCCGCAGCCAGCCATATTACAAAGAAAATAACGCCTAAAACAACAGACCCCACTTGCGCTTCATCTCCTCCACTGGCAGATTATTTTTTCTCATTAGGCTTCACAGCAGGCTTGCCTATATCGGCGATAGAAGCGCGCATATCCGTATCCGCCTGCAGATTTTTCAAATTATAATAATCCATTACGCCGATTTTCCCCTCACGCAAAGCCTGCGCCATAGCCTTCGGCACTTCCGCTTCCGCCTCAACCACTTTTGCTTTCATTTCCTGCACGCTCGCCTTCATTTCCTGCTCACGCGCAACAGCCATAGCGCGGCGCTCCTCCGCATGTGCCTGAGCAATACGGCGATCTGCTTCCGCCTGATCCATTTGCAGCTGCGCGCCTACATTGCGCCCTACGTCGATATCTGCAATATCAATGGAAAGAATTTCATAAGCAGTTCCCGCATCAAGCCCTTTTGACAGCACCGTGCGGGAAATGGAGTCGGGATTTTCCAACACTTCCTTATGGCTCATCGCAGAACCAACCGTAGTAACAATTCCCTCGCCGATACGGGCAATGATCGTTTCCTCACCTGCGCCACCGACCAAACGGCCAATATTGGCTCTAACGGTAACTCTCGCCTTGGCACGCAATTCAATACCGTCTTTTGCAATCGCTGCAACGATCGGCGTTTCAATAATTTTGGGATTTACGCTCATCTGAACCGCGTTTAAAACGTCGCGCCCTGCCAAATCAATAGCGGCCGCCTCCTCAAATGTAAGCGGAATATGAGCGCTCTGCGCCGCGACCAGCGCATTAACAACACGTTCAACATTGCCCTTGGCAAGATAATGCGCTTCCAGCTTGTTGATCTTCAAATCAATTCCCGCTTTGCCAGCCTGAATCATACAATTAATAATGCGGGAAGCATTGACCCTCCGGAAACGCATGCCGATCAGCTGGCTCATCTTAATATGCACGCCCGAAAAGCCTGCGACAACCCACAAACGTACCGGAATCAACGAAAAAATAATTGCTAAAACAACAATGACCACAACTACAATGGCCGCAATAATCAGCCCTCTGGCGGTATCTGATGCCGCCATCTGCAATTCGCGAAAGATCATATTAAACATTTTCCTTTATCTCCTTTACAACAATTCGATTTCCGTCTGCCTCGATTACTTTAATCCTCGCTTGCTTAGAAATAAATTCTCCCTGTGTTACCACATCCATTTTTTTCTCTCCAAAAGAAGCAATACCGGAAGGATGCAGATCCGTCAGTGCAACCCCATGCATTTCAGGTTTGACTTGCCCATCTGTCTGCTCCTGTTTCTGATTGATTGAACTGTGCAAAACAAACCGCCCTTTACCCTTCTTGGCCGAACGGCTGACTATTAACAGCACACAACCCAACAGAAGCAGAATACCTACCGCGACCAACAAAGTGCCCCAGCCAATGTAGTTAATCATAACCAGCAAAGAAAATGCGGTAAGTACAGTTCCCGAAATGCCCGGAACCCCGAACCCCGGCAAACAAATTTCCAACACAATCAACCCAATGCCGAGCACTAAAGTAATAATCGCCGCAAAAAGCGGAACACATGATAGAAACTCCAAAACCTTTACTCCCTTCCTCTTAATATTTTTACACTTTTATTTTAACAAAATTCCACTGCTTAATCAAGGATTTTCAATGATTTATTTTGCAGAATAAAAAGCGTACCGTTAAAAAACAGCCCGACCCTGCGCTCACCATTTTCATAAACATAGCAAGAAACCTCCGTGAAATCATCCTTATATCTAAAAGTTTCACCGAAAGCAATGTTCTGCACTAAACGAACGCCGGAAGACGTGCAAAGCGTATAAGAATCACTTCCGGGCTGAGTTTGAACAAAATAAAGCGCCGCCGATCCATCTCCATTAGGCCAAAAACGAACAGCCGGATCATTCGCTGCATTCTGCGCGATATACGCCCCTGAAGCAATTTTTGCCTGCCCCGCATAACTCCGCGCATAAATATCGCATCCGCTGGCATACTGATCCATTACGGAATAGCAAAGCGTATTCTCCGTCCCAACAATCCATTGCGGAAAATCCGCTACCTTTTCCGTAATAACCGCTCCTTCAAAATTAGAATTTATTGAACTGCGGTATAACAAGAATAACCCTTCTTCGTCTTTAAACGAGCCTACGCCATAAAGCGCTATGCCCTCTTTATGTTCAACACACCTTAATTCAGAAAGCGCAAATTTCGATTCTTTATCTAAAACAACACGTTTTGTTTCAAAAAAGACCACCGTCGACTGAGTCTGCGCCTCCTGCACCGTACACGCATAGACGTGCAGCGCTCTCGAAACACTCCTGCTTTTAACAACATCGTGCGCCAATTCCAAAACACCGCTGTGATCCACCCACCTTACGCCGAAAAGCCCGTTTTCCTGCACTGTTAAAAAATAGTCGCCTTGTTCCCTGATGCTTTCCGGCAAAACAACATTCTCCAAGCGGTATTCCGATCTATCTATTGTATAAAGAACGCCGACATCTGCATAAAATTTGCTGAATGCCGCCCCTTGAACAGTTTGCACTCCATAAAGCAAAATCAACTTAGAATCCTCAGAATCCACATATAAAATATCACCGCTGACTCCTAACTGCTCCGTTTTTCCAACAGAATCGTAAAAATACAGCTCATACCCATAATAGAAACTGAACCCGCCTTCTAAATCGCGTTCACGGATCGTTTGCTCAATGATCTCTGCGCCCCGCTGATCTTTCAGAAAGGCAACCTGATTATAATAATTGATATACTGCGCTTTATATACCTGCTCTGCTAAACACTGCGCATTTCCGCCTGCCATATAATACAGCGCATGATCGTTCTCCTCATTATTCACAATATAAAGCACGCCTGCAATATTTTCCGCAAAGCTGACACTATCCATTCTAACATCTGTTTGCAGTTTCTTCTTCGTTCCGTGCTGTAAGCTGTAAAGATCTCCGTATACGATGCCATCTTCAGGATGCAGCGATGCAAAATAATAAAGCAGGTTATCCTTCGGATAGTATTTATACACCTCATAACAAAACCCATTATAGCGATAAGAAAAATCCGGCTGCACAACACTGAGCGTAACGTCCGTTCCCTGCGAATTAGGCTGTGCGCACAACAAGGCTTTTCCATCCGATAAAAATTGCGGAAAAATATCATAATTCGTATCGACCGGAATATACACGGCATCCTGTTCCGGATTTCGAGAAGCAGAAGTTTCCTGCGGAGCGTTCTCACCGCAGGCACTGAGCACAATCACAGCCAGCATAAGCATCAAACTGATTAAAATTCGTTTCATTCTTCTCCATCCTCCTTAGGATCCGCACACACAAACACGGCACACATTGCCGGAAGCAAAAGCGCATACCCGTTTTCTCTGCGCTGAAGCACCGCACCCGGCTGGGACTGTAAAACCATTCGATATATTTTTCCCGTACTAAGAACACGGCTGTCGATCATCGCTTCAAGAGGAATCTCCCCTCGGTTCAACAGCAGCACACATTCCAGCTCCCCTCTTTTACGCTGAATACAAAGATAATCTCCGCTGCCTGATAAATACAGCTCTCCCATGCGCAGCGCCTCATTTTTGCGCAAAGCGCCGCAAGCCTTATACCATGAAAGCAGTTCGCGATTTTCCCTGCCCCAAGGATATACTGCCCGGTTAAACGGATCAGCATACCCGGAAAGTCCCGCCTCATCCCCATAATAGATGCAAGGCATACCCGGAAGTGCAAATAACACAGCGGCCGCAAGCATACAGCGCGCCTCCGCAAGCAAGCTTTGCTCATGCG